>NZ_PYHV01000034.1:0-60493 GCF_004766475.1 Pseudoalteromonas sp. KS88
GGCACTGAATGATACTGCTATCATTCTTTTTTACTTTTGAAAACTCTGTATAAATAACAATGTTATTCATACGAATTTTATTATCAGCTTTTCCAAATTTTTAAAGAGCATATTAATTAGTAAACTCAATGAGCAAACTAACTAACAATCATCTGTGTGGACACTACGAACAAATAAGTTCTAAATCGTATAAGGAGGTGATCCAGCCCCAGGTTCCCCTAGGGCTACCTTGTTACGACTTCACCCCAGTCATGAATCACTCCGTGGTAAACGTCCTCCCGAGGGTTAGACTATCTACTTCTGGAGCAACCCACTCCCATGGTGTGACGGGCGGTGTGTACAAGGCCCGGGAACGTATTCACCGCGTCATTCTGATACGCGATTACTAGCGATTCCGACTTCATGGAGTCGAGTTGCAGACTCCAATCCGGACTACGACGCACTTTAAGTGATTCGCTTACTCTCGCGAGTTCGCAGCACTCTGTATGCGCCATTGTAGCACGTGTGTAGCCCTACACGTAAGGGCCATGATGACTTGACGTCGTCCCCACCTTCCTCCGGTTTATCACCGGCAGTCTCCTTAGAGTTCTCAGCATTACCTGCTAGCAACTAAGGATAGGGGTTGCGCTCGTTGCGGGACTTAACCCAACATCTCACAACACGAGCTGACGACAGCCATGCAGCACCTGTATCAGAGTTCCCGAAGGCACCAAACCATCTCTGGTAAGTTCTCTGTATGTCAAGTGTAGGTAAGGTTCTTCGCGTTGCATCGAATTAAACCACATGCTCCACCGCTTGTGCGGGCCCCCGTCAATTCATTTGAGTTTTAACCTTGCGGCCGTACTCCCCAGGCGGTCTACTTAATGCGTTAGCTTTGAAAAACAGAACCGAGGCTCCGAGCTTCTAGTAGACATCGTTTACGGCGTGGACTACCAGGGTATCTAATCCTGTTTGCTCCCCACGCTTTCGTACATGAGCGTCAGTGTTGACCCAGGTGGCTGCCTTCGCCATCGGTATTCCTTCAGATCTCTACGCATTTCACCGCTACACCTGAAATTCTACCACCCTCTATCACACTCTAGTTTGCCAGTTCGAAATGCAGTTCCCAGGTTGAGCCCGGGGCTTTCACATCTCGCTTAACAAACCGCCTGCGTACGCTTTACGCCCAGTAATTCCGATTAACGCTCGCACCCTCCGTATTACCGCGGCTGCTGGCACGGAGTTAGCCGGTGCTTCTTCTGTCAGTAACGTCACAGCTAGCCGGTATTAACGACTAACCTTTCCTCCTGACTGAAAGTGCTTTACAACCCGAAGGCCTTCTTCACACACGCGGCATGGCTGCATCAGGCTTGCGCCCATTGTGCAATATTCCCCACTGCTGCCTCCCGTAGGAGTCTGGGCCGTGTCTCAGTCCCAGTGTGGCTGATCATCCTCTCAAACCAGCTAGGGATCGTCGCCTTGGTGAGCCATTACCTCACCAACTAGCTAATCCCACTTGGGCCAATCTAAAGGCGAGAGCCGAAGCCCCCTTTGGTCCGTAGACATTATGCGGTATTAGCAGTCGTTTCCAACTGTTGTCCCCCACCTCAAGGCATGTTCCCAAGCATTACTCACCCGTCCGCCGCTCGTCAGCAAAGTAGCAAGCTACTCTCTGTTACCGCTCGACTTGCATGTGTTAGGCCTGCCGCCAGCGTTCAATCTGAGCCATGATCAAACTCTTCAATTAAAAGTTTTTTGTCTTTCGACAGCTCAATGAATTCTGAATTTATTTAATATCTTTCGATATTGAATTGACTGTGCTGAATAACTACCTAAGTAATTATTCCGTTGGTCACTCAGTTTCAATTGAGACTCTAAATTTGTTTGCCTCACTACCTAAGTAGCTTGGCTGTTAGAACTCAATCTGTACGAGTGCCCACACAGATGATTGCTTTATATTGTTAAAGAACGTTGCGATTAAAGCGTTAAACTTTATCTCGCTAGGGCTGCGCATATTACGCCTTCCTATTTTTTTGTCAACACTTAATTTTTAGTTTCTTCTAAAAGATTTGAAAGCTAAGTTTCACTCGACTCACTTACCGTTTGTTCAGCGCTTTTCATTGCTGCCTGCCGGGTCAGTGGATGCGCATTATAGGGATATTCTGGAGAGGGTCAATGCTTTATTTCAGTTTTATTAAATTAATTTCAATTTAGTACAGTAACCATACAAACAAAGGGCTGCAGAGCTGTTTTTGATTAAAATTCATTCACACAAGGCATGATTGCAAGAGGGGGAGGAAGTAAAAGCGATTTATAGATAACTGCTAATCGCTTTTACATAACACTTTATTAATTACTGAGTTGCTATTTCCCATACGGCAATTGAGCCTGAGATTTCATTACCGACTATAAGCAGTGCTTCGTTTGTTGCACTTTGCGCTGCAGGAACAAATGTCATTCCTTCAGGAGCAAGGTCGCCACTTATATCTGCACTTGGTTCTAAACCACGATTATAGAAGTAGTCTTGAAATTTCACATCGTAAGGGTTGGTTATATCAAACACCATTATTGTGCCCATACGCTCTAAGCCAACAAAAGCAAACAACCTATCGCCAACCTTACCTAATGTTAGCGCTTCGGGTTCTGCCCCTTTATCATCTGAGCGTGTATCGCCTTTGTTTTCATCTTCGTTGTTATTAAACGCGTTACCATGAACAGAAGCGGTTACTCGTGCAATTTGATCGCCTGAGTCAAACACCACCAGCCCATTGCTATCCCAAATGGTAAATGAGCGTGCGCCATAGGCATAAAGAGATTCGTATTGGCCATCATTATTTTTATCACCTTTTACTGTTGTAACTTTTAAACGACCAATGTCGTTATCATCGTTATTTAAGTAATCGAAGTTAGCTGCGAGAGCTAGATCTTCTACGCGGCTTTCATCTATATATGCCAAACACCCATCTTTAGCGTCATAATCAAGGCCGCCCTTGGCTATACAATCAGCTTCATCGCTGGCATCAAAAAAGTATTCGCGTGCATCACCCTCATTGGCAGATACAATAAAGTTGGCTCCCTTCCAACTAAAACTTGCAATTGTATCTGGCTGATACATGCCATATAAACCAGGGTATGATTTAAAGTTAACACCGCCGTCTTTGTCTGAAGCGTCAAATTGTAAGTTTGACCAATCTTTAAAACCGAGCCCTTTTAGCTCAAGGGAATTATCTTCAAGATTGATGGTAGCTAGAGCGTTATTTTCTTGAATAGAGACATAGGCGTATTTATTATCCTTGGAAATACTCACATACTCTGGCTCTAAATCCATTGCTACAGTAGTACTTATTAGATTGCCATTTATAGTGCGCCCTGTTGGATTAGCAAATACCAAACCCTGTGCTTCAAGTTCTGCTTGCTGATTGTTATAAGAGGCAAAGCCAATACTGGTAGCAGTATCTTCTATTACACCATTTACAACATTGATGATACTAATTGACCCTTCTGGATCAATACTGTAGTCACCGCTTGGTTCACCTTCATTTGCAACAACTACTTTTGCACCATCGTGGCTAAATGTAACCATGTCGGGTAAAAAACCAGCCGTCACATTTTTAATAAACACAGGGCTATTGCCACTAATGTCGTAAAACGCTATTTGACCAGATTCCCCCACATTCTTTGCAGCCATTGCAACTGCAAGTAGCTCATTATTAGAATCAATTGCGATGCTATTTGCATCTCCAGGAGTATTTTCGTTTAGGGAAAGAGTAATTGCACTCGTTAAGTTTGTTGAGGTTACAATGCCTTCGTTGTCTTTAACCAGCGCTGTGGCATCAAAAGTGTCAGCTGGAATAATATTGACCACAGCTGCATCGCCTGAACTATTAATTGCGTATATCCACTTTTTTGATTTTTGATACGCCACAATTTCAGCTGCCCCTTCAGGGCTTTGTGCATTGAGTACCGCACGACCAACTAGATTTATATTAAGGCTTGAATTGGCATCTACGCCATCGTCCCCGTCTATGCCGTCCGTACCATTGATACCATCAACGCCATTGATTCCTGGAGTTCCTTGTGCACCAGCTTCACCTTGCACACCGTTAACCCCATCGTCACCATCAATAGAGCAGCCTGTGAGTACCGATAGGATTGATAGCGCAAGTATTGTTCTTCGTAACATTGTTATTTCCTTAGTATTGTAATTGATTAAATATCAACACATAGGAATGACAACAATATGGCACTTTTATTTAATTACATTTATGCAATAAAAAAGCGAGTTTTTAAACTCGCTTTTTAAATTGAATAAACTTAGTTATTTTTTAACAGGCCGTTTCCAACCATCTAAGTTTCGCTGTTTGCCACGTGCAACCGCTAATTGTTCATCAGCAACTGCGTTTGTAATGACCGAGCCAGCTCCAATTGTAGCTGTTGCGCCAATATTTACAGGGGCGACTAATGACGAATTTGACCCGATAAATGAGTTATCGCCAATGATAGTTTTTGATTTATTTACTCCATCGTAGTTACAGGTAATAGTACCTGCACCTATATTAACCTTTTCGCCAATTTCAGCATCGCCAAGATAAGTTAAGTGATTAGCTTTAGAGCCTTTTCCTAAACGCGATTTTTTCATTTCAACAAAGTTACCAATATGCGAATCTTCTTCCATAATAGCGCCAGGACGAAGACGGGCGTAAGGGCCTAGTGTACATTTAGCTGCGACAGACGCATCTTCAACTAATGTATTTGCTTTAATGATTACGTTATCGCCAATCGTACAATCTTTAAGGACACAATTAGGACCGATTTCAACGTTGTTACCCAGTGTTACTTTACCTTCAAAGATAACATTAACATCAATCAGCACATCTTCGCCGGTTGTCACTTCGCCGCGTACATCGATACGCGCAGGGTCTGCAAGTGTTGCACCGTTTAGCATTAACTCTTCTGCTTGCCATGCTTGATATGCACGTTCAAGACCAGCAAGTTGTACACGGTTATTTGCACCTTCAACTTCCATTGGGTGATCCGGTTGTGCTGAGCTGATCTCAACACCTTCAGCGTGTGCCATTGCTACGATGTCTGTTAGGTAGTATTCGCCCTGTGCGTTTTCGTTAGACAAGTTACCTAACCAGCTTTTTAATAGCTTGCCATTCACTGCCATAATGCCAGTGTTTACTTCAGTAATTAATAGTTGCTCTGGTGATGCGTCTTTTTGCTCAACAATTCCGACTAACTTGCCGTCTACACGCAACATACGGCCGTAGCCATTAGGGTTTACTAAATTAACAGTTAATACTGCTAAGCCATTCTTAGGCGTCGCTTCAAGCAAGCGCTCAAGTGTAGATTGTTTAGTAAGTGGTACGTCACCGTATAAAACTAGAACGGTATCTTCATCATTAATATGAGGGTTTGCCTGTGCGACAGCATGACCGGTACCAAGCTGGTCTGCTTGAAGCACCCAGTTTACGGCATTATCAGCCAATTGCTGTTGTAATAACTCGCCGCCGTGACCATAAACTAAATTAGTTGAAGTTGCACCTAATGCATTGGCGTTATCAATGACATGTTGCACCATGGGTTTACCCGCAACTTTGTGCAGTACTTTTGGTAGAGCCGAACGCATACGAGTACCTTTACCCGCAGCTAAAATAACCGTCGTAAGTGACATTAAAACAATATCCTTCTTTCTTTGTTTTAGTTAACTAACACAATCACACCTCTATTTATTTGGTGACGCATGCCACTTCATGTGCGCATGCTCGCAGCAAAAATAATCACATGCTGCGTACCTAAATTGAATGAGTGTCTGTTTATCTAGCGTTATTGTAACGAGGTTTGCTGAAGGATATAAGTATAAGAAGTGATCTAATGCACTCTTTGCATCAATAATTTATTTTAAGCACAAAAAAGCCCACTATAAAGTGGGCTTTTAATAAACCAGATAGGCTTACTTATTACGTAATTGCTGAATAACACGTAGCTGAGCAATTGCTTCAGCGAGTTGAACAGCTGCTTGGTTATAATCTAACTCAGCAGTGCCACCTTGTGCCATTTGTTGTTCAGCGTCACGTTTAGCTTGCTCTGCAGCTTGTTCGTCTAAGTCTTCACCTCGAACAGCTGTATCTGCAAGTACAGAAACAATGTTCGGTTGAACTTCTAGCGTGCCACCTGCAATGTAGATGAGCTCTTCTTCACCAAATTGCTTAACTAAACGTACCATACCAGGTTTAAGGGCAGTTAGTAGTGGAGCGTGACCGGCATTTACACCTAACTCACCTTCACTACCACTTACTTGAATAGATTCAACCAAACCAGAAAATAATTTCTCTTCAGCGCTTACTACGTCAAGATGTACAGTCATAGCTGCCATACTACCCTCCTAATTACATGCTTTTGGCTTTTTCTGCCGCTTCTTCGATAGAGCCAACCATGTAGAACGCTTGCTCTGGAAGGTCATCAAACTCACCGTTTAAGATGCCTTTAAAGCCAGCAATTGTGTCTTTAAGTGAAACGTATTTACCTGACGCACCTGTAAATACCTCTGCCACGAAGAATGGCTGAGATAGGAAGCGTTGGATTTTACGTGCACGAGATACAAGTTGCTTATCTTCGTCAGAAAGCTCGTCCATACCTAGGATTGCAATGATGTCTTTAAGTTCTTTATAACGCTGAAGAACTGTTTGAACGCCACGTGCTGTATCGTAGTGCTCTTGACCAATTACTTGTGGGTCAAGTTGACGTGAAGATGAATCAAGTGGGTCTACCGCAGGGTAGATACCAAGTGAAGCGATATCACGTGAAAGTACTACTGTTGCATCTAAGTGAGCAAAGGTAGTTGCTGGAGATGGATCCGTTAAATCATCCGCAGGTACGTATACCGCTTGGATTGAAGTAATTGAGCCAGTCTTAGTAGATGCGATACGCTCTTGAAGTACACCCATTTCTTCAGCAAGTGTAGGCTGGTAACCTACTGCTGATGGCATACGACCAAGAAGTGCTGATACTTCTGTACCTGCAAGTGTATAACGGTAGATGTTATCTACGAAGAAAAGTACGTCACGACCTTCGTCACGGAATTTCTCAGCCATAGTAAGACCCGTTAACGCTACGCGTAAACGGTTACCTGGAGGCTCGTTCATCTGACCGTATACAAGCGATACTTTATCAAGTACGTTTGAATCGTTCATCTCATGGTAGAAATCGTTACCCTCACGAGTACGCTCACCAACACCTGCGAATACTGAGTAGCCGCTGTGCTCGATTGCGATGTTACGGATAAGTTCCATCATGTTTACGGTTTTACCAACACCGGCACCACCGAATAAACCAACTTTACCACCTTTAGCGAACGGACATACAAGGTCGATTACCTTGATACCTGTTTCTAAAAGTTCAATTGAACTTGATTGCTCTTCGTAAGAAGGCGCTGCACGGTGAATAGACATACGGTCTTCTTCGCCGATTGGGCCTGCTTCATCGATTGGCTCACCAAGTACGTTCATGATACGACCTAAAGTTGCAGTACCAACTGGAACTTTAATCGCTTCACCTGTGTTTTCTACTGAAGCACCACGACGTAAACCGTCTGTAGTACCTAGTGCGATAGCACGTACCACACCGCCACCTAGCTGTTGTTGAACTTCTAGAGTCAAACCTACTAAATCGCCATCTGTTACTTTTAGTGCGTCATATACGGCTGGCACGTTGTTTTGCGAATATTCAATATCCACAACGGCACCGATAATTTGGACGACCTTACCTAAACTCATGTCTATTCCTCTCTTTAATCTTTGCCAGAAGCATTAAACTGCGGCTGAACCAGAAACAATCTCACTAATTTCTTGTGTGATTGCAGCTTGGCGCGCCTTGTTATAAATAAGCTGTAACTCATCCATAAGGTCGCCAGCGTTATCAGTTGCAGCTTTCATCGCAACCATACGGGCAGCCTGTTCAGAGGCAGCGTTCTCAACTACACCTTGGTATACTTGAGACTCAATAAAGCGTACTAACAGCGCTTCTAAAATCGCGTCTGGGTTTGGCTCGTATAAGTAGTCCCATGCATGTGCAGAAACTTCTTCTTCAGCTTTTGGCAAAGGGAGTAACTGATCTATCATTGGCTCTTGCTTCATGGTATTAACGAAGTTGTTATATACCAAGAATAAACGGTCAATTTTGCCTTCAGAGAATGCATCTAGCATTATTTTTACAGGACCAATTATGTCTTGTACTGAAGGTTTATCTCCTAAGCCCGCTTTTTTAGCGAGTAGTTGACCGCCAAAACGTTGGAAGAAACCAGCAGCTTTGCTGCCTAAAGTTGCAAACTCGGCGTCTACACCTTTTTCTTTCCACGCTTTAACGTCTTGTGCAACTTTCTTAAACTCGTTTGAGTTTAAGCCGCCACACAAACCACGGTCAGTAGAGATAACAATATAACCAACTCGTTTTACTTCACGCTCTTCTAAGAACGGGTGAGTAAAATCAAGATTTGCTTGAGCAACACGACCAATTACTTTACGTAATTTTTCAGCGTATGGACGGCTTGAAGCCACTCGTTCTTGCGCCTTTTTCATTTTAGACGCAGCAACCATTTCCATTGCACTGGTGATCTTTTGAGTATTTTTAATACTGCCGATCTTGCTTTTAATCTCTTTTCCGCTGGCCATGACTCTCTCTCCGAATCAAGGTGAGCTTTAGCAAGCTAAAGCGCACCATTAATAACTAAATTACCAAGTTTGCGTAGACTTGAACTTCTCTAGAAGTTCTTTAAGCTGCGCTTCGATCTCGGCGTTGTAGTTACCTGTTTCATTGATTTGAGCCATAAGCTCTGCGTATGTGCTGTTTGCATAAGAAAGTAAAGCTGCTTCGAAATCCATGATTTTAGGGATTTCAACATCTTTTAAATAACCTTTCTCTGCTGCAAATAACGACAAAGACATTTCAGCAACAGACATTGGTGCGTACTGTTTCTGCTTCATTAGCTCTGTTACACGCTCACCATGCTCAAGTTGAGCACGAGTTGCATCATCAAGGTCAGACGCGAACTGCGAGAACGCAGCCAATTCACGATACTGAGCTAGGGCTAGACGGATACCGCCACCTAGTTTCTTAACGATTTTAGTTTGTGCAGCACCACCAACACGCGATACCGAGATACCAGCATTTACTGCCGGACGGATACCTGAGTTGAATAAGTCAGTTTCTAAGAAGATCTGACCATCGGTGATAGAGATAACGTTAGTCGGTACGAACGCAGAAACGTCGCCGCCTTGAGTTTCAATGATTGGCAATGCCGTCAATGAACCTGTTTTACCTTTCACTTCACCATTAGTGAACTTCTCAACGTAATCAGCGTTTACACGCGATGCACGCTCTAGAAGACGCGAGTGAAGATAGAATACGTCACCTGGGTATGCTTCACGACCTGGTGGACGCTTAAGTAGCAATGAGATTTGACGGTAAGCAACAGCTTGCTTAGATAAATCATCATATACGATTAGCGCGTCTTCACCACGGTCACGGAAGTATTCACCCATAGTACAGCCCGAGAACGGAGCTAAGTACTGAAGTGCCGCAGACTCAGAAGCAGATGCAACAACAACGATTGTGTTTTCTAATGCACCGTGCTCTTCTAATTTACGTACTACGTTAGCAATAGTAGAGGCTTTTTGACCAACCGCAACGTACACACACTTAACGCCTGTACCTTTTTGGTTGATGATTGCATCGATTGCTAGTGCAGTTTTACCTGTTTGGCGGTCACCGATCACAAGCTCACGCTGACCACGACCAACTGGAATCATCGCATCAATAGATTTGTAACCAGTTTGAACTGGCTCATCAACAGATTGACGTTCGATTACACCTGGTGCAATTTTTTCTACAGGTTCAAAACCGTCGTTATCTAAAGCGCCTTTACCATCGATAGGTGCACCAAGTGTGTTTACAACACGACCAAGTAGACCACGACCAACAGGAACTTCTAAGATACGGCCAGTTGTATAAACTTTTACGCCTTCTGTAAGGTCAGCGTAAGGACCCATTACTACTGCACCAATTGAGTCACGCTCAAGGTTTAGTGCGATAGCATAACGGTTGCCAGGAAGCTCAATCATCTCACCTTGCATACAGTCAGCTAGACCGTGGATGCGAATGATACCGTCAGTAACAGATACAATTGTACCTTCGTTACGAGCTTCACTTACAACTTCGAACTGCTCAATACGTTGTTTGATCAGATCTGAAATTTCAGTGGAATTAAGTTGCATGCTCTTTTTCCCAATTACGATTGTAGTGTTGTGGCTAAGCGGTTTAATTTACCGCGTACTGAGCCGTCGATTACAGTATCACCAGACTTGATAATTAGTCCGCCAACAACTGTAGCGTCTTCACTACAATTCAGCTTAACTTTGCGTGCGAAACGTTTTTCAAGTGCCGCTACCAATGATTCTTGCTGCTGAGCAGCTAGAGGGGTTGCCGAAATCACGTCTACTTCGATTTCTTTATCGTATTCTGCTTTAAATTCAGCAAATAACTCTGCAACCGCAGGTAGGGCAATCAAACGTCCATTTTCAGCCATCACCTTCACTAGGTTCTGACCTTGTTCGTTGAGCTGCTCAGCACAAATCTGATTAAATAACTCAGCTTGTGCAGTTGCAGTAGGCAATCCAGCTAAAATGCTTGATGCTTGTTCATTGCTGGCAACTTCACCAGCAAAAAACAACATCTCATTCCAGCTTTCCATAGTGCCTTTTTCAACGGCAAGTTCAAAAGCCGCTTTAGCGTATGGGCGAGCGATAGTAGTCAATTCAGACATGCTCATACCCTCCTAATTACAGCTCAGCGACAAGTTTTTCAACGATGTCACTATGTGCGGCTTGATTGATTTCGCGCTCTAAAATGCGTTCAGCACCAACCACTGCAAGAGTAGCTACTTGTTTACGTAGCTCTTCTGTTACACGGTTACGTTCTGCTTCGATTTCAGATTGCCCTTGAGCAATAATTTTTTCACGCTCTTGCTGACCACGAACTGTTTCTTCGTCAACAATTAGCACGGCACGCTTTTTAGCTTGTTCAATGATATCAGCCGCTTGAGCTTTTGCATCTTTAAGCTGATCAGCAGCTTTCTTTTGCGCAAGTTCTAAGTCTTTCTCGGCTCTATCAGAGGCAGCTAAACCATCTTCGATTTTCTTTTGGCGAGCTTCAATTGCACCGTTTAATGGTGGCCATACGAATTTCATACAGAAAAGTACGAACACCGTAAACGCAATTAATTCACCGATAAGAGTGGCGTTTAAGTTCACAACCGCTCCTCCTTAAATAGTAAGCTGTTCAAAAAATAAAATTAAAGTACGAACAACAATACCATCGCGATACCAACACCAATCATTGCTACAGCATCGATTAGACCAGCTAGGATGAACATCTTAACTTGTAGTGAAGGAGCAAGTTCAGGTTGACGCGCACATGCTTCTAGGAATTTACCACCCATGTTACCAAAACCAATCGCTGTACCAATTGCACCAAAACCAATTAGTAGTGCAACTGCGATGTATTTTAAGCCGTTTAAAAGTTCTAAAGCTTCCATTTATTTCTCCAAAGTTTCAATTGTATATTAAAGTTAAAGTAAAATTGTAAATCTAGTAATTAGTGATTAGTGATTATCAGAGCTTGCCATGCTTAGGTAAACGATTGTAAGCATCATGAATACGAACGCTTGTAATACGATTACTAAGATATGGAATACTGCCCAGATAAAGTGCAACGGAAGTTGCATTAAACCAACTGCGCCGATTAAGATGAAAATCAACTCACCAGCATATAAATTACCGAACAAACGCAGTGCTAGCGAGAAAGGCTTAGCAACAAGAGCAATAAGTTCAAGTAACAAATTAAATGGGATCAAAAGAATTTGAACCAACGTGTTGTTTGAGCTGAACGGGTGAAGCGTTAACTCTTTAATGAAACCACCGATACCCTTGATTTTAATTGAGTAACCGATCATCAATAAGAAAACACCTAGCGCTAGCGCTGCTGTTAAGTTGATGTCAGTAGTAGGTACGATTTTCATGTATACGTCATGTGAGTCCATACCAAATGCAGTTTCGCCAACAAAGCCAGCAAATGCAGGTAGGAAATCAACAGGTATTAAGTCCATTAAGTTCATTAAGAATATCCACACGAATATTGTTAATGCTAATGGTGCGATAAGCTTGCTCTTACCGTGGAAGGTGTCACGAACGTTGTCGCCAACGAACTCAACAATCATTTCAATGAAACATTGAAATTTACCCGGTACACCCAGTGTTGATTTTTTAGCGGCACTACGGAAGATCCATAAAAATATAAGACCTAAACCGATAGACCATGCGAGGGTATCTATATGCCATGTCCAGAAACCACTATCCGCACATGCTTTATTGAAGGCAAGACCGGCATCGGTCGAGCACATCTTAGCATTGGTTAAGTGGTGCTGAATATGGCTAGATAGAGTAACTTCTTCTGCAGCCATGTTATATCCCAAAAGTTAATGTTTAAAAAAAACGGGTGCAAACAATCCTGTTATTAGCGTAAGTACATAAATACTAAAAAAAGGTAACATTATTACCGTAAAATGCTTTAGTACTAGCGCAAACAATATGATTGTCAGCAAAAATTTTAGTCCATTACCACGCTTTAGCGAGGTATATGCTTGATTTACCTTACTAGCACCCATATACCTGAATGCATAGATGGCAAATACACAGTGGGGAAGTACTGCTACAGCGCCTCCAGCTAATGCTGATAGGCCGGCATCTACTCCCCAACCGATGAAAACAATTGTGGCAGCAACCAATGCTACACTACCTTGCAAACAGATTAATTTAAATGCAGCCAACTGATAAGGCGCTGCTAACTTATTAGTCACGTTTCGTTAACCTTATTGGCATTCTATTTGTCAGGGTATGAAAACTGGCGAAATTATACTGAATCCTGCCAGTTTTGCAACTTGAGTCGGTGTATTGTGGTGCAAAATAGCGACAATTGTCTCATTTTGGACATGATATTAATTAATGCTCGGAATAGTCTTGGTTTATACGGTGTAAAATTCCATCTAACTCATCTAAATTAGTGTAGGAAATAACCAATTTACCTTTGCCTTTTTTGTTGTAGTTGATTTCTACTTTGGCGCCCAAGTTGTCTGCTAATTGCTGTTCTAACTGTTTGACATCTGGATCTTTTTCTAAAGGCTCTTTTTTAGGTGCGGGCTCTAAAATTGAACGAACTAACTTCTCTGTTTCACGAACAGTCAACGCTTTTGCAACGGCCAAGCGCGCAGCATCAGATTGCGACTCACCTTCTAGCGCTAACAAACAACGAGCATGACCCATTTCAATGTCACCATGCTCTAACAATATTTTAACATCATCGTTTAAGTTATTTAAGCGCAGTAAATTAGTTACCGTGGTGCGAGATTTACCGACAGCTTCAGCCACTTGTTGATGTGTTAATTCAAATTCATTCAGTAAACGGCTTAATGCAATGGCTTCTTCCATTGCATTTAAATCTTCACGTTGAATATTTTCAATCAGCGCAATAGCAACAGCCGCTTCATCAGGCACATCCTTAATAATACAAGGAACAACATCAAGCTTCGCTATCTGTGCTGCACGCCAGCGACGTTCACCAGCAATAATTTCATAACTATTTTCTGCAATAGGGCGCACTACGATTGGTTGAATGATGCCTTGTGAACGAATAGAGCTTGCTAATTCTTCAAGTGCTTCTTCCGACATGTCTTTACGCGGTTGGTATTTACCTGAATGTAAGAACTCAATCGCTAATTTCTGTAAATCAGACTTTGGACCATCAACTGATTGTTCTATTACAGGTGATACCTCAGCCGAATCTTGATTTACCGGCGTTGGTGCTGGTTTTGATGAACTTAGTAAAGCATCGAGTCCTCGGCCTAAACCGCGTTTTTTAGCAGACATGTTATTTTTTTACCTCAAAGTTAGGCGACGATAGGAGATTTTTTTTCTTTTCTGCGAAGCATTTCACCGGCAAGGGCTAAATAGGCTTTAGCGCCACTTGATGCCCGGTCATAGTACATAGCGGGTGCGCCAAAACTCGGCGCTTCAGCTAAACGCACATTACGTGGAATAACGGTGCGGTATACTTTATCACCAAAATGTTGTTTTAACTGTTCTGATACATCATTTGCTAATCGATTACGTGGATCGTACATCGTACGCAAGATACCTTCTATTTGCAGTTTTGGATTAACCATTTTAGCAAGTTGGGTAATGGTATCCATCAAAGCAGTTAATCCTTCAAGCGCATAATACTCACATTGCATTGGCACTAAAATGGAATCTGCAGCAGCCATTGCGTTTACAGTTAACATATTTAGAGAAGGAGGGCAGTCGATAAAAATAAATTCGTATTGATCTGATATTTTTTCTAAAGCATTCCGTAAGCGTACTTCGCGAGCAAATAGCTCCATCAGCTTTACTTCTGCTGCGGTAACATCGCCATTGGCAGCAATTAAATGATATTCACCAGAGGTCTCTTTGCATACGACTTCATCGATTGGCTTTTCTTCGATTAATAAATCATAGATGGTTGCAACATCGCTGTATTTATCAACACCGCTTCCCATGGTGGCATTACCTTGCGGATCGAGATCGATTAATAGCACTTTGCGTTTTGTTGCAGCCATAGAAGCTGCTAAATTTACAGCTGTGGTGGTTTTACCCACGCCGCCTTTTTGATTTGCTATTGCAATGACTTTTGCCACAGTGCTCTGATCCCTAGTCTTTAGAAAGAATAATTAAATGTCTTTGTGCATCTAACTCTGGAACTTCCAATGCTATTTTTTGCTCAAATTTAATGCCTGCTGGTAATGATTCTAGTTCGTCACTAGGAAACACACCTTTCAATGCAATAAATTTACCTGAATGATCAATTAAGTGTGAACACCAGTCAACCATATCTTGTAATGAAGCAAATGCACGACTTAATACACCATCTAATTTAACACTTGGCTGGTATTGTTCAACTCTAGACTGTACAGGGGTGACATTTTTAAGCCCAAGCTCATGTTTAACTTGCATTAAAAATCTTACTCGCTTGCCTAAGCTATCCAGTAAAACAAACTGAGTATCGGGTAGCGCTATCGCTAAAACAATACCCGGTAAACCAGGACCCGTCCCAACATCTATATAATGATGACCGGGTAGGTGAGGAGCAACAACTAAACTATCCATGATGTGTTTAATCATCATTTCCTCTGGCATGCGCACAGATGTTAGATTATATGCTTTGTTCCATTTGTTAAGTAACTCAACATATTGAACGAGTTGTTGCTGTTGTTTTTCAGTTAGCGCAATATCAGTTTGCGCTAACAAAGAGGTCAATTGTTGCTGTAACACGGTATTCCTTAATCACTACGCGATTTTGCGTAATAAGCCTTGCTTCTTTAGATACACTAATAATAGCGAAATCGCCGCAGGGGTGATACCAGAAATACGCGATGCTTGGCCGATAGTGTCAGGGCGGGCTTCTGTTAACTTAGCAACAACTTCATTTGATAACCCCGAAACAGTCGAATAATCATAATCTTTTGGCAATACGGTTTCTTCGTGACGTAATTGTTTATTGATCTCATCTTGCTGGCGTGCAATGTAGCCTGCATATTTAGTATGGATCTCAACTTGTTCAAGCGCCGGTGCATTTTCAAATTCAGATCCTAGGCCATCAATTGCCATAAGATCGTTGTAACGAATCTCAGGACGACGTAGAAGATCTTCTAAACTCGCTTCACGGACTAAAGGTGTTTTCAATAAGTTATTTACTTGATCAATTACAGCATGATCCTTATGGATCCATGTTTCTTTAATACGCTGTGACTCTTTTGCGATCACATCCATTTTTTCGTTAAATGATTGCCAACGCTCATCATTAACCAAACCTAGTTCGCGGCCTTTGGCTGTTAGACGGATATCTGCATTATCTTCACGAAGCAATAAACGGTATTCAGCACGGCTAGTAAACATACGGTATGGTTCTTTAGTACCGAGTGTTGTTAGGTCATCAATAAGTACACCTACATAAGCTTCATCACGACGTGGGGTCCATGGCTCTTTACCTTGAACTTGAAGCGCAGCATTCATACCAGCAATTAAACCTTGTGCACCCGCTTCTTCATACCCTGTAGTGCCATTAATTTGGCCAGCAAAGAATAATCCATTAATAAACTTAGTTTCTAATGATTTCTTTAAATCGCGAGGATCAAAAAAGTCATATTCAATTGCGTAACCTGGGCGACATATATGCGCATTTTCAAAACCGGCAATTGATTGTACGATTTCTAATTGAACATCAAATGGTAAGCTTGTAGAAATACCATTAGGGTAAAGCTCATAAGAGGTTAATCCTTCTGGCTCCACAAATATTTGGTGTTTATCTTTATCTGCAAAACGAACGATCTTATCTTCAATTGATGGACAATAGCGTGGGCCAATGCCTTCAATCACACCAGAATACATAGGTGAGCGATGAAGGTTATTGCGGATCACATCATGAGTTTTTTCATTGGTGTACGTGATATAACACGGAATTTGTTGTGGATGATCACTTTGTTTACCTAAAAATGAAAATACCGGGGTAGGTGCATCACCTGGCTGCTCTTGCATTTTAGTAAAATCAACAGTGCGTGCATCAATACGTGGTGGCGTACCTGTTTTTAAGCGATCAACACGAAATGGCAATTCACGTAAACGATCAGCTAAAGCGATTGAAGGTGGATCACCTGCTCTTCCGCCTTTAAAATTCTCAAGGCCGATATGAATTTGTCCACCAAGGAAAGTACCAACGGTCAATACCACTGATGGTGCGCTAAAACGTAACCCCATTTGGGTAACTACACCTTTAACCTGGTTATTTTCTACAATGAGATCATCACACGATTGCTGAAAGATCTTTAAATTATCTTGGTTTTGCAAGATGTCTTGAATAGCAGCCTTATATAAAGCGCGATCAGCTTGTGCACGAGTTGCACGAACAGCAGGGCCTTTAGAAGAGTTTAGTGTTCGAAATTGGATCCCGCCTTTATCAATAGCTTGAGCCATTGCACCGCCGAGTGCATCAATTTCTTTAACTAAATGGCCCTTGCCAATACCACCAATGGCAGGGTTGCATGACATTTGGCCTAAGGTATCCATGTTGTGAGTCAGTAAAAGCGTATTCATTCCCATACGCGCAGCAGCCAATGCAGCTTCAGTGCCTGCATGCCCACCACCAACAACGATAACATCAAAATTTTCGTGAAAAATCATTTCAGGATCCTACTTAAATCAACCAGCAAACTGCCAAGGGGAGCGTATTCTACCTATAAATTGACAGAAGATAAATGATTAAACTGTGCTCAAGATCTAAGTAAGTGGTCTCTAATAATATAAAGGATCTTTTAAAGAGATCTTTTATTTCTATTACTACTACTGATCAGGTTTTCTGTTGATAAGGTCTAGTTTGTATATAAAAACATAGAGTTAGATCCGATCTAAAGGTGTATATATGATCGGATCAACACGCATATAAGCTCTGATCAAAAGAGCTGTTTATACACAGGGGGTAATCGAATGGATCTTATCCCATGGATAACAACCCTTAGAAACGCAGTTAGATCATAGGTTATCCACAAACCGATCTAAATTCTCAATATATTGTGCATAACTTTAGCTGGTGGATTTACATTAGATCACTGTGTTTTTAGGTTATTTATTTCGATCCACTCTGGCAGCCAGGCTAAAGCAGTGTCTTCTGGTAGTTCTTCATCAAGTATGTTCAGTTCGAGTCGCTGGGCCGTACAGTGCGCACCTTTGCTCAAAAGTAGTGCCTCTAAATTGCGTCCAGCAAGGTTATAAGTGTCATAGCTGGTGTCTCCTAAGCCAATAACACTAAACTTTAATCCTTGTAAATCATCTGCTTGAATAATACTCTCGATAAAAGGAAGCAAGTTTTCTGGGTAGTCACCTGCACCATATGTTGATGTACATATAAGCCAGATAGTGTTGTCTTGGTTGATATCATTAAAGCTTGGCTGATCATGCACTTCAGTTGGGATCCCTAATGAAATTAGCTGTTCTGCTAATTGTTCACCAACATACTCAGCAGATCCCATTTGACTACCAATTATAATATTTACCAAAGACATAAATTTGCTGATCACTTACTAACTTAATTTGCAGCTATGATAGCTAACTTTATTGCTCAGTAAAGGGAATACTTTCACTTTGTATAACTTTTTATGAGTAAAAACTATCCATTTATTTTGTTTCTATTTTAATTCATTGAAAAATATAAATAAAATAAAATATTCCTAAATGTAATCATCTGATAAAGCTGTGTGTAATTAGTGTGGAACTATTGGATTTTTATTAACTGAACAGGACTATTATTTACTAAGTCATTGATCTTTTTTAGATAACAAAGTGTTTATTTTTATTCGTATACCTATAAGTAAAATGTGGATAGATCGGCTGTGAATAACGATCGTTTGAGGTTATAAAAAAAGTACTCTTCATTAATTATTTTTTCATTTACGCGAGATTAGCGGTTTATTTTTTAAAAAACGTTAAATAAAGACAAAAAGAGAGAGAAACCTTACTTAATTTTTATAAAAAATATGGCTTTTAACTTGAAGATCGTCCGTTTGTGGATAAGTTTTTTGTTTTATTAAGTGATCATTAGCACTGTTTAACGTCTTTTTAATTTTAGGATCGATCAGCACTGCTTATTTTCAAGAGCTAAGTGCTTTTTTAAATTGCTTAATTTAAGCGTAAAAATATCAAATCAAACGATTAAATAGTGTTTTTAGCTAGGTCGCGTTAATGAAAATTAGACTTTCAACTACGCGTGTCAGGTAATCATCAAAATACAGTAGATGCTGATAATGTGTACTTATTTAAAGCTTAGAATGAGTCAGAGTGGGCGTTATCCACCAGCAATTTGGCTTAGTTTTTGATTTTTTAAATGGTTTTATGCAGAGGGTTTATAACTAAAGAGGTCGTAATTGTGAGTGAAAAGAGTGCTTTCACACTCTTTTAATATGAGAGTAAAGTTATTTACCGATACAAAACGAGCTAAATATTTTGCCAAGTAGGTCATCAGAGGTAAATTCGCCGGTAATTTCATTGAGGAAGTGCTGCGTTAAACGCAGCTCTTCTGCCAGTATTTCACCAGCTATATGCATCTCTAATTGGTCCTTACCTGTATGCAAATGATGGGCTGCGTTTTCTAATGCATCTAAATGACGACGACGTGCCATAAAGCCACCTTCCGTTGCGCCATCAAACCCGATACAAGCTTTTAAGTGAGTACGAACTAACTCTATACCTTCAGCATTTTTAGCACTGAGACTTATCACTGGGTATTGCTGGTTTTCACTCATACCGACTTCATCACCCGATAAATCCGCTTTATTTCGGATCACCGTTACTCCCATACCTTGTGGAAGCTTGGCCATAAACTCCGGCCAAATAGCATGTGGGTCGGTGTCTTTTGTATCAGTACCATCAAGCATAAATAACACGCGATCAGCTTGGTTTATTTCATCCCATGCGCGCTCTATACCTATTTGTTCTACTCGATCAGGGCTTTCACGTAGGCCTGCGGTATCTATAATATGCAGTGGCATGCCATCAATATGGATATGTTCGCGTAGTACATCACGGGTGGTGCCTGCAATCTCTGTTACGATGGCGGCTTCTCTACCTGCTAAGGCATTAAGTAAGCTAGATTTACCCGCATTAGGGCGCCCAGCAATAACAACACGCATACCTTCACGCATAATACTGCCTTGCTTAGCTTGATTGGTCACGTTGTTGAGTTGATCAATAATGGCATTTAGATCACCAGAGACTTTTCCGTCTGATAGAAAATCGATTTCTTCATCAGGAAAATCAATTGCTGCTTCAACATACATACGCAAGTGAATGACTTTTTCGACTAGAGTATCAATATGCTTTGAAAACTCACCCTGAAGCGATTGTAATGCGCTTTTTGCTGCTTGTTCACTAGTGGCATTAATTAAATCAGCAATGGCCTCTGCTTGGGTTAAATCCATTTTATCGTTCATAAAAGCGCGTTCTGAAAACTCACCTGGCTTGGCAAGTCGCACGCCGTCGATTTGGCTTATTTCCTTTAATAGCATATCCAGGACTACTGGGCCGCCGTGACCTTGTAACTCAAGTACATCTTCGCCAGTAAATGAATTAGGACCCGCGAAGTAAATTGCAATACCTTGGTCAAGTTGCTTACCTGCAAGGCTTTTAAAAGGTACATAGTCGGCATAGCGAACTTTAGGGCAACGGCCAATAATTTGCTCTGCAACGCTTTTTGCTAAGCTGCCAGAGACGCGAATAATACCAACCCCACCACGTCCTGGTGCGGTTGCTTGTGCTGCAATTGTGTCTTGATTAATCATGCGATGAAATAATGCCAATGAAAGAATGAATGCTAGCTCTATTGTAACCTATGGCTTAATTTCATGCGAATAGCTGTTTAACCAATGAAGTGCTAGAAGTCTGATGTAAATATTACTTTATTTAGTTTTAATTAATAATAAGCGCTTATTGCAAATGATAACTATATTCATTAACATGTTGCGCATTCTAAATCTTATCGTTTTTTATTATGCGTCTTTCTACTGTTTTTATTGCACTTGCAGCTGGTTTTTCGGGCATTAGCCATGCTCAAACTGAAGTTACTATTTCTGATCAAAATGATTCTAAAGAACTCGAAAAAATAGAAGTTGTTGGCCGTGCGTTTTCTTTATATCGCCCAACAGAATCAAGTTTTGCTACTCGTACTAATACACCCTTAGAGAAAATTCCTCAATCAATTCAAATTTTGCCGCAGGAGCTGATCAGTGATCAGGCTGCTCGCCAAATTACCGACCTTTACAGCAATATTGCTGGCGTTAATGCTTTTAGTTATTCGGGCGTAACATTCCGTGGCTTTCGCCAAGATGAGATTTTATACGATAGTGTGAAGGGCGACCCTTTTAACGGTTTTGCTGTACCGCAATTATTTAATATTGAACAAGTTGCGGTTTTAAAAGGGCCTGCTGGTGCTATATACGGTAGTGGTAATCCGGGTGGTATTATTAACTATGTAACTAAGAAGCCTAAATTCACACGTGAGCACAGTATTGAGGTTGAAGTAGGTAATGATGACTTTTTCAGTGGTGCATTAGAAAGCACGGGAACATTGAGTGAATCACTTGATAATCATGCTTACCGTATTGGTATCTATCGTGATACTGAAAAGCCGTTTCGCGCTAATACTAGCAGCGATAATACTATTGTAGACCTTGGTTATACTTGGCTTATAAACAGTGCAACCGAATTGACCACTCAGTATACCTATATAGAACAAGAGTTGGGTGGAGCACGTTTACGTGGTGTAGCAGCTGATGATAATGGACACTTTCTGACAGATATTAGTTGGAACCATAACGAAGCCACTGACTTTCAAAATGTAGAAGCGCATGTCTATCAAGCGACTCTAAAACATGAATTTAATGATGTTTGGCGTACAGATGTCACAGCACGTTATTTTGATAACAAAGAAGTGCAAAATTACCATGAACCAAGAGGCCTTGTAGATACTGATGACGACGGTATTGTTGATTGGAGCCATCGCGAGTTTCGTGATCAAGTACGTGAGAACGAAGGCTTTAGTTTAACAGCTAATGCGATCGCAGAATTTGTAATTGCAGACATGCAACATCAAGTGCTGTTTGGTAGTGACTGGTATGAGCATTACTTTGAAAGTGTGTACCGCACAGCAAAGCAAAAGAGTAAAGGAGGCCCTGTACCTGGCCTTGATCTTAACGACCCTGAATATGGTTTAACCTCTGCTGATGATTATGAGCTTGAAAATATTACACCAAGGCTTGGGAAAACGAATAGCACGCGTTTTGGTGCGTACTTGCAAGATCAGCTAGATATCACCGCTAATTGGAGTGTGACTGCTGGTTTAAGGTATGACCGCTTTGAAGATAAAGACTTGTTAAATCAAACCGAGTTTTCTGATAGCGATTTAACTTACCGTATTGGTACCAGCTATAACATTAACAATATGTTCTTTCCTTATGCACTCCATGGTACTGGCTTTGTGCCGCAAAGTGCGAGTAATCAAGAAACAGCAAAGGGCGGTCCGTTCTCGCCAGAGACTAGCCGTATTAATGAGTTAGGTTTAAGAACTAAACTATTAGATGATACGCTTGCTGTTAATATGGCTGTGTACGATATTGTCCGCGAAGACATCCTGCAGCCTAGCTTATTAGGTGATGTTGCAGGTGACGGCGTTGATGATTTAGTTGCCGTTGGTGAAGTACAAAGTAAGGGCTTTGAACTCGAGGTGGTTGGTGACATTACTGATCGCTGGGTAGTTACTGCAAGCTACGCTTATAATGATACCCGTATTACTGAGGCCAACGATAGCATTCGTAACCAAATTCCTGATAGCGATAAATTTGCTAACGCGCCGCAAAATACCCTAGGTATATGGACACGCTATGAGTTACCTAGCTTATTGTCATCTATTTCTGCTGGCTTAGATTATGTTGATGAACAGCTTAGTTTAGGTGGTCAACGTGTTAAACCTTACACTGTTTACAATATGGCGTGGCAAACAACCGTTGATAACTGGCAATGGCAGCTATCAGTTAAGAACTTGTTTGATAAAGAGTACGCTAGCAGTGGCTTTATCGAGCGAACAGGGCACTTTCCTGGTGAACCGCGTCGAATATATTTAAGTGCTAGATACAGCTTTTAATGGTGGCGAGTGAACGCTAAAAGTTGGTTTAACTTACATTCCTGGGCAGGACTTTTTGTTGGAGTCCTGCTTTTTGTTACCTGCGTATCGGGCACACTCGCTACGTTAAGCCATGAACTCGAGTACTTAACAGACGCTAAGTATCGTGCTTTATCTTCTTCTGCTTCGACTAACTACCAAGCTATCGAAAACACCCTTAATAAGCATTACCCGCAAGCTCAATTACTTTATATTCAACGTCATAAGCAAAATTACCTTGCCACTGAAGCGGCCCTTAAAGTCGGTAATTCATTTCGTTTTGTTTATTTAGATGCAGCAACAGGTAGCTTACTTGGTGAAGGTGAGTGGGCGCGGATATCGCGGTTTTTACGTAATTGGCATATGAATTTGTCGATGGGCTGGACGGGTAAATTAATCGTCACCAGTTTAAGTCTTTTACTTGTTATTTTATTGGTCTCCAGTTTTTACGTGTATCGGCACTGGTGGCAAGGTTTTATGAAAAGGCCTGCTATGCTCTGCCTTGGTAAGCGCAGTAGTTGGTCTGATTGGCATAAGCTGTTAGGGCTTTGGAGTTTATGGTTTATAGCTGTGATGGCCATCACTGGGGTTTGGTATCTTGTAGAGCACGGGCTGCAAACCGCGAAAGTCCCCCACACTGTTTCTGCTCCACAAGCTTTGAGTGACTTTAAAAAACAAACCCCTCGCAAAGGTGTATCACCAATTAGTTTAACAACAGCTTATAAAGCCGCTCAACACGCGTTTCCTAGCCTGGATATTCGGTATATACGTTATCCTAATAAAGTGAATCAGCCTATTGAAGTGCGTGGCTATAACGATGATATTTTACTTCGCCTTCGTGCTAACCGTGTCTTTTTAAAACCAAGCTCGGGTGAGGTACTTGGTCTACAAAAAGGGGAAGAATTAAAGCTGCTTCCGCGAATTAAAGACACTGCTGATCCACTGCATTTTGGTAACTTTGCAGGAATTGGTACCAAACTTATTTGGGGGCTTTTTGGAGCATTAATGAGCCTTGTAAGTGCTGCTGGCATCTATATGAGCTGGCTTAGGGTTAAGCGTAAAACAACGGTTGTGAGATGGCTTGGTTTATCAGGGGGTATTGTAATCGGTTTGGTGGTAGCTTCGCTGTTAACAACGAGTTTGAGCTTTACTGAGCGTAGTGTGCCTAACGTGGTTTACTCACCTACTTTTGGTTATTATACCAATCCGCAATAATTCTTAATCATTTTGCGGGGCTAAACGTGTCGCTACCTGAGTTAAAAAATTCTCATTTAGAACAACTAAATAGCGAATTTTTTGCCTTGCTATCAACACGTTTTTCTACCCTCAAAATAGCTCACTTAATTAAGCGAATTGGTATTAATTTTCAAGCATTAAAAAAGGCGCTGATTAGCGCCTTTTTTGTTAGGTGAAGAGTTTAACCTCTTACCTTAATACCTTGTTTTTCCATACCGCGGTAAATATAGAGCATTTGCGCGATTGAAATAAGGTTCGATACTAACCAGTAAAGTACCAAGCCTGATGGGAACCATAAGAAGAACACAGAGAAGATAACTGGCATGTAAGTCATCATCTTTTGTTGCATCGGATCAGTCACTGTCATCGGCTGTAGTTTTTGCGTAATGAACATACTTGCACCAAATAATATTGGCAGGATGAAGTACGGGTCTTTTGCTGATAAGTCAGTTAACCATAGGAAAAACTCAGCATGACGTAACTCTGTTGATTCTAGGAATACATAGAACAAAGCTAAGAAAATCGGCATTTGTAGCAAAATAGGGAAACAACCACCCATAGGGTTTACTTTCTCTTTGCGATACATTTCCATGGTTGCTTGACCGAATTTTTGGCGGTCATCACCATACTTTTCTTTAAGTGCAGCCATTTTAGGCTGAAGGGCACGCATCTTCGCCATTGAGGTGTATTGTGCTTTAGTTAGCGGGTACATTAATGATTTAACAATAATAGTAATGGCAATAATCGCCAGACCCCAGTTACCTAAACCACCGATATTGATATCAAACAATCCAAAGAATGAACCTTCACCTGAGTATAAAAACTTAAGTAGTTCAAATAATGGTTGTGAGATAAAAAATAACCAACCGTAATCAACCGTTAAGTCAAGGTCAGGGTGAATTGCTTCTAACTTGTCAGACTCTTTCGGGCCCATGTAGTAAGTAGCACCAATAGAAGTTTGTTGGTTCGCTTGAATATTTACCGGCTCACCTTTAGTACCTATGATTGCAGCATTACCTTTAGCAATTAAGCTATATAAAGTATTTTGCTGCTCTTGCACTGGTATCCAAGCACTTACAAAGTAATGCTGAATAAAGGCAACATAACCACCTTGGGTATTAATACTAAGGTTTTTATCAGCCATGTCTGAAAAACTGTACTTTTCATACTTCTCTTCGCTAGAGCCATAAGCAGCACCAAGATAATTCTGGTCAACTAAGCTGCCTTTTTCTTGCACTGTACGTTTAATTTGCGTGTAAAGCTGTACTTGAATTGGCTCAGCAGTGGTGTTGTTTACAGTGTACTCAAGAGCAACGTCGTATTGGCCTTTTTTGAATACATAGGTTTTAGTAAACGTAACACCTTTGCTATCAGTAAACGTTAAAGGAACACGCAGTTCATCACCATTCATTGTATAGCTTTTTTGCTGTGTACTATAAACAGGGCGGCCATTTGCTGATGCATCAGGACCATTTAAACCAATTAAACCACTTTGTGAGAAGTATTGATTGCCATCAAACTCACCCAAAAGCATAAAGGGTGTTTCTTCACCTTTTACTTCTTCGTATTGCAGTAGGTCTGATTCAACAATATCACCACCGCGGGTATCTATTTTTACAGTGAATACGTCAGTTGTGATATCGATTACTGAACGTTTTGCACTGGTTGCTGCAGTTGGTAAATCACCGTCTGTTGACGAAGGTACATAATCATCAGAATCAGGTGAGTTAGATTGTAGTGTTTGTGTGTTGGCACTAGGATCGGCTTTTGGTGCGTTGTAATCGTTATTCCATTCTTGGAACAATAAAAACGATACAAGCATCAAACCGATGAATAAAAACGTGCGTTGCGATTCCATAACAGCTCTTATTTCTCGTGTTGGTGGTTAATATGGGTTGTTTTTTCAGGAACGGGGTCGTCTCCGCCTGAATGTAAAGGATGACATTTTAATATGCGTTTGAGCGCTAACCAACTGCCTTTTACAGATCCATGCAAATTAATTGCTTGAATAGCATAACTTGAGCAAGTGGGATTAAAACGACAATGCGGACCTAACAGCGGGCTAATCCACTTTTGATAACCGCGAATTATTAACACTAAACAAAACGTTGGAAAAGCAACAATTGGTTTAAGTAACCTCATGATGTTCTATCCTCTGTATATATTTAGTGGGTGGATACCATGAATTTAAACACCCAAAACGGAATTTTAAATGCATGATTAAAAGGTGAGCTAAAGATACCTTAATTAACCCTATAATTCTATTGCTATTGGCTTTGTTTATTTGATTTAGCCGATTTATTAGGTCGTCTTTTAAATGGGGGTGGTTTAGGGGCACCCGGTTTGCAGCGTTCATTAATTTTGCGCCACAATTTAGTTAATTGCTTTGTGAGCTCTTCGTTTGATTGTTCATCGATGCCACTTTTAACCATTAACACAATATCGATGTTATCAATAGTATGCTGATTTAAACGAAAACTTTCGCGAGCAAGACGTTTAATACGGTTACGTTGACAGGCTTTTTTAACTCGTTTTTTAGCAACAGTAAGGCCTAAGCGAGGTTTTGCTTGGTCATTAGGTTTTGCTAATAAAGTAAAGAAAGGAGTTGCAGCCCGAGCGGGTTCATTAAATATGCGAGAGTAATGCGAGGGAGTTAACAGACGTAACTCCCTGCCAAAGTTAAAGTCTTCCACTTATATATTAAGCAGAAAGAACTTTACGGCCTTTAGCGCGGCGACGAGCTAATACTTTACGGCCATTTACAGTTGCCATGCGAGCACGGAAACCGTGAGCACGTTTGCGTTTTAAAACGCTAGGTTGAAAAGTTCTTTTCATAACAATTCCATCCGATCGGTTAAAGGTTAAAACATCCTATGCAGGTCGCGATCCTGGCACAGGTGCCATTGCGAGCGCGAGATATTATAGAGGAAGACCTCTAAAGTCAATCATAATTACATATATAATAGAGTATGGGACAAAGTAAAAACAGTGGGATCAGCTAGGATCCTTATAATAAAGGAGTTTTCCACAGCCTCTGTATAAAAAGTGCATAAAAGCTTGGGGTAACTAAATTAGATCAACTATTTCCATCGCGATCTAGTGGGTTTTTTGTTATGATCAGTCAGTGGTGTTAAAAATATATTTTATTATAAATCAGTATGTTACTAATTTTTTAAGCCGAGATCATGTTTTTCAAAAAAATCAATCTTGTACTTGTGGATAAAGTGCCTTCATAATAGTCGGTCTTGGGTTAATAAATTGCCTAATAACAGTAATAAAAGTATAACTTTCTGGTTTATTATGATGGCCGGGAATAAAAACTAAATCTTTGGGAGTTTAACTGTGTATCTGTCGGTTTGGCAAAGTTGTTTATATGTATTGCAAGATGAACTGCCTTCGCAGCAGTTCAGTATGTGGGTAAGACCATTACAAGCAGAAAGTACCGAAGATACCTTGACTATTTATGCACCTAATCGGTTTGTACTTGACTGGGTGAGAGAGAAATACCTCAACCGCATTAACGAATTACTTGTCGAAATTTGTAAAGATGAAGCACCTGAATTACGTTTTGATGTGGGCAGCAAGCCTATATTAAATACGCAGATGGCGGCTCCCGTTGCTGATAATACGCCACCAATAAATCAACCCGCTGCTGTAGAGCAACCAAAAGCGGTTAAGCAAGTGGTAGAGCCTGCGCCTAAATCTGGGTATAAACCAAATATAAAAGAAAACTATACCTTTGATAGTTTTGTTGAGGGTAAATCTAACCAGTTAGCAAAAGCTGCCGCAACACAAGTTGCAGATAATCCAGGTGCTGCTTTTAATCCTGTATTTATATATGGCGGAACTGGTTTAGGTAAAACGCATTTATTACATGCTGTAGGGAATGGCATCATGGCGAATAAGCCCGATGCTAAAATTGTCTATATGCATTCAGAGCGTTTTGTACAAGATATGGTAAAAGCGCTGCAAAATAATGCCATAGAAGAATTTAAACGCTACTATCGTAGTGTAGATGCGTTAATGATTGATGACATTCAATTCTTTGCTAATAAAGAGCGCTCTCAAGAAGAATTCTTCCATACTTTCAATGCGTTACTTGAAGGTAACCAGCAAATTATTTTAACCTCCGACCGTTATCCAAAGGAGATTGAAGGGGTTGAAGACCGCCTTAAATCACGTTTTGGCTGGGGTTTAACCATTGCTATTGAGCCACCAGAGCTTGAAACGCGCGTTGCTATTTTAATGAAAAAGGCGCAGCAGAGTAAAATTAACTTACCTCATGAAGTGGCGTTTTTTATAGCTAAGAAATTACGCTCAAATGTACGTGAGCTAGAAGGTGCACTTAACCGTGTTATTGCCAATGCTAATTTTACCGGTCGTCCAATTTCAATCGACTTTGTTAAAGAAGCACTACGCGACTTATTAGCGCTGCAAGACAAGCTTGTAACGATCGATAACATTCAGCGTACCGTTGCGGAATATTACCGTATTCGCGTATCCGACTTACTATCTAAACGTCGCAGCCGCTCTATAGCAAGGCCGCGCCAAGTTGCAATGGCATTATCAAAAGAATTAACAAATCACAGTTTACCTGAGATTGGCGATGCGTTTGGTGGGCGAGATCACACCACTGTATTGCACGCGTGCCGAAAAGTTAAATCACTGCGTGATGAAAGCCACGAAGTGAAAGAAGATTATCAAAACCTAATAAGAACATTGTCATCTTAAGGCTGACTTTACTATGCAAATAACCATACCAAGAGATCAATTTTTAAAACCTTTAGTGCAAGTGTCGGGTGCGATTGAGCGTAAGCACACCTTGCCGATTTTATCTAACGTATTGTTAGAGGTCGTAGATGGTCAGTTGGCCATGACAGGTACAGATCTTGAAATTGAGCTTGTCGCTAACGTATTTGTTGGTGACGATGTTGAAGATACAAAGCTAACATTACCAGCAAAAAAGTTGCTGGATATTTGTAAAAGTTTGCCAGATGGTTCTGAGTTAACATTATCAAGCCAAGATCATCAGTTGCTCTTAACCAGTGGTAAAAGCCGTTTTTCATTAACTACGCTTGCTGCTGAAGACTTTCCTAATTTAGAGCAGTGGGATGGTGAAGTAGAGTTTCAGTTAACTCGGTTAGAATTACGTAAGCTACTTGAAAGCACTCATTTTTCAATGGCTAATCAAGATGTACGTTATTACTTAAATGGCATGTCGTTTGAAGTAGATAACACAGACATTAAAACTGTTGCTACAGACGGTCACCGTTTAGCAATTGCGCAAAAAGAATTACCTCACTCGTTAAATACACAACGTCAGTTAATTATTCCACGTAAGGGCGTGCAAGAAATTATGCGACTAATGGTTGCCGACGAAGAGCTGGTAACGATTCAATTTGGTGCAAACCATATTCGAATTATTGATACCGAGTTTACTTTTACCAGTAAATTGGTTGACGGCCGCTTTCCTGATTATCGTCGAGTATTACCACGCGGTGGCGATAAAGTAATTACCGCAAACCGTGAGTGGTTACGTAGCGCTTTTCAACGTGTCTCAATCTTATCGAACGAAAAGTTTAGAGGGGTTCGACTAAACCTTTCTGAAGGTTTGCTAAAAATAACTGCAAACAATCCAGAGCAAGAGCAGGCTGAAGAAGTGGTTGAGGTAAATTATCAAGGTGATGATTTAGAAATTGGTTTTAACGTTTCTTATGTACTTGATGTCTTGAACACACTTAAAACAGAAGATGTTTTATTTACTCTAGCTGATTCAAATAGTAGTGCATTAATTGAAGGTGCGGGTGACGAAGAAGCCATGTACGTTGTTATGCCGATGCGCTTATAAGGTTTTATGAGTTTAAGTCATTTAAGCCTCAATGATTTTAGAAACATTGAGGCGCTTACATTGGAACCTGTAAACGGTATTAATGTAATTTACGGTGAAAATGGCAGTGGAAAAACCAGCCTTTTAGAGGCTATTTATTACCTTTCTCATGGCAAATCATTCCGCACACCTAAACATAAAAGCATTATAAAGCACCAGCAGAGTAAGTTTACAATACATGGTAGAAAATCGCTTTATAACTTGTCTATACCAATCGGTATCAGCAAAAGCTTAAATGGAGATACCGAGCTTAAGATTCAAGGTAAAACTAGCCGCAGAGTCTCTGAGCTCGCACAACTCATGCCTGTTCAAGTTATTACGCCTGAGAGCTATTCTTTATTTTTTGGTGGCCCAAAAGAACGCCGTAAATTTTTAGATTTGGGATTGTTCCACGTGGAACAAGACTTCTTTTATTTGTGGCAATCATTCAATAAAGTACTCAAGCAACGAAATGCATTATTAAAAAGCAAACCCAAAAATTATTTTGACCAAATTAGGTTTTGGGATAAAGAATTTGTTAGACTGGCTGAGCAAATAAATACTTTAAGAATTGCGTATATAAGTAGGTTTAAGCAACAGTTTTTTGATAAAATGTGTGCAGACTTAACGCTTATAAGCGATTTAGAAATAAACTATCAAGCTGGCTGGAAAGAGACTGAGTCTCTAAGCGATGCCCTTGAACAAAACTTTGAACGCGATAGCCGTCAAGGTTTTACCAGTAAAGGCCCACATAAGGCCGATTTTAATTTTAGTGTTTCTGGCAACAGTGTTGAAAATACATTTTCCCGCGGTCAATTGAAGCTATTGCTTTATGCGTTAAAAGTAACGCAAAATAGTTTGATTGAGTCAGAAACTGAAAAGCAATCTATATTGCTAATAGATGATTTACCTTCAGAGCTTGGAGAAGATACGAAAGAGAAGGTCGGCCAATTGTTGTCGCACTGTCACTCCCAAATATTTATTTCTGCAATTGAATCTGAAAGTATTTCTGCTGTGGTGGAACCCATGCAACGAGAACTAGAAATGTTCCACGTGAAACATGGCAACCTAATAACAAGATAAGTGGGATTAACCATGTCTGAGAATTACGATTCGTCGAGTATTAAAGTACTAAAAGGATTAGACGCAGTAAGAAAGCGTCCTGGAATGTATATAGGGGACACCGATGATGGCACAGGCTTACACCATATGGTGTTTGAGGTCGTTGATAACTCTATTGATGAAGCCTTAGCCGGCCACTGTGATGACATCTTTGTCACCATTCATATAGATGGTTCAGTCTCTGTTCGAGATAACGGTCGTGGTATTCCAACTTCAATACATGAAGAAGAAGGTGTATCTGCAGCTGAAGTTATCATGACGGTACTTCATGCTGGTGGTAAGTTTGATGATAACTCTTATAAAGTATCAGGTGGCTTACACGGTGTAGGTGTTTCTGTTGTAAATGCATTATCAGAAAAACTAAAACTAACTATTCGCCGTGAAGGCAAATTGCATGAGCAAACATACACCATGGGTGTGCCAGATGCGCCATTAGCCGTTATTGGTGATTCTGATAGCTCAGGTACAGAGTTACGTTTTTGGCCAAGTGCTGAAACGTTCACTAACTTAGATTTCCATTATGATATTTTAGCTAAACGTTTACGTGAATTATCATTCTTGAATTCTGGTGTGAGCATCATCTTGACGGATGAGCGAGAAGAAAATAAATCTGATCACTTCAAATACGAAGGCGGTATTCAAGCGTTTGTTGAATATCTAAATCGTAATAAAAACCCAGTTCACAAAGGGGTATTCCATTTTACTCACGAGCGTGAAGAAGATGGAATTAGTGTTGAAGTATCTATGCAGTGGAATGATGCATTCCAAGAAAATATTTACTGTTTCACAAATAACATTCCACAACGCGATGGTGGTACTCACTTAGCTGGTTTTAGATCTGCGCTAACGCGTACACTTAATAACTATATGGAAAAAGAAGGCTTTAACAAGAAAGCTAAAACAACCAGTAATGCGACGGGTGATGATGCTCGTGAAGGCTTAACTGCGGTTGTAAGTGTTAAAGTACCTGATCCTAAGTTCTCATCACAAACCAAAGATAAGCTAGTATCAAGTGAAGTTAAATCTGCGGTTGAGCAAGCAATGGCTGAAAAGTTCACTGAGTTTTTATTAGAAAACCCAATGGACGCTAAAATCGTTGTGGGTAAAATCATTGATGCAGCTCGTGCGCGTGAAGCAGCCCGTAAAGCACGTGAAATGACTCGCCGTAAAGGTGCAATGGACTTAGCAGGATTACCAGGTAAACTTGCTGATTGCCAAGAGAAAGACCCAGCACAATCTGAACTATACATAGTGGAGGGTGACTCAGCTGGCGGTTCAGCCAAGCAGGGTCGTAACCGTAAGAATCAGGCGATTCTTCCGCTAAAAGGTAAAATCTTAAACGTTGAAAAAGCGCGTTTTGATAAAATGTTATCTTCGCAAGAAGTAGCGACGCTAATCACCGCATTAGGGTGTGGTATTGGTCGCGATGAATATAACCCTGAGAAATTACGTTATCACCGTATCATAATCATGACCGATGCCGACGTGGATGGTTCACACATCCGTACATTGCTACTAACATTTTTCTATCGTCAAATGCCAGAAATTGTTGAACGTGGCTATATATATATTGCTCAACCACCACTTTATAAAGTGAAAAAAGGCAAGCAAGAGCGTTATATCAAAGATGATCCAGCATTAGTTGAGTACTTAACATCTTTGGCACTAAATGGTGCAGCGCTTTACACTAGTGCTGATGCGTCAGCGCTTGAAGGTGAAGCACTTGAAAACATTGTTCATGATTACCAAAATACAGTTAAAGTTATTGAACGCTTAAAACGTAAATACCCGAACACGGTTATGAATCGTTTAATTTATCAAAGTGAGCTTAAAGCAGAGCATCTTGCTGATGAAGAAAAGGTAATTGCTTGGACTAAAGAGCTCGTTGATGACTTAATTGAGCGTGACGAAGATGCAACCATTTTCCATGGTGGTACTGAGCACGATACAGAGCGTAACCTATACTATCCGGTTGTGAATATTCGTCAGCATGGTGTGGATAAAGCACACATACTTCATTATGACTTTATTGCTTCAAAAGACTATCAACGCATTGCTGTGACTGGTAAAAACATCGCTAACGTCCTTAAAGAGGGTGCATATATTCAACGCGGTGAAAAAACAAAAGCTGTTGATAACTTTGTGGATGCATTGGAATGGTTGATCACAGAATCTAAGCGTGGGATCTATATTCAACGCTATAAAGGATTGGGTGAAATGAACCCTAGCCAACTGTGGGAAACGACAATGGATCCTGATGCTCGTCGTATGTTACAAGTAACGATCGAAGATGCTGTTGGTGCTGATCAATTGTTTGCTACATTGATGGGTGATCAAGTAGAGCCTCGCCGAGAGTTTATCGAAACGAACGCACTACGCGTAGTGAACCTCGATGTTTAATTGCGAGTAATAATTTAAAAAAGGAGCCTGATGGCTCCTTTTTTATTGGCTGCAATTGCACAAACTGCTTAAAACATGACTACGCACAAGGTATACTGAGGGTAATTTTCACGCTACATCACAGCAGATACTAAAAGCCAAATATGCAAAAATATGACGTTAAAACCTTTCAAGGTTTGATCCTGGCTTTACAGGATTACTGGGCACAGCAAGGTTGTGTCATTATTCAGCCACTCGATATGGAAGTTGGCGCAGGTACATTCCATCCACAAACATTCTTAAAGTCTATTGGTCCTGAGCCAATGTCTAGCGCATACGTACAACCGTGTCGCCGTCCTACAGATGGCCGTTATGGTGAAAACCCTAATCGCTTGCAACATTACTACCAGTTTCAAGTCGTACTAAAGCCATCGCCAGAGAACATCCAGGAGCTTTATTTAGGCTCTTTAGCTGCTGTAGGTATTGATACGTTAACTGACGAAGTACGCTTCGTAGAAGACAACTGGGAGTCACCTACATTAGGTGCGTGGGGCCTAGGTTGGGAGATCTGGTTAAACGGTATGGAAGTAACGCAGTTTACTTACTTTCAACAGGTAGGTGGCATTGAGTGTTCACCCGTGACCGGTGAAATTACTTACGGCCTAGAGCGTTTGGCAATGTACATTCAAGGCGTAGATAGTATTTATGACCTTGTTTGGGCTGACGGTCCTATGGGGCGCGTTACCTATGGTGACGTTTTTCACCAAAACGAAGTAGAGCAATCAAAATACAACTTTGAGCACGCTAACGTTGAAGACTTGTTTGCACAGTTTGATAAATGTGAAGCTGAGAGCCAAAAGCTTATTGAAGCTGATTTACCATTACCTGCTTATGAGCAAGTGATGAAAGCCTCGCATGCATTTAACTTACTTGATGCGCGTCACGCAATCTCAGTGACTGAACGCCAACGTTATATTTTACGTGTTCGTGCCTTATCTAAAGCATGTGCACAAAGTTATTATGATGCTCGCGAAGCGCTTGGCTTCCCGCTTTGTAAGGATTAAGCATGTCAGCACAAAATTTATTAGTAGAAATTGGCACCGAAGAGTTGCCACCAAAAGCACTGCGAAAACTTGCAGAGGCATTTGCTGAAAACCTAGCAGCAGAACTTGAAAGCTTAGAGCTTTCTCATCAAGGTGTAAATTGGTATGCATCACCACGTCGTTTAGGCTTACAAGTAAAAGCGCTTGAAGCCAAACAACAAGATAAAGAAGTTGAGAAACGTGGGCCTGCAACAAAAGCTGCATTTGACAGTGAAGGCAATCCAACTAAAGCCGCCATGGGTTGGGCGCGCGGTTGTGGTATTGATGTTAAAGACGCACAAACTCTTGAAACAGATAAAGGTGCGTGGTTGTTACACATTGCTAAAGTAGCAGGTAAAGAAACCACTGCTTTGCTAAATGACGTGGTGAATAAAGCGTTAGCAAAACTGCCTATTCCAAAGCCAATGCGTTGGGGCGCGAATAAAACACAATTTATTCGTCCTGTTCATACTGCAACAATTTTGTTTGGCGATAAACTTATTGAAGGCGAGGTACTTGGTAAAGCTATAAGTAATCAGCTTCAAGGCCATCGTTTTCATCACCCAGAAAAAATTAGCATTAACCATGCTGATGAAGTTTTTGACGTGCTTAAATCTGCACACGTTGTTGCCGATTACGAGGAACGTAAAGCACAAATTCGCAGCCAAATTGAAACTGCCGCAAAAGCAGTAAACGCTGTGGTTGCCATGGATGAAGATTTACTTGAAGAAGTAACCTCTTTAGTTGAATGGCCAGTAACCCTAACAGCAACTTTCGAAGAAGCGTTTTTAGATGTACCAGCAGAAGCGCTGATCTACACCATGAAAGACGACCAAAAATACTTCCCGCTACTAGATCAAGATGGCAAGCTACTAAATAAGTTTTTGTTTGTTTCAAATATTGAAAGCAAAAACCCAAGTGTTGTTATCGCAGGTAACGAAAAAGTAGTGCGCCCGCGTTTAGCTGATGCGCAGTTCTTTTTTGAAACAGATAAAAAGAAAACCCTAGAAAGCCGCTTAGAATCACTTGATAGCGTATTGTTCCAAAAGCAACTGGGTACACTAAAAGATAAGTCTGAGCGTATTGCTGCACTTGCCGGTTACATCGCTGAGCAACTCTGTGCAGATAAAGCACTCGCAGAGCGCGCTGGCTTATTAAGTAAAACAGACTTAATGACCGAAATGGTAATGGAGTTTACAGACGTACAAGGTGTGATGGGCATGCATTACGCACGCCATGATGGTGAAGCCGAAGACGTAGCCATTGCGCAAAATGAGCAATACATGCCACGCTTTGCAGGCGACAGCTTACCAACAAACTTAATCAGCTGTGCGGTTGCGATCGCAGATAAGTTTGACACGCTGGTGGGTATTTTCGGAATTGGCCAAGCACCAAAAGGTGATAAAGACCCGTTTGCACTTCGCCGTGCTGCAATTGGTGCGTTACGTATCATGGTAGAAAAAGAGCTGCCGCTTGATATCTTAGACCTTGTTGCTAAATCACAAAGCTTATTTGGCGAAAAGCTAACTAACCTAAATGTATCTGCTGATGTGTTTGAGTTTATGCTAGGTCGTTTCCGTGCGTGGTACCAAGACGAAGGCATTCAAGTAGACGTTATTCAAGCAGTACTTGCACGTCGCCCAACTAAGCCTGTTGATTTTGACCGTCGTGTTAAAGCGGTAAGTCATTTCCGTACATTAGACGCAGCAGAATCGCTTGCAGCGGCTAACAAGCGCGTAAGTAATATTCTGGCTAAGAATGACATTACAAGCCAAGGCAAGGTCGATGAGAGCCTATTAAGTGATGATGCTGAGAAAGCGCTTGCTTCACAAGTTGCTAAGTTCGCAACTGACCTTGCACCACTTTATGCTGCCGGTGATTATCAAGAAGCACTTGCGCAATTAGCGGGTATCCGTGAAAGTGTAGATAACTTTTTTGATAACGTGATGGTAATGGCTGACGACGAAGCAGTTAAGCAAAATCGTTTAGCGTTACTTAGCCAATTAAGTGGCTTATTTTTAGATATTGCTGATATTTCTGTACTACAGAAGTAAGTTCAGCGTAGCTTAAAAAGCCAGCAGCTATGCTGGCTTTTTTGTATTTAAGGTTAACCTATGAAACGTATTATAACGCTTGCGGTCGTTAGCTTATTAACCGCATGTTCGAGCCAAGTTCAACTTCCTAGTATTGATGACGTGTTACCTAGTAAAGAGCTAGATAAAACTATGTACTTACGCGGTGACTTCACCTTATGGGATGCAGAGCCACAGTACCAATTTGAACAAGTTGCTCCTGCGATTTACCAAGCCGATGTTAAGTTTTCAACACCGGGTAAAGTCTACGAATTTAAAATCGCCGATGCCGACTTTAGCGAAGGCTACAATTGTGGATACAGCGAAACTGCACCAGCAGGGCAATCGCTAGTACTTGGTCAAGCAGCCATTGCCGACTGTAATACCATCTATAATTACTTTAGCTTCACCCCAGCAGCAAAAGGCCGCTACGTAGTAAGCATTGATTATCGTAATTACAATGAACCAAAAGTGACGATAACGAAGAAGTGAGAGCTGTAAGCTATAAGCCGTCAGCTTTCAGTTGCCCGAGTGAGTAGATAGATTTGTGACAAGGACGTTAGAATGAGTGATAAGCAACTTATAACTAAAGGTGAGTTTCAAAATACTTTAAATGAAGCAAGCCTTTTGTTTCAAGAAGCGTGCTCTTATTATCAAAGCTCAGAAGAAGGGTTATTACTTTATCTATCTATAAAAAAGCTACTTAATCATTGCAATTGTATATCTGTAATTTTGGATGGAACATGTTTTGAAGCTATTGAAAATAGCGAGCAAATAGACCATGCATCAGCAAAAGTTTTGTTGAGAAGTGTAATTGAAATATATACAACACTTACGTCATTATTTTGGTTTGAAGGGAAAGAGGACTTAAGTGAAAAAGAGTTCAGGTTTTTAGTTTATAAATATTCAGGCTTGAAGAGCAGGCTAAAACTAAATCATGATGTAATAGCTAGAAATAGTTTAAGAGAAAAAATTAGCAATGAAAGGAATGAGGTTGAAAGGCTAAAGGAAATGATCGAATTTAAAGGGGGTGAGTTAGGGAAGAACAAGGCTCACTTAAGGAAATTAATAGAAAAAGGTTGGCATGCAAAATCCATGCATAGCAGATTAAAAGAAACAACATTACCTCAATTTATTAAGATGCAGTATTCATATTTATGTGGATATTCACATTCAGGCTTTGATTCATATATGCAATTAGCCGAAGATGAAAAAAGTAGTAGCATAAACAGAAAAGAGAATAGAAACATGCTTTACTTTTTAACGTCATTTATACTTGCTAAATTAAATCAAGCTTCGTTATTTAATTTAGCTGATAACATAGAAATTAAAACAGAATTAAATGAAACTTATAAGCTATTAAACAAATATGATACAAACTATTCTGATTAGCACCTAGCACCTAGCACCTTTCTACAATCCTTTCTTCACCAAGTATCGATACGGCATTTCATCTACTTCTTTTGCCACCAACGTGTGATCCATAAATGTGCAGAAACTAGGGATGTCGCGGGTGGTTGAGGGATCGTCGGCGATGATGAGTAAGGTTTCGCCTTCTGCCATTTTACGCACTGCACCGCGGATCATCATGACAGGCTCTGGGCAACGTAGGCCGATGGCGTCTAATTGGTGATCGGGGTTATCAAAACTCATGGCGGTAGACCTTATCAAGTGGCGCTTAATGATTAATTTAAGGTCGCTAGTTTAACGGCCTCAAATTAAGAAATAAAGTAACAACACTTATCGTGTTGAAAATAGACTAACATTGTACCCAAAGATGCTATGTAAACGTAATAATGTTATTTTCATTTAATTATATCAAAGCATGGAATGGCGATGGCGTTAGAATACTCTTTACTATGGATACCACTGTTAAATTTAGCGATACATTTTCTGATTAAGTTTAAACAGCTGAACAAATACGACATGTTCATTTACTTTGTAATAAATGGTGTATTTATTTCCAGTATTCTTACAGGTGTAAAATCTATTTGGTGTGGTTGGCTGGTGGCTTTAGTGTCTTATTTCTTGATTAGTAAATTAGCCTTTTTTAAAGGTAAATAAAAAGGCAAAGAGTCAAACTCTTTGCCTTTTGTCATCAAGTAAAAAAATAACCTCTTTATAGAGGAGTGCTACTAATTAGTCTTGTACACGTTCAAATACAGTTGCGATGCCTTGGCCTAAACCAATACACATAGTCGCTAAACCATATTTCGCGTTTTTGTCTTCCATTAAGTGAATAAGCGATGTGCTAATACGCGAGCCTGAACAACCCAGAGGGTGACCAAGAGCGATAGCACCGCCGTTTAGGTTCACTTTTTCATCAACTACATCAGCAAGACCTAAGTCTTTTAATACCGGTAGTGATTGCGCGGCAAATGCTTCGTTAAGTTCAGCTACGTCGATGTCATCAATAGTGATACCCGCTTGTGCCAATGCTTTTTTACTTGCTGGTACTGGGCCGTAACCCATGATTGATGGATCGCAACCAGCAACCGCCATTGCTTTAACGCGAGCACGAATTGGTAGGCCAAGCGCTTTCGCTTTTTCTTCGCTCATTACTAACATGGCTGATGCGCCATCAGATAGTGCTGATGAAGTACCGGCTGTAACTGAACCCGATGCAGGATTAAACACAGGACGAAGCTGTGATAGGCCTTCAACCGTCGTTTCTGGGCGAATGACTTCGTCATCTTCAACTAAAATTAAAGAGCCATCTGCTGCGTGACCTTCCATTGCGAGGATTTCGCGGCGGAAACGGCCTTCAACAGTTGCTGCATGTGCGCGCTGGTGCGAACGATATGCAAATTCATCTTGCTGCTCACGGCTAATGCCGTGAAGTGTTGCAAGGTATTCAGCAGTTAAGCCCATTGAGCCAGATGCTTGTGCAATTGAAGTCGCTAGGCCTGGGTGAAAGTCATTACCGTGAGTCATAGGCACGTGGCCCATGTGCTCAACACCACCAATTAGGTAAGTGTCGCCTGCGCCAGTCATAATCGCACGCGCTGCGTCATGCAATGCTTGCATAGACGAGCCACATAAACGGTTTACTGTTGTTGCTGGTACTGAGTGTGGAATACCCGCAAGTAGTGATGCGTTACGTGCAACGTTAAAGCCTTGCTCTAATGTTTGCTGTACACAACCCCAATAAATGTCGTCGATTGATGCTGGATCAACCGCTGGGTTGCGTTCTAGTAAGCCCTTCATTAAGTGAGCGCTTAAGTCTTCCGCACGTTTGTGTTTGAATACGCCGCCTTTTGAGCGACCCATTGGTGTACGGATACAATCTACAATTACTGGATTATTCATGATATTAACCTTCCACCTTATAGAATACACGGCCTTCTTCAGCCCATTTGCGAGTTTGCTCTGATACTTGGTAAATCGCACCTAGGTGAGCATATTTGTCAGCTGCTGCAACAAAGTTAGCTAAACCAGTTTGATCTAAGTAACGGAACGCGCCGCCTCTAAATGGAGGGAAGCCAACGCCGTATACAAGCGCCATATCCGCTTCTTGAGGAGAAGCAACAATGCCTTCTTGTAAACAAAGAAGTACTTCGTTGATCATAGGAATCATACAACGGTCAATAATTTCTTGCTTATCAAACTCTTTCGGTGCGTCTGTAATTGGCGCTAGAAGCTCAATTGCTGTTGCATCGCTTGATTTTTTAAGACGACCGCGGCGATCTGTTTCGTACTTATAGAAGCCCGCTTTGTTTTTCTGACCAAAACGTTTTTCGTTAGCAAATACAGTCACAGGATCTTTTTCTGCTCGCGCCATACGCTCAGGGAAACCATCAGCCATTACGCCAGTACAGTGATAAGCCGTATCAATACCTACAACGTCAAGTAGGTAAGCCGGGCCCATTGGCCAGCCAAATACGTTTTCCATTACTTTATCTACTTTTGCAAAGTTAGCGCCTTCAACAACAAGTTTGCTAAAGCCTGCAAAGTAAGGGAATAAAACACGGTTTACAAAAAAGCCTGGGCAATCATTAACAACGATAGGTGACTTGCCAAGTTTAAGGGCGTAATCAACCACTGCATTAATCGTTTTATCTGAAGTTTTTGCACCACGGATAATTTCTACTAATGGCATTTTTGGAACAGGGTTAAAGAAGTGCATACCGCAGAAGTTTTCTGGTTTATCAAGCGCTTCAGCTAATAGATCAATACAAATAGTCGATGTGTTTGATGTAAGAACCGTGCCTTCTGGCATGTTCTTTTCAAGATCAGCTAGTACCGCTTGCTTAACTTTAGGATTTTCTACAACGGCTTCAACAATGATGTTAGCGTCTTGTAGGTCTGCGTCGTTAAGTGTCGGTTTGATTTTGCTCAGCGTCGCCAACATTTTTTCCATTGGCATGTGGCCGCGCTTCACTTTTGCACCTAATATTTTAGATGCTTCACCCATACCTAAATCAAGTGCATCTTGTTGGATGTCTTTCATTATAATAGGCGTGCCTTTATACGCAGATTGGTAAGCGATACCGCCACCCATGATACCTGCGCCTAATACAGCGGCTTGTTTAATTTCTACGTCGCTATGCTTAGCAAGTTTACGTGCTTTACCTTTAATGAACTGGTCATTTAAGAAAATGCCTGTTTGCGCTGCAGCTTCATTAGTGCGTGCAAGTTTTGCAAAGTTAGCATTCTCGATTGCCATTGCTTCGGCGCGTTCACAATTTGCCGCAGCTTTGATAGTACGTACAGCCATAACTGGAGCAGGATAGTGGCCTTTGGTTTTACCCATTACCATACCTTCGGCCATTGCGAAGCTCATGCCTTGTTCAACACGGTTTAATTTAAGCGGTTGTAGCTTAACGTTGCGCTTTGCTTGCCAATCTAACTTTCCTGAGATAGCAAGTTCAAGTGTTGATATACTTGACTCTAAAAGTTTGTCAGCACTAACTACCGAGTCAACGGCACCTACTTTAAGGGCATCCGCTGCGCGATTTTCTGAACCTGATGTGATCCAAAGCATGGCGTTATCCGCACCTACAATGCGTGGCAGGCGAACTGTGCCACCAAAACCAGGCATAATGCCCAATTTAACTTCTGGTAAGCCAATTTTTGCGCTAGTACTAGCAACACGATAATCGGTAGCAAGTACCCACTCACAGCCACCGCCAAGCGCTAAGCCGTTTATTGCGCTTAGTGTTGGGAATGGTAAATCTTCTAAAGCGTCAAAAACATCAGTGGCATCTTTGATCCACGTTACTAATTCAGCTTCTGGTTTAGTAAACGTTGGTAAAAATTCGAAAATGTCGGCGCCAATAATAAAGTGCTCTTTATCACTGGTAAAAATCATGCCTTTGATATCTTTGTTTGCTGCTAATTCTTTTAATGCAGAGGCGCAATCTTTCAAGGTTTGCTGAGACAAAGTGTTTACAGAACCTGCAACACAAAATTTGAACTCGGCGATATTATCCTTGATGAAAGCAACTTCAAAGGAATCGCTCTTATATAACATTATTATTCTCCCTAGTGTGTGAACTAAGACTGGTACGATGAGTTTGCATTTCAATCAGTGTGCTTGCTTTAAATAAAAAATGCAACGAAAAATTTACTATGCTCTGTTACTACTGGTTAAAATATAGCTGGTTTGATGCTAAGGTGTAGGCGAAGTTTTTAGCTGAATTTATATTTTTATTTTTGAGTACTTTTAATTCTAAAGGTCATCATGAAAAAACAATTATTAGGTTGGACGGCAGCTGCATTATTTCTCCCTTTTCTTTCTGCCGAAGCCAATGACGAACACAGCGCTTTTTTAAGCGCAGAGAAACAAGCTCGCTCAAGTAACTACAACAAATTTAAAGAGGCGGTGGGTGTACTCGACCATCCTTTAAAACCTTATGTTGAAAAGACATATTGGCAACGGCACCCCAGCATTAAGCACCAAACTGAAATAGAAAATTACTTAACCATTTACCAAAACACGCCGCTCGAATGGCCTGTACGTAAGGCATGGCTAAAGTATTTGAGTAAATCGAACCGCAAAGCCACTTTTATAAATAATTATAAAAAGACCAGCAATAACGAATTAACGTGCACATACTTGCAATATCAGCTTGATTTAGGCGCGCCAGAAAAGGCGATCCTTAATCAAATAAGCGATTTGTGGGTCGTTGGCAAGTCACAACCCAAAGAGTGCGATTCGTTATTTAGTTTGTGGCGTAAAAAAGGTTATTTAAACCAAGATCGTATTTGGCAAAGAATTACTTTAGCTGCGCAAGGCGGAGACAGAAACCTACTGCCTTATTTAAAAACGTTATTGCCTAAAAAAGAGCAATACTTAGCCGATCTCTATCGCAAGGTGAGAAGTGACCCAAGTGCATCTGCTGGGCTTTATCGTTATAAAAATAAAACCGTTAAAGAAGGTGAAATTGCGCACTATGGCGTAAAGCGCCTAATTTGGCGTGATAAAGACTTAGCACTTAAAGCGTGGGAAAAGCTTGATAAGATGTTTGACTACTCTGATGAGCAAAAAGCAGATGTTTATTATACGTTTGCTTTGTCTTTAGCGTCGAGTGGTCATGAGCAAGCACGATTTTGGTTAAATAAGGTGCCTAAGGAACGCCAAGATAGAAAGCTAATGCAATGGCAGCTAGGCAACATGCTTAAAACACAAGATTGGTCTGGCATTGTTGCGTTCTTCACAGGCAAAGAGAATTTGAGTCTTGGTCAACAATATTGGTTAGCGTATAGCTTAGAGCAGCGTGGTGATGTAGATCGCGCAAAAGCAATTTGGCAAACCGTGGCAAAAGAACGTGACTACTATGGCTTTTTAGCAGCAGCCAGATTAAATATACCTGTGCAACTAAATACAATACCTTTGCAGGTGAGTGATACGTTGATCACTGAAGTGGCTGAAGCGCCAGGCTTTAAACGTGCAAAAGCACTTTATGAACTTGAGCGTTATACGTCTGCACGTCGAGAGTGGAATTATTTAACGCGTACTTCTAGCGAAAAAGAGAAGTTAGCGGCATCAAAACTCGCGGCAGAACTTGATTGGTACGACAGTACTATCTATACCTTAGCGCAAATTAAAGCATGGGATTATGTAGAGCTGCGGTTTCCATTTGCGTTTCAAGACTTATTTGAACGTTACAGCAAGCGCAACCGCATAGATGTTACTTGGAGTATTGCCATTTCACGTCGAGAAAGCTCATTTGCGCCCGATGCACGTTCACACGCTAATGCACGTGGTTTAATGCAATTATTACCAAGTACTGCTAAATATGTGAATAAAAGCACGGTTTCAAGTCGGCGCTTGAATCACCCCCAAACAAATATTCGTTTAGGCACGGAATACTTGGGATATTTAAAAAAGAAAAATAAGGGTAACGAAGTACTTGCAACCGCATCTTATAATGCAGGTTACCACCGCATTAAACGATGGATACCTGATGACGCAATGCCAGCTGAGTTGTGGGTAGAGCTGATTCCGTATCGTGAAACACGTAATTACGTAAAAAATGTATTCGCTTATCGTCAGGTATACCACACTCGTATGGGCCGTGACGGGAATTTACTCGCGCCGATATTAGATATGAAAATGGGCGGTTAATCTTATTTAGGTACATCTACATTGGGAGTATACCCAAACCACCTCAAGATGCAGAATTCAGCGTTTCACAGGGGCTTAGTATCAAGGCGTTACTTTGCAAGAATGGCGCTCCCTTTTAAGAAGTAACAACGATGAGAGTAAGTGCCTGTGAAACGCCCAAAGGGTTGGTTTAAAAGCGATTTATACTGCATTATTGATTTTAACAATAGAACCACTATTATTTGCAATCAATGCTTTGCCTAAATCGCTTTTAACTCCAACTGAAACTCGCATCTTGAGGTGGTTTGGGTATATATGAGTCTATGGTAGACTCTCGCACAAGTTAAATTTAACAGATGGGTTTACTATGGATAAATTAGCCGTTTCTTACGCCGAACATATTGCAACACTGCAACAGCGTACGCGTACTATTATTGATCGTGAAGGTTTAGAAGGTTTAGTGATCCATTCAGGGCAAGCTAAACGTCAGTTTTTAGACGATATGTATTATCCGTTTAAAGTTAATCCGCATTTTAAAGCGTGGTTACCTGTCATCGACAATCCACATTGCTGGATTGTTGTTAATGGTAGCGACAAGCCAAAGCTTATTTTTTATCGTCCAGTCGATTTTTGGCATAAAGTACCTGATGAACCACGTGATTTTTGGGCTGATTATTTTGATATTGAGTTGCTACTTAAGCCTGATCAGGTTGAAAAGCTACTGCCATACGATAAAGAAAAATATGCTTACATCGGTGAATATTTAGAAGTAGCGCAAGCACTGGGTTTTAGCATTATTAATCCTGAGCCGGTATTAAACTACTTCCATTATCATCGCGCCTATAAAACGCAGTACGAGCTTGAGTGTTTACGCCAAGCTAACCGAATTGCGGTAGATGGCCATAAAGCAGCCCGAGATACTTTCTTTGCTGGTGGTTCTGAGTTTGATATACAGCAAGCTTACTTGATGGCAACACGCCAAAGTGAAAACGAAATGCCGTATGGCAACATTGTTGCACTAAACGATAACTGCGCTATTTTGCATTACACGCACTTTGACCCTATAGTGCCTAAAGAACATCAATCATTTTTAATTGATGCAGGTGCTAACTTTAACGGCTATGCCGCAGATATTACCCGCACGTATGATTTTAAAAAGTCAGGCGAATTTGCGGATTTAGTGAATGTAATGACTGAACACCAAATTGCCCTAGGTAATGCTTTAAAGCCGGGCCTACTTTATGGTGAATTACACCTTGATTGCCACCAGCGTGTAGCGCAAGTATTAAGTGATTTTAATATTGTGAAATTACCTGCTGCAGAAATTGTCGAGCGCGGTATTACTTCAACATTCTTCCCACACGGGCTTGGCCACCACCTTGGTTTACAAGTGCATGATATGGGCGGTTTTATGGCTGACGAAAGTGGTGCCCACCAAGCGCCGCCAGAAGGTCACCCATTCTTACGATGCACACGTCTGATTGAGAAGAATCAAGTGTTCACTATCGAACCTGGCTTGTACTTTATTGACTCGTTGTTAGGTGATTTAGCGCAAACAGATAACAAACAGTTTATTAACTGGGAAAAAGTTGAGTCGTTTAAACCATTTGGCGGCATTCGTATCGAAGATAACATCATCGTACACGAAGACAGCTTAGAGAATATGACGCGCGATTTACACTTAGCTTAAGTGATAAATCAGCGATAGAAGGGGCCTTTTGGCCCCCTTTTTTTGGTTGAATATTGGGTTAAATAAAGTATGTCAGAATATAAGTACCCCGCAGCCGATGTATTTCATCAAGAAGAAATAAAAAAAAGCACCTTTATTGTGCATATTGCCCACACTCCGGATTTAGCTGCAGCAAAAGCATTTATAAAAAGCATTGAAGAAAAATACGCAGATGCACGGCATAACTGTTGGGCTCATGTAGCAGGTAACCCTGGAGGCAGTCATGTATATGGTTTTTCAGATGATGGAGAGCCTAATGGGACCGCAGGGAAACCAATGCTAAACGTTTTAGTTGGCTCAGGTTTAGGTGAAGTAACTGCGGTCGTTACACGTTATTTTGGGGGGATAAAGTTAGGGACTGGCGGATTGGTGCGCGCCTATGGTGGCTCACTTAATAATGCCTTGGCGCAGCTTAATACTGTAGTAAAAGTGCCCAGTGTAGAACTTATCGGTTTTAGTGATTACAGTATTCAAGGTGCTATTGAGCAATTATTAAAAACAAAATATCAGGTTCTTGATATCGAAAAGCAATTTACTGCTAATATTGAATGGGTTATTACTATAGATAGCCGTGAAGCTGCTCAAGCGATTAAAGATATTTATGATTTGAGCCATGGCGCGGTTGAGTTAAAGATCAAAGAGTAAGACAATAACAATAGTTAATAACGATATATTAAAATAAAAGCGATGGCTCAATGCAATTTCGTACCATAATAAAAATCCTAGGCCAACTTGTCGTACTGTTTAGTATAACAATGGTGCCTCCTGCGGTTGTATCGCTTATTTACAAAGATGGTGGCGGTGTCCCTTTCGTCTTAGCGTTTATTTTCAGTGTTGTTATTGGCTTAATGGCTTATTACCCAAATAGGCAAGAGGATGGAGATTTAAAAGCACGCGAGGGCTTTTTAATTGTTGTCTTGTTTTGGCTGGTACTTGGGGCGTTCGCTTCCATTCCTCTTATTTTTCTAAGTGAACCTAACCTGTCGTTAGCTGATGCGGTATTTGAAGCCTTTTCGGGACTTACAACCACAGGGGCGACCGTATTAACAGGGATTGAGTATTTACCCAAATCGGTATTGTTTTATCGCCAACAATTACAGTGGCTTGGTGGTATGGGGATCATCGTACTAGCGGTGGCTGTACTACCAATGCTTGGAGTTGGTGGCATGCAGCTTTATCGTGCAGAGACTCCAGGGCCGGTAAAAGACTCTAAAATGACGCCGCGTATCGCAGATACGGCAAAACATCTTTGGTATATTTATGTATTTTTGACTGCCAGCTGTTCAGTCGCTTACTGGACTGCGGGGATGGATTGGTTTGATGCTATTTGCCATGCATTTTCTACAATTGCGATAGGAGGCTTCTCAACATACGATGCTTCTATTGGGCACTTTGATAGCCCGTTAATAAACTTTATTTGCGTCGTCTTTCTAATCATCGCAGCAATCAACTTTACTTTGCACTATGCAGCTGTCTCAAGTCGTAATATTGCTGTGTATATTCGCGACCCTGAATTTAAAGTATTTTTGTTTATACAACTTGCGCTGGTGGTCATTTGTTTTACCGTTTTATCATCAAATAATATTTATGCTGATGGTGATGAAACCTTAGATCAGGCTTTATTCCAAGCAGTATCGATGAGTACTACTGCAGGCTTTGCAACAGATAACTTTTCAGCTTGGCCACTGTTTTTACCTATACTATTAATCTTTTCAAGCTTTATAGGGGGATGTGCGGGCTCCACAGGTGGTGGTATGAAAGTCGTTCGTGTATTCCTGCTATACTTACAAGGGGTGCGAGAACTCAATCGCCTTGTTCATCCGCGCGCAATTTATTCTATCAAGCTAGGTAGAAAGGCACTACCCGATAAAGTGGTCGAAGCCGTTTGGGGGTTCTTCTCTGCTTATGCGCTTGTATTCGTTATTATCATGTTAGCTCTAATGGGAACAGGCATGGATAACATAACTGCGTTCTCAGCCACTGCTGCTTGTTTAAATAACTTAGGCCCTGGTTTGGGGGAAGTAGCAAGTCATTACGGCGCCGTGAGTGATACGGCAAAATGGTTACTTACCATTGCAATGGTATTTGGCCGATTAGAGATTTTTACCTTGCTGGTACTGTTTACGCCTACGTTTTGGCGTGGTTAACGCAGCCTTTAAGCTATCTGTTTATCGCTATTTATATAACTAATTAATATTTAAAAATGGTCAAAGGAAATGCCTGAAACAAAGCAATTACACAATCTAGAGAAACTTGCGTTTATAACCGCAGGTACCTTAGTGGATATTGAAATACTTACCCCGACTAAAAGTAAACGTCTGAAAACAGAGTTTGTAGGGTTACTCAACGACCACTTTGTTGTGCTGAACTACCCATCACCTCGGCGATTAGGCAATGCAGGCGAATACCTCAAAGATGGTACGATTATTATTGTGCGTGCTGTGCTTGAAAGTGGCGGTGGGCAGGTAATTGCGTTTCGTCAGAAAGTTATGTCAGTTTCTTCTCATCCTAAACGACTCATCTTTTTACATTTTCCAGACCAAGTTCAATTATTTAGTTTGCGATCTCAAACCCGTATACCCACGTTATTACCTGCAATAATTCAGCTCAGCGATGAACATAAGTTGAAAGGAGTCATAAAAGACGTATCAATCACCGGAGTAATGTTTGCGCTTAAAAGTGAAGATGACCTAAGCAAACTCAAAGACACTCCTTGCAAAATATTGCTCGATGAAAGAGATAACGAAGTGAATGAGTTTTCAGGGCAAATTTGCAGTGTTCGCAGTTTAGCCGATGACACTCTATTGGGTGTTCAACTAATAGTAAGTGAAGATGAAATGAATAAATTTATGAAAGATCATTTGATCGACTTATCTGTTTTGGAGCCCTTGATATAAAAATGCTTTAGCCTCGCTCTTTGACACAGTAGCGAAGGAATTACCTTACATAATGTCTTATTGATATTTTAAAGAGGTAATCATATGGCATATTCACCGCAGAAGTTTGTTTGGTAATTATTAGGGCCGATTAAAGCTTATTGGCAATGGCTCTAGTAATGACCGAGCTCCATTTATAAACAGCTAATAGTAGCGGTTTAGGTTTATTCGTTTGGTCTTATTTCGCTTATTTGCAACAAATTCATTTTTACTCAAATAAAACCCCAAAAGCAGTAGAAAAAATGTTTGCTTTTATTTAAAAGTAATTATAAATCAATCCACTACAATGTATTTTATTTTTAAAAATATTCTCCCCTAAAACCTGTTCAGCATAGGTTTATCCCTTTTTAACAAAAACAAACACTAATAATCTTGTTTAGAGTGGCTTTGTGTCTTTTTCATTAATCCTAACATGTTGATTTATAGCGTTTTAAATTTCACGTCATTACACGTGTTGCTAAAAAGCAACAAAAAAAGACTGTTCAAATAACCGTATCGTCAAAATATTTTACTAAGCTTTTGTTTTTATTGGTTTTATAAAGGTTGGCATTGAAGTTGTAATACTTAGTTCGAACGAAACGAAAACGTGATTAAGTATTTAATCGCAACGTACATAAACTTTGAAGGAAGATTGATTATGAACACATTAAACAAAACATTAGCACTTATCGCACTAGCATCTTCATCAGCAGCATTTGCTGCAACTGATTTCGACACGCTTGACGAAGATGGTAATGGCGCAATCAGCCAAAGCGAAGCATCAGTTGACGCTGCACTAATGAGTCAGTTTAAAACGCTTGATACTGACGGTAACGGCGAGCTATCTAAAGAAGAATTCTCAAAGGCTTAATAAGCGCCTTAGGATTTTAAGAAAGGATTTACCGTTTTACGTAACACATTATTTAGAAATTGAAGGAATTATATTATGAACACATTAAACAAAACATTAGCACTTATCGCACTAGCATCTTCATCAGCAGCGTTTGCTGCAACTGATTTCGACACGCTTGACGTAGATGGTAATGGCGCAATCAGCCAAAGCGAAGCATCAGTTGACGCTGCATTAATGAGCCAGTTTAAAACGCTTGATACTGACGGTAACGGCGAGCTATCTAAAGAAGAATTCTCAAAGGCTTAATTAGTGCCTCAGGATTTTAAAAAAGGATTTACCGTTTTTACGTAACACATTATTTAGAAATTGAAGGAATTATATTATGAACACATTAAATAAAACTTTAGCACTTATCGCACTAGCATCTTCATCAGCAGCGTTTGCGGCAACTGATTTCGACACGCTTGACGTAGATGGTAATGGCGCAATCAGCCAAAGCGAAGCATCAGTTGACGCAAAATTGATGAGTCAGTTTGCAGAGCTAGATTCAGACGGCAATGGTGAGCTATCTAAAGAAGAATTCTCAAAGGCTTAATTAGCGCCTCAGGATTTTAAAAAAGGATTTACCGTTTTTACGTAACACATTATTTAGAAATTGAAGGAATTATATTATGAACACATTAAATAAAACATTAGCACTTATCGCACTAGCATCTTCATCAGCAGCGTTTGCGGCAACTGATTTCGACACGCTTGACGTAGATGGTAATGGCGCAATCAGCCAAAGCGAAGCATCAGTTGACGCAAAATTGATGAGTCAGTTTGCAGAGCTAGATTCAGACGGCAATGGTGAGCTATCTAAAGAAGAGTTCGAAAACGCCTAATGACAATTTACTCAAAGGCTTTTGCGTAATAATTCTGAGTTGCCAAAGACAACCTAAATAGGCCGGGAGCCTATGAAAAAGAAGCGCAGGGACATAAAGCCAGTTTAATAAACAATGAAGGAATATATAGATGAAAAAATTTACTAAGACATTAGCCCTAATCGCACTTGCATCTTCATCAGCAGCGTTTGCAGTGACCGATTTTGATACCCTAGACGTTGATGGTAATGGTGTAATAAGCCAAAGCGAAGCAGCGGTTGATGCAAAATTATTAAGCCAATTCAAAGAACTTGATAAAGATGGTAATGATGAGCTTTCGAAACAAGAGTTTTCCGAAGCTTAAAGTGAATTTTTACGCACAATGGATCTTTGAAAAGGACTTCTTACCTTTATTTAATTAGGAAACAAATTATGAAACATATTAATACAGCGCTTGCTATTATCGCCCTTGCTTCTTCATCTGCAGCGTTTGCTGCTGTGAGTTTTGACACATTCGATACTAATGGCGATGGCGCGATTAGCCAAAAAGAAGCCTCTGTGAATGCACAGCTCGTAGAAATTTTTTCGGCGTTAGATACTGACCAAAATGGTGAACTTTCAAAAGAAGAGTTCTCTAAAGTACAGTAATACTGTTTGATAATAGAAAATACTGTAATTTCACTTCATATACGTTAAAGCAGCTTTGCCTTTGAAATAGGCAAGCTGCTTTTTTATGTTTACAAGAAAATGGCGCTGACTTGGAATAGTTTCTCAACAAAGTGAATGTGCTTTTTGTCGATTAAGAACATAATAACATGGTCACCAGAATGGATGATGGTATCGTCGTGGGCGATGAGTACATCGTCGTTTCGTACAATGGCGCCAATGGTGGTGCCTGCGGGGAGTTTGATGTCTGCAATAGCGCGACCAACAACTTTTGACGTGTGTTCATCGCCATGGGCTACCGCTTCAATTGCTTCTGCGGCGCCTTTACGCAGTGAATAAACATTAACAATATCACCACGGCGTACATGGGTAAGCAATGCTGAAATTGTGGCTTGCTGCGGCGATATAGCAATGTCTATTTCACCACCTTGAACTAAATCAACGTAAGCGCCACGCTGTATTAGCACCATGGTTTTTTGTGCCCCCATACGCTTTGCTAACATGGCGGACATTATGTTTGCTTCATCATCGTTTGTTACAGCGATAAATACATCAACTTGTTCAATATGCTCTTCAGAAAGTAGCTCTTGGTCTGATGCATCGCCACAAAATACCACGGTGTTGTCGAGTAATTCAGATAATTGCTCGGCGCGTTCTTTACTGCGTTCAAGTAATTTTACACTGTGGTTTTTCTCAAGCGAACGGGCAAGTCCTGCACCAATGTTACCACCACCTGCGATCATGATTTTTTTGTATGAACGTTCAAGCTTTTGCAGTTCGTTCATTACCGCGCGAATATGTTTAGTTGCGGCAAGGAAGAACACTTCATCGTCGGCTTCAATGACGGTGGTGCCTAATGGTTTTATGGCTTTACCTTGACGATAAATAGCCGCTACACGCGTCTCAACATTGGGAATGTGTTCTTTGAGAGCTGAAAGTGCATAACCGACGAGTAAACCACCGTAGTACGCTTTTACTGCCACTAAGGACAGCATGCCATCGCCAAACTGTAATACCTGTAACGCACCAGGGTAATCAATTAAGCGGCGAATATACTTAGTCACCAACTGCTCAGGCGCAATATAGTGATCAACGGGTAAATCGTCGTTTTGAAATAGTTTTTCACGGTACTTAAGATATTGCTCAGAACGAATACGGGCAATTTTAGTGGGCGTATTAAAAATACTGTAAGCCACTTGGCAGGCAACCATGTTCACTTCGTCTGAGCTGGTTACTGCAATGATCATATCGGCGTCTTCGGCACCGGCCCTGCGTAATACATCGGGGTGTGCGCTGTGGCCAGTAACACCTTGTAGGTCGTACTTGTCTTGTAACTCACGTAAGCGGTTGCCATCGATATCAACAACCGTTATTTCGTTTTGTTCACCTACTAAGTTTTCAGCGAGTGTGCCGCCTACTTGCCCGGCGCCGAGTATGATTATTTTCATTATTTATCTTATGACTGTTTTTTTACAAGCTTGGCATAATAAAACCCATCACTTTCGCCTGGCAGTAATTGTAAGCCTGGGTTTGTGGTGGTGTCGTTATCATGCAAAGGTATATGCTCAACATCAGTGTTACTTGCTAGAAATTTAGCAACTTGTTGTTGATTCTCAAGTGGTAATACTGAGCAGGTTGCATAAATTAATGTGCCGCCTGGTTTTAGTAAAGGCCAGATGCTATCTAAAATATCACCCTGTAGCGCAGCCAAGTCATTAATATCTGACGCGCGACGTAGCCATTTTATATCTGGGTGACGACGAATAACGCCAGTCGCAGAGCAAGGAACATCCAGTAAAATGCGGTCAAATTGCTGCTCATCCCACCAAGTATGGGGTTGCGATGCGTCTGCACATTGTAAGTCTGCACCTAAACCGATACGGGTTAAGTTTTGCTTTACGCGTTCAAGGCGGGTTGCATCGCTATCAAGGGCAAGTACATCGGCGTCGGCGAGCTCTAAAATGTGGCAGGTTTTACCGCCAGGCGCTGCACAAGCATCAAGTATATGCTCATCATCTTTAGGGTCTAACAAGCGCGCAGCTAATTGCGCTGCCGCATCTTGTACTGAGCAAGCGCCAGTATCAAATTCAGGCAGCGAGAACACATCGCGTGGTTTATCTAGTTTAATACCATCAACAAAGTCAGGGTTTACTGTGTGTTCAATATCATTCGCGCTGAGCATTTCACTGTATTCTGTGGTGCTGTACTGCGCTTGATTCACACGTAGCCACATAGGAGCTTGTAGCTGGTTGGCCTCTAAAATTTGTTCCCATTGCTCAGGATAGGCTTCTTTTACTTGTTTAATAAACCAATTTGGGTGGTTGTATAAACACACAGGAATTTGTTTAGCTTTTTCTTCAAGCTCACTCTGTTGGCGTTGAAAACTTCGTAGAATAGCGTTGATCAGGCCTTTTAGGCCAAGCGCTCGAAGTTGCGCTAAAGCATTCACGGTTTCGCTGATCGCGGCATGGGGTGGAACCCGCATATGTTGTAGTTGGTAAATGCCCACATACAGTAAAAACTGGAATATACGGCGTTTACCTTTTAACGGTTGCTCAACCAAATGCTGGCAATAATTCTCTAAACTCGGCAGGTAACGTAATACGCCATAGCAAATTTGCTGTAATAAGGCTTTATCTTTAGGTGATAGGCCTTGGCTCGCAAAAGGGAGCTCTTGGTTTAAAGATGCGCCCTTATCGACTACGTTATATAAAGTTTCGGCGGCAAGCGCGCGTACGTTTGGAACATTACTCATTATTTTCGCCTAAGACGCTGCCTGGAGTAACCCAGTCACTGCGACCATTTAAAAAGTCTGTAACAGCCATTGGTTTTTTACCTTGTGGCTGTAATTGGGTGATTTTTAGCGCGTGTGTGCCACAAGCGACTACAATATCGTGTTTGTCACTGTTTAAAATAGTGCCCGGCGTACCTTGTTGCTCAACCACATCGGCTTGATAAATTTTTACTGTGTTCTCGCCCATTTGAGTAAAGCAGACAGGCCAAGGGTTGAATGCACGAATATTACGCTCTATTTGCAGCGCATCCATAGACCAATCAATATTAGCTTCATCTTTTGATAACTTTTTAGCGTAATTAGCTAAAGTATCATCTTGTACTTGTGGGGTTATCTCACCATTGGCTAATTTGGCTATGGTTTCAACAAGTGCCGTTGGGCCTAACTCCGCAAGTTTAGTGTATAAACTTGCACTGGTTTCAGTCGCATCGATAGGGCAGCGGCTAATATGTAACATATCACCAGTATCTAACCCTTCGTCCATTTGCATTATGGTTACGCCAGTTTCATCGTCGCCCGCCCAAATCGCGCGTTGGATCGGTGCTGCACCACGCCAGCGTGGTAAAATTGAACCATGCACATTTAAGCAACCTAGGCGTGGAGCCTCTAAAATTGCTTTTGGCAGTAAAAGTCCGTATGCAACAACGATCATGATATCTGCATTTAAGCTGCTTAACTCACTTAATGCATCGTCATTTTTTAGTGACGCAGGTTGAAAGACAGGTAAGTCATTAGCTAAAGCAAGCTCTTTTACTTCACTGGCTTTTAGTTTTTTACCGCGTCCTGCCGGGCGGTCTGGTTGACTATAAACACCAACAACGTGATGTTCAGAATCAATAAGAGCTTGTAAATGGCGCGCAGCAAAATCCGGCGTACCAGCAAAAATAATGCGTAGTGGTTTTGTCACTGAGTTTTCCTAAGGTGCTTATTACTGTGCTGCAAATTTAGCTTCTTTTTCAAGCTTTTTACGAATACGTTGGCGTTTTAATGGTGATAAGTAATCAATAAACAACTTGCCTTTAAGGTGATCAAGCTCATGTTGAATACAGATCGCTAAAAGCTCATCGGCATCTAGGCTGTATTCTTCACCTTTTTCATTAAGTGCACTAACCGTTACGGTTTCTGCGCGATCTACTTTTGCGTATGAATGCGGCACTGATAAACAGCCTTCTTCACTCACGGTTGCGCCATCTTGCTTGGTAATCACTGGGTTAATTAAAACCAATGGTTCGTTGCGTTCTTCTGATACATCGATCACCACAATGCGTCGATGAATATCAACTTGTGTGGCGGCAAGGCCTATGCCATTTTCGTCATACATTGTTTCTAGCATGTCTTTAACTATTTGACGAACTTCGTCGTCAACGCTTGCTACGTCTTTAGCAACAGTACGTAAACGCTCATCTGGAAATCTTAAAACTTCTAACCTAGCCATAGTAACCTTTTCACTTGTGCATAATATAGGGTATTGTATGCTCTTATTTTAGCCATTCGCGTTCACCTTTAACAGGTTTTGGTTGATAATAATGAAAAAACACCACAAGGAAGCCCAATGAAATACCCGTTTTTAGCCGCTGTGCTGATATTAAGCTCTGCATTTTCATCTCATGCAGATGTTTTATCAATTAAAAAAGATGCGCCTAAACAATATGTTGTGAAAAAAGGTGACACATTATGGGATATTTCGGGTATCTATTTGAGCGAACCTTGGTTGTGGCCAGAACTGTGGCAAATGAACCCACAAATCAATAACCCGCACTTAATTTATCCCGGTGATGCACTCTCTTTAATTTATGATGAGCATGGAAATCCACGGTTAGTGATTAATACCGGCTATAAAAAGCTTTCTCCGCAGGGGCGTATAACGCCTAAAGGTAAAAATGCGATTCCTACATTGCCGCTTGAACTACTTCGTCCTTACTTAACTTATGAACAGGCGATTAGTGGTGAGCAAATTGCTGGTTTACCTTACATTTTAGGCGCGAACGAGAACACTAAAATGAATACGTTGGGTCACATCGTTTACGTTAAAGGTAACCTTAATAAGCATGAAAGTTATGCCATTTACCGAAAAGGCAAACCATATAAAGATATTGATAGCGATGATGTGCTTGCTTATAAATCTGTATTAGTCGGCGTGGGGCGTGCATTTAGATCAGGTGATATTGAAAATGGCGTGCCGGCTTCAGTAAAGGTAGAAAGCGTCAAACAAGAAATTAGAGCCACAGACTTTTTATTACCAGCAATGGAAGGACAAACTCTTCCTGCATTCTTTAATATGAAGCGCCCAGAACAACCCATTGAGGGAAATATTATTTCTGCAGTAACTGAGCTGCGAGAATTTAGCACGATGGATATAGTAGTGCTAAACTTGGGGTCAGAGCAGCAAATTAAAGCGGGCCATATTTTAGATATAGAGCGTCAGTCGCCAACTGTTTTTGATGGCCGAAATGGCCCTCGATACAAAGAAGATTCGAACAGCCTTGAAAAGCTTATTACAAATACTAGCGAGTTTTTGGGTGTCGAAGCAGATAAAGACGCGACTGTTTGGCATATGCCTAAAGAAAAAGTCGGTGAGCTAATGGTGTTTAAAGTATATGACAATGTTAGCTATGCCTTAATAGTGAAAAACCAGCACCCAATCCGAGTCGGTGATTTTGCAGTAATAAATTAAACAGGTTTGAGTGCTCTAAGGAGAGAGCATGGAACAGTCATATGGCAAGCTAACACATTGGCTTGCATTTTATTTATGCAAAGGTCTGGGTGTTAAAACGCTGCTGGCACTCGCTGAAAAAGTGCCATTAGAAAACCTCGTTGATTTATCTTATCAGCAACTACTTGAATCAGGTCTTAATCAGCAAGTCGCTACAAATCTGGTGGCAACGGATTGGCAACTTGTTGCGCACTACGAAAACTTACTATTCGCTTCAGACATTGAAGTTATTAGTTATTTTGATTCGCGTTATCCGCCATTGTTAAAACAAATTGCCAGTGCTCCATTATTACTATTTTGTCGTGGTGACTTGGCGCTTTTAGCCAGCCCACAAATAGCCATCGTCGGCAGCCGCAATGCAACCCCTATCGGGCTCGAAATAGCCGCTCAATTTGCACATCAACTCAGTGAAGCCAATTTAACTGTTACATCTGGTATGGCGTTGGGTATTGACGGTGCTGCACACAAAGGAGCCCTCGCTGGAGCGGGAAATACCATTGCAGTTTTAGGCACCGGTGTGGATGTTTACTACCCTAAACGACATAAGCTTTTAACAGATCAAGTATTAAATTGTGGTTTACTAGTCAGTGAGTTTTTACCCGGAACAGCAGCTAATGCGAATAATTTTCCGCGTCGTAATCGCATTATATCTGGATTATCCTTAGGGGTTTTGATTGTGGAGGCGGAGATTAAAAGTGGCTCGTTAATTACCGTTCGATATGCACTTGAGCAAAATAAAGAGGTGTTTGCAGTTCCTGGCTCTATCAAAAACCCATTATCACAAGCGAGTCATTTTTTAATAAAACAGGGGGCAAAGTTAGTCGAAAATGTCAGTGATATTTTAGAAGAAGTGAGCTTTTTTGGTCAAAACAGTCTATATAATATAGATGAGCCTGTTGAAAATAAGCCTGAATGCGACGTACTGAAAAGCGTAGGTTTTGAAGTTACACCGGTTGATGTAATTGCTCGACGCTGCCAATGGTCGATTGAGAAAGTGCAGACTCGTTTACTTGACTTGGAATTAGATGACAAAGTAGAGCGAGTTTTAGACGGCTATATCAAATTGGGAGGAAACTAATATGTTCGATATCCTCATGTATTTGTTTGAAAACTATATTCATAGTGAAGCTGAGGTCTTTGTTGAGCAAAATGAGCTCACCGATGAGCTATTGCGCGCAGGCTTTAATAAACCCGAAATCTTCAAAGCTCTTGATTGGTTAGAACAACTCGCAGACTTACAACACAGTGATGAAGTTCCTTATTTAAATGCTTACCCGCAACACGCTGTGCGTATTTTTACTGATAGTGAGTGTCAGATGCTTAGTACGGAATGTCGAGGTTTTCTGATGTTTGTAGAGCAAATAGGTGTAATCAATAATGAAACCCGAGAAATGGTAATGGACCGATTGTTCGCTTTAGATAAACCTTATATCGGCCTAGATGACTTAAAATGGGTGGTGTTAATGGTATTATTTAATGTGCCAGGCTCTGAGTTAGCTTATTCGCAAATGGAAGAACTTATTTTTGACGAGCCAGCAGAGGTATTGCATTAACACTTTGTGGTGCTTGTAACTTTAATTAGTTTGGGTATATTAGGCGAAAATTAGCCAGTCGCTTTGGAATCTCATGAGTAAAATAGATCATTCGCTTTTCTCTGCTAATCAGCATGCCCTCGAAAAAGAATACGAAATTTGCCCTCAATGTGGTTCTGAATTAGTGATCCGTAACAGTAAAAGCGGGCCTTTCCTTGGTTGTGCAAGCTATCCTAAATGCGATTTTATTCGGCCTCTAGCTCAACACGATACTCAGCAAATAAAAGTACTTGATGACAGTCCGTGCCCAGAATGTGGTAATCCGCTGGTGGTTAAAAATGGCCGTTACGGTATGTTTATTGGTTGTACCGGCTATCCCGAGTGCCATTACATTGTTCACGATGAAAAAGAACCTGATGCAGAGGTGTTACCTGCTTGCCCTAAATGTAAAAAAGGGCAGTTAGTTGCGCGCAGTAATAAATTTGGTAAAACTTTTTATTCCTGTGATAGCTACCCAAGCTGTAAATATACCCTTAATTTTAAACCTATTGAGCATACTTGCCCTGAGTGCCAGTGGCCAGTCATGATGCAAAAGCAAATGACCAGCAGTGTTGTGTTACAATGCCCACAGAAAAGTTGCTCGCATAAAATCACTGTCAGCGAGTAAAACGCTTAACTTTTATTGTATTTGGAGATTTGTGTGACAGATCCAATCCCTTCACCTTTAACTGTTGTTGATGCATTAAAGCAAGGTGGTGTAATTGTTTACCCAACTGAAGCTGTATTTGGTTTAGGTTGCGACCCCGATAACCAACAAGCCGTAGCAAGCTTATTAGCAATTAAACAGCGTCCAGTCGAAAAAGGGCTGATTTTAATTGCTGACAATTATGGTCAGTTATTAAAATATATTGATGATGCAAAAATTCCAATGGATAAGCGAGCCGACATTTTCTCTAGTTGGCCCGGTGCGATTACCTGGGTTATGCCAGCAGCTAAAAATACACCTAAATGGTTAACCGGACAGTTTGATACTATTGCTGTACGTGTAACTGATCATCCTACAGTAAAGCGCTTGTGTCAGGAGTTAGGTAAGCCTTTGGTTTCAACCAGTGCTAATTTATCTGGGCAAGAGACGGTCACCAGTATAGCGATGGCTAAAAGTGAGTTTGCTGAGCAGGTTGCCTTTTATGTTGATGAACCGCTTGGCGGCAATACACAACCTAGCACCATTAAAGACGTAATGACCGGTAAAGTATTTAGAGGATAAGCAATGCACAGTAACCTACTCGAACAAGTAAAAACCTATTTAATGGCATTGCAAGACAGCATTTGCCAAGGCTTAGAACAAGCTGATGGCAGCGCCAAGTTTGTTGAAGATAGCTGGCAGCGAGCTGAAGGTGGTGGTGGCCGCACTCGGGTTATTCGTGATGGTCATGTTATTGAACAAGGTGGGGTTAACTACTCACATGTTTTTGGCGCTTCTATGCCTGCATCTGCAACGGCGCATCGCCCTGAGCTTGCTGGTCGAAGTTTTCACGCCTGTGGTGTGTCGCTGGTTATCCACCCTAAAAACCCACACATTCCAACGAGCCACGCCAATGTACGCTTTTTTATTGCTGAAAAAGAAGGGGAGCAGCCTATTTGGTGGTTTGGTGGCGGCTTTGATTTAACGCCATTTTACCCAGTGTTTGACGATGTTAAGCATTGGCACCAAGTTGCTAGTGACCTTTGTGCGCCATTTGGTGATGACGTATACCCGAAATATAAAAAGTGGTGTGATGAATATTTCTATATTAAACATCGCGACGAAACACGGGGTGTTGGTGGTTTATTCTTTGATGATCTTAACGAGCAAGGGTTTGAAGAAAGCTTCGCCTTTATGCAGGCGGTTGGTAATGGTTTTCTTGATGCTTATTTACCGATTATTGAACGTCGTAAAAACGACGAGTACACTCAGCAACAGCGCGACTTCCAATTATATCGTCGTGGTCGATATGTTGAGTTTAACCTTGTTTGGGACAGAGGAACTTTGTTTGGCTTACAAACAGGAGGCCGAACTGAATCCATTTTGATGTCGATGCCACCACTTGCTCGCTGGGAGTATAATTATAAACCAGAGGCTGACAGCGCTGAAGCGAAGTTATACCAATATTATTTACGCCCCCAAGGTTGGTTAAATAGCCAACCAAGTGAGTTGATAGCAAGAGAGTGGGACTTATAAGAATTACACAAAAATCAAAAATGGCGCTATTAAGCGCCTTTTTGTATGAGAGCTAAATAACCTGAACTCTGGAT
>NZ_PYHV01000034.1:60498-63154 GCF_004766475.1 Pseudoalteromonas sp. KS88
ATCGCTAAAAGTCTCCGGCTGAAGACCAATAAATATATTTGTGATTTAATATCAATACATTAGTACATCTCTTAACCAGAGTTCAGGTTAAATAAAAGTTTAATGTTGGTTAATCATGTGGCTGGCTAATTGTGCTAAAGATTTACGCAGCCCTTCACGCAGTAATGGATTATCAATCTCAGCATCTAACGCCTTGTTCATGCAATGCATCCATTGATCGCGTAAGTCCTGATCAATAGGGAACGGCATATGACGTTTTCGTAGCATCGGATGGCCGTGCTGTTCTACAAATAAGTCTGGGCCGCCTAGCCAACCAGATAAAAATTCGAAGAATACTTGGCGTATACGGTCTAATGGTTGAGGGTGCATATCATATAACGGTTTGGCGTATTCATCGCTCGCCATTATATCGTAGAATCTATCAGACAGTGCACGTGCACCCTGTTCACCACCCATCATCTGATAAGGTGTTTTTTCTGGTGTGGGGGCGTGTTGTGGTTCTGCAGGTTTCGATTTTGAGAAAAGTCGTCTAATCATAATTTTATCATCAATAATTAACAGTGTTTACTGTGCAAAGAGGTTGCTTGAACATGGACAAATATGCGGTTTTTGGAAACCCAATCGAACACTCAAAATCACCCGCTATACATACGCAATTTGCAACCTCACTAGGTGAACAAATTGATTACCGCGCAATATTAGCACCAATTGACGGCTTTAAAAAATCAGTGAGTAACTTTTTTGCTCAAGGTGGGTTGGGAGCGAATGTGACCATGCCATTTAAAGAACAAGCCTTTGAACTGGTCGACGAACGTACTGAGCTGGCCACAATAGTAGGCGCGGTGAATACCATTAAATTACTTGATGATGGCCGCTTACTCGGAGATAACACCGATGGCGTAGGCTTTGTTAAAGACTTACTCGCAAATAAAGTTGCTATAAAAGATAAGCGAATACTATTAATTGGTGCTGGTGGTGCTGCCCGCGGTGTAATTTTACCGTTGTTAGCTCAACAGCCTAGTGAAATTGTTATCGTGAATCGTACAGCCGCAAAAGCAAATACACTGGCTGAGCTATTTTCTAAATACGGCAAAGTTATTGGTTACGGATTTGGTGATTTACCAGAAGGTGATTACTCGCTAATTGTTAACTCAACATCCAGTAGTGTGCATAATGAGTTGCCAGGGCTTGATAAAAAACACCTTAATCACTGTGAATGTGTTTACGATATGTTCTATTCGCTTAAAAACACTTTATTTATGCAGTGGGCGCAAGATAATAAACCAGGTATTTCAGTTTTAGATGGCAGTGGAATGTTAGTTGGCCAAGCCGCACAAGCATTTTATGTGTGGCGCAATAAAATGCCAGAGATACTACCCGTCGTTAGTGCATTAAAAGCTGGGGAGCTTACATGAATCAAGCAATTCAATTTATAGATAGGGTCGAATTTGATACTCAAACTCAGCTCTTAACTTTTTATGCGCAAGTTAGCGGACTTATGGTTGAGTGTATTGTGAATATGCAAAGCGTATTAATCTCAGACATGGTAGCGGCAAAGCAACATTTTGAATCACTGCGTTTTGATTATGAAGAACTTGCTGAGCAACTCATCGAAGATGAAGAGTATAACTCAGCTGGGAAAATTGAAATAAAGCCACTTACTTAGCTTTCTGCTAAATACTCGTCTTTTAGCTCAACATAGTTATTAGCAGAGATTTTTAAAAAGCTAAGCTCTTGCTCTGTTAAGGGGCGAGCCTGCTTAACGGGGCTGCCAACATAAAGGTAGCCCGACTCTAAACGTTTATTTGGCGGCACTAATGAACCACCACCAATAATTACATCATCTTCGACAATAGCATTATCCATAACAATAGCACCCATACCAACTAAGATACGATTTCCTAAACGACAGCCGTGTAACATTACTTTATGACCAACTGTAACATCATCGCCAATAATGAGAGGATAACCGTCAGGGTTGCTTTTACTGGCGCGGGTTAAATGTAACACGCTACCATCTTGTATATTAGTACGTTCACCAATGCGTATATAGTTAACATCCCCCCGAGCCGCCACTAATGGCCAAACACTACTGTTTGCGCCTAACGTAATGTCACCGACCAATACTGCTGATTCATCGATATAGACAGATTGATTTAAAGTAGGAGTAATTCCTTTATAAGAACGGATAGTCATAGAGCACCTAATAAAATAAAAGCTATTAGCGCTGATGATAGCAGTAGAGCTTATAAAATGGCCAGTCCAGATCTATGCTGGTTACTAAACTAGCAGTTTTAAGGTGTTTCGGTCGCAAATCGAGCGAACAGTACTTTATTTCAAGTTTTCTTTAAAAAACGCTTGCGTAAAAATTGGTTCTCCCTATAATGCGACCCCACTGAGACGGCAGAGCAGGCAACGCTTAGCGAGGCAAGCAAGTCACTTAGTAAGTCGAGTAAAACTTGAGTTTAGATTTTTTAAAAAGTTTAAAATTAAGTATTGACAAAAAAATAGGAAAGCGTAACATGCGCAGCCCTAGCGAGATAAAGCAACGCGTTTTAATCGCAACGTTCTTTAACAATATAAAGCAATCATCTGTGTGGGCACTCGTACACATTGAGTTCTAACAGCCAAGCTACTTCGGTAGTGAGGCAAAAAA
>NZ_PYHV01000035.1:0-3104 GCF_004766475.1 Pseudoalteromonas sp. KS88
GGGTCAGGTGGGTCCAAAACGCTATTGTCACCAAGCAAATTTGGTGTAAGTTCGATTTAATCAAACTTACTAAAATTTGGAATTTCTGATAATAAAGTCTTCAAGTATCTACTTTAGTCTATTAACTTCTTCGCTTGTTTCACTATCACATAAAACGCGTTTGGCGTTGTATGGTTAAGCCTCACGGGTAATTAGTACAAGTTAGCTTAACATGTCACCATGCTTCCACATCTTGCCTATCAACGTTGTAGTCTTCAACGGCCCTTCAGAGACTTTAAAAGTCTAGTGAGAACTCATCTCGAGGCCTGCTTCGCGCTTAGATGCTTTCAGCGCTTATCAGTTCCGAACGTAGCTACCGGGCAATGCCATTGGCATGACAACCCGAACACCAGCGGTTCGTTCACTCCGGTCCTCTCGTACTAGGAGCAACCCCTCTCAATTCTCAAACGCCCACGGCAGATAGGGACCGAACTGTCTCACGACGTTCTAAACCCAGCTCGCGTACCACTTTAAATGGCGAACAGCCATACCCTTGGGACCGACTTCAGCCCCAGGATGTGATGAGCCGACATCGAGGTGCCAAACACCGCCGTCGATATGAACTCTTGGGCGGTATCAGCCTGTTATCCCCGGAGTACCTTTTATCCGTTGAGCGATGGCCCTTCCATTCAGAACCACCGGATCACTATGACCTACTTTCGTACCTGCTCGACGTGTCTGTCTCGCAGTTAAGCTGGCTTCTACCATTACACTAACCGTACGATGTCCGACCGTACTTAGCCAACCTTCGTGCTCCTCCGTTACTCTTTGGGAGGAGACCGCCCCAGTCAAACTACCCACCAGGCACTGTCCGTAACCCCGATTCAGGGGCCAACGTTAGAACATCAAAACTACAAGGGTGGTATTTCAAGGACGACTCCAACAAAACTAGCGTCTCTGCTTCAAAGTCTCCCACCTATCCTACACATGTAGGTTCAATGTTCAGTGCCAAGCTGTAGTAAAGGTTCACGGGGTCTTTCCGTCTAGCCGCGGGTACACAGCATCTTCACTGCGATTTCAATTTCACTGAGTCTCGGGTGGAGACAGCGTGGCCATGGTTACACCATTCGTGCAGGTCGGAACTTACCCGACAAGGAATTTCGCTACCTTAGGACCGTTATAGTTACGGCCGCCGTTTACCGGGGCTTCGATCAAGAGCTTCGTCCGAAAACTAACCCCATCAATTAACCTTCCGGCACCGGGCAGGTGTCACACCGTATACGTCATCTTGCGATTTTGCACAGTGCTGTGTTTTTAATAAACAGTCCCAGCCACCTGGTCACTGCGGCTCCCGTCCGCTTAGAGAGCAAGTCTCATCACAGATAGGAGCGTACCTTCTCCCGAAGTTACGGTACGATTTTGCCTAGTTCCTTCACCCGAGTTCTCTCAAGCGCCTTAGTATTCTCTACCTGACCACCTGTGTCGGTTTGGGGTACGATTCGGTATAATCTGAAGCTTAGAGGCTTTTCCTGGAAGTATGGCATCAGCAACTTCACCACCTTAGTGGCTCGTCTCGTGTCTCAGTCTTAGCAACCCGGATTTTCCTAAGTCACCAACCTACTCACTTTCACATGGACAACCATCGCCATGCTTGCTTAGCCTGCTCCGTCCCCCCATCGCAATTATACCAAGTACGGAAATATTAATCCGTTTCCCATCGACTACGCCTTTCGGCCTCGCCTTAGGGGTCGACTTACCCTACCCTGATTAACATGGGATAGGAACCCTTGGTCTTCCGGCGTGCGGGTTTTTCACCCGCATTATCGTTACTCATGTCAGCATTCGCACTTCTGATACGTCCAGCATACCTCCCGGTACACCTTCAACCGCTTACAGAACGCTCCCCTACCACTCAGAATAAATTCTGAATCCGCAGCTTCGGTGCATAGTTTAGCCCCGTTACATCTTCCGCGCAGACCGACTCGACCAGTGAGCTATTACGCTTTCTTTAAAGGATGGCTGCTTCTAAGCCAACCTCCTGGCTGTCTGGGCCTTTCCACATCGTTTCCCACTTAACTATGACTTTGGGACCTTAGCTGGCGGTCTGGGTTGTTTCCCTCTTCACGACGGACGTTAGCACCCGCCGTGTGTCTCCCGGATAGTACTTTACGGTATTCGGAGTTTGCAAAGGGTTGGTAAGTCGGGATGACCCCCTAGCCTTAACAGTGCTCTACCCCCGTAAGTATTCGTCCGAGGCTCTACCTAAATAGATTTCGGGGAGAACCAGCTATCTCCCGGTTTGATTAGCCTTTCACTCCAAGCCACAAGTCATCCCCTAACTTTTCAACGTTAGTGGGTTCGGTCCTCCAGTTGATGTTACTCAACCTTCAACCTGCTCATGGCTAGATCACCGGGTTTCGGGTCTATACCTTGCAACTATTCGCCCAGTTAAGACTCGGTTTCCCTACGGCTACCCTAATCGGTTAACCTCGCTACAAAATATAAGTCGCTGACCCATTATACAAAAGGTACGCAGTCACAGAACAAGTCTGCTCCTACTGCTTGTACGTACACGGTTTCAGGTTCTATTTCACTCCCCTCACAGGGGTTCTTTTCGCCTTTCCCTCACGGTACTGGTTCACTATCGGTCAGTTGGGAGTATTTAGCCTTAGATGATGGTCCACCTATATTCAGTCAAAGTTTCACGTGCTCCGACCTACTCGATTTCACTTAAAATGTATTTTCATGTACGGGACTATCACCCTGTATCGTGGCACTTTCCAGAGCCTTCCATTAACACATAATAAGCTTAAGGGCTGTTCCGGTTTCGCTCGCCGCTACTTCCGGAATCTCGGTTGATTTCTTTTCCTACGGGTACTTAGATGTTTCAGTTCTCCGCGTTCGCCTCGTTAACCTATGTATTCAGTTAACGATACCTGCAAGCAGGTGGGTTTCCCCATTCGGAAATCTTAGTCTCAAGTGCTTTTTACTAGCTTGACTAAGCTTATCGCAAGTTAATACGTCCTTCATCGCCTCCAACTGCCAAGGCATCCACCGTGTACGCTTAGTCACTTAACCATACAACCCAAACGGGTCTTTGTTTCGTGACAGTTTAACTTCGCCAG
>NZ_PYHV01000036.1:0-4916 GCF_004766475.1 Pseudoalteromonas sp. KS88
CATAAGCTTATATATTTGCAACCATATTGGATTCATCCGCTGGTATATCGGAATATACAGACTTTGCTTTTGTTGAATATTCGTTTTTCTTTGCGTAATTACTGATATTTTGAGCCAAAGGGTCATTTTTAGCATTTTGTTGTTGACTGTTAATATCCATAGGTGAGTTATTACCTACTGAGAACTTACCACCAACATCAGCACCATTTATTGACTCAACTTGATATGAATTACCATCTTTAGTATTGACAACCATATTGCCATCTTTGGTAACTTGAACATTTTCAACGTCATCCATCTTTATATTGCCGATATCACATACGCCACTACCATTACATTCGGCGGTATAACCTGTAGGGTCAGTGCCACTGAGCGGATTATTCATAATATACGAATAGGGGTTAATACTCTGGCTATTCGTTGGGCTTTGAATAACGGGGTCTACCGACATAAACCTGCCAAGGTTATAATCGTACTCCCGACCGTTCATATGGATCAGCTCTACATTATCTAAATGTTCGAGGTCGGTAAAGCCTCTTCGAGTTTTGGCATTCTCTAAATCACCTAGTTTTGAATTACCATACGGCTTTAACCCGCCATTTGCTAAGCGTGGTTTACCAAATGGGTCGAAGTTTCGTACCGCTTCAACTTGGCCGTTGTGGTCGGTAAATACCCGTGCGCTGCCTAAAAATTTAAGATGGGTGTCTTGTTTATTTTCATTCCATCGCTCCTCTTTTAGAATCATGTATCTAACATTGTAAATAACTCTGAAGACGAACTTGCAATGATATCAATGGAACATTCTGCCAGCTCCCCTGAACCTGCGACTCTGACTAGCGCACTATTATTGCTTATGAGTTCAGTTATAAAACTATCAACATTAAATGGAGATCCATTAAAACTAAGTTCTTTTAAATAGGCTACTTCAAAGTAATTACCAACCCGTTCAGATTCAAATGCTAAGCTATGCTTTGACAGATAAAGTTGAAAGCCAATATTATCCCTAACAAGGGCTATTCCTAAATCCAAATTATCAATCCCTAGTCGGGCTATACCTGAAAACTGTAAGCCTTCACTTCCCTCTTTAACATGCTCTTGAGAAAAATCTCTATCATTTATAGCTTCCAAAACCTTATGAAGCTTTTTCAGGCGTTTCCACAACCCATAGTGCCTTGTTATTCTTGTGGCAGGTTGCCATATACTATCGCTTGCAAATAAATAGAGTTCATATCCAGAAAATAAACTCTTAACTAAATCAGACTTTGCTACTTTGGCATTCTCCTCATCAAGCTCTGCTGTTGATACACCTCCCTCAACAGATTCTGAAATATATGTTAGAGCTGAAATATTCCCTTGTAGCTCCGGAGCACACGAATAAGAGTCGTCACTTAAAATGAAAGAGTCATTTTCTTTAAATAAGTTAGGGCTAAATATTTTCCTAGATCTAATAGTCATAATGTCCCTTTTCTGCGTCATTAAAATGTGGCCCTCGGTTATGAATATTTCCTGGACTATAGAAATGTCCCGCTGCATCTCTGCGAATAGAAATTTCTCTAAACCCTCCAGAGCCATTTGGAACTCTGAACCAGTATGTTTCCCCTGGTTGTGGAACACCCCTTCGGTCAAAATTTGGAGTTACTCTTGATGGCTGTTGCGAAACTGGGATTCCCATCCTTCTTTTCGCTTCTCTAAATGCACCATTTCTCCCTGCTCCAATAGGAGTTAAATTAATAGCAGGTGAATCTCGCATCCCCCGCAAAGTTTGCTCCAAAAACTGAATATCCGCTCGGTTAGTGGGTCGATTAGGTCTTGCAACACTGAAGCTTGGATCCAACTCTCTAATTTGTCCAAACAAAAAATTATAGCGGGCGTTAATTAAATAAACTAGACAGCCACTTTAATTAAGTAAATAAAACTGTGCGACTAAGTTTACTCTTTTGGGCTAGAAACTTATTTCTTTTCTGTTATCACTAACACATCGTTCATTAAGTGAGCGCTTATCACTGTAAACCTAAATTACACGCATAAAAATAACTGCATGATTGCAGTTGTAATTCTTATTGAGGACTTTTAACTTTATGCCAACAGCTTTTCGCTGTTGCTGACGTTGCTACGCCGTTTTCTGTTCAAGTTTTCACAGTAACTCTCTTGTGAGGTCGTCCTACCTACTGCGCCATGAAATACCCGCGTAAATTGCGTAGTCAGTTTTAACCAGTTTTCTGGGGATATATTCACTCTTTCTAGTAAAAGTAAATGTGTGCTTTCAATATACCCGCGTTTGCCTTCTCGTATACAACGCCCTGTTAATTCAACCAGTTCAAGGTAGGATTTAAGTTCAAACGGTAATCCTTTTGGCATAATTTGACGTGGCATGCCGGCAAAACGCAATAGTTTTTTTGGTTGCTTGCCTTCTGTTGCGCTTTCTAATCGTGTTTGCACACTCGTATGTGATGACTCTTCTGGTGTGTTTGCCATTTTTGCCCTGATAGGATTTAAATCAACGTATGCCATACAGGCGGCGAGTGCAGCTTCATCAAGCAAGGCTTGTGATTTAAAACGGCCCTCCCAAAACCTGCCCGTGCAGTTATCTTCTTTATTCGCTTTACGCGCTATATCTTCATTTAGCAGCCGCATAAACCAGCTAATACTTGATAAGCGTTCGCGATACTGTTTGACCGTTTGATTAAAAAAGATGAGTTCTGCTTTACTTAGCTTCTCACCTTGTACGTATTTCTGCGTTAACAAGGTGCCTTTACACAGTTTATGCCAGCGAATAACAATCGCTTTGTCATTAAGTCTGTTGGCTTTTTTATCATCTACATACAGCACTAAATGAGTGTGGTTACTCATGACTGCATAAGCACATACATCAATGCAAAATACCTTGGCTAATCCAAGCAGCTTATCTTCAACCCAACCTCTGCGATGCTCAAAAGACTGACCTGTAAAAGGATCTTCACCGCACAAGAAAGCACGGCGCACGCAACGTGAAATACAGTGATAATACTTTGTATCAACCAAACTTACTTGACGCTTTCTTGCAATTGCCATGTGACACCCTAATCATATTTTGCACTAATTAAAAGTTAGTGCAAATTATAAAAAATACAAACATTAAGATGGGTGTCTTCTTTGTTTCTTAGGGTGGGTGTCCTTTTTATTTCTTGACCGTTTGATTAAAAAAGATAAGCTCTGCTTTACTTAGCTTTTCACCTTGTACGTATTTCTGCGTTAGCAAGGTGCCTTTACATAGTTTATGCCAGCGAATAACAATCGCTTTATCATTAAGTCTGTTGGCTTTTTTATCATCAACATAGAGTACCAAATGGGTGTGGTTACTCATTACAGCATAAGCGCACACATCAATACAAAATACCTTGGCTAATCCAAGCAACTTATCTTCAACCCAGCCTCTGCGATGCTCAAAAGACTGACCTGTAAAACGATCTTCACCACACAAAAAAGCACGTCGAACACAACGTGAAATACAGTGATAATACTTTGTATCAACCAAACTTACTTGACGCTTTCTTGCAATTGCCATGTATCACCCTGTTTGTTTTTTGCACTAATTGAAAGTTAGTTGAAAATATAAAGAATACAAACTTTAGAATGGGTGTCTTGTTTATTTTCTCTCTATTGAAAGTTAGTTGAAAATATAAAGAATACAAACTTTAGAATGGGTGTCTTGTTTATTTTCCCTATACTTTGTATCAACCAAACTTACTTGACGCTTTCTTGCAATTGCCATGTATCACCCTGTTTGTTTTTTGCACTAATTGAAAGTTAGTTGAAAATATAAAAAATACAAACTTTAGGGTGGGTGTCTTTTTATTTACTCCGTAACTTTCGAGATTATAGTTCAAAGTGGGAATGTTTTATACGGTGATGATTGCTAGTGATGCTGAAGTTGGTGTGAAATTGTGATGATGTGTAAAGGGGCAAAAGCCCCTTACCCCCTTGGTGAGAACTCAAATGACACAAAAGCAATTAATACGAGTGCCCCTGCAATTGTAAGCCAGTAAGCCGCACCCCAACACCTGTTTCTTTCAACAAAGCAGGCAATTAGCCATGCCACGAAACTTATAACAAAATAGAATGCAAACCAGAAAGTTGCGAATGGGTTGAGGCCGCCCCCTAATACAATATTTCCCCAATGAATCACCACAATGATGACTAGATTAAGAAGGCTGAATAAAGTTGCAAAGGCATACAATCCTAAGGCAAGCTTGCTTTTTGTATGTTTCATCATCTTAACCCTGCTCCATATAGCTCCTTGGCCAACTCTCGCCTTCTAGAGTTGCCCACCTGTGACATTGGGGCATAATGGAAATGACCAGTTCCATTTCCAAATTGTTTAGCTAGAGGAATGAAAACGGCCGGATTAAACAAGCTTGCCCCTGACATACCCGCTCTAATTGTATCTCCATGTTGAACTAGGTCTTTGACTATTACATTTTTTATTGCTGGAGTTGACCTGAGTGTTTTCAAAAAGCTCGAATCAATAGGGGAGCCAACTAGTACAAGATTATCGACAGTGCCTCCTTTTTTGACGCGAGTCATTGCAACCTGAGCCGCAACCAGCGAACCATACGAATATCCAACCAAGTTAAATTGTCCTTTTCCGTCACCTTTGTTGATTAGGCGCTCTGGGGTGGAATTAATGCGGTCGCCTAGGTTGATTTCTTCGTTCAAAGCTAGAACACCAATAAACGCATCGAGGCCAGTTCCTAGCAAAGGATATTCCCCGTCATTCATGGACCATCTTGGTCCACTGACTGCATGAACATCAGAAATGCCAGCCTCTTGGAATGCTGTCACCATATCACCAATATAATCGCCGTCTATTCCAGCCCCACCGAAAAAGTACGTTCCATCATATTGACCATCACCACTGGTACTAGGCAAATCAATAA
>NZ_PYHV01000004.1:0-87334 GCF_004766475.1 Pseudoalteromonas sp. KS88
TTAACCAGAGTTCAGGTTAAATATTATCTATATATTTCAAATGCTTCTTTTAACCTTGCAAGGTGAGAATAAATATAGCTACTCGACATTCTATCTTGGTTGAAGAATGTTTTATCAAGATCAATAGACGATGTAGGTGTCACTGCGCTGGTTCTATTAATTAGGTTAACATCTTGGTTTATAACAGTGTTCACACTGTGACCCCAATTTTTTGCGCCTTTGACTTGCCAATTACCTGCGCTCATATCTTTTCGAGGCGATAGTGGGATACTAAAACCTATACCTACTTTTTGCACATCGGTATTTATGTACATTAATCTTAAATTCGCATCACCGAACCAAAATTTCGTTTCAAGTTTATAGCCTGTATCTTCATTCCAGAACTGCCCGCCGGTTATATGGAAGGAAACATCTTTGTCGGCCCATAAATAACGGTATGAAAGTAACGAATAATCACGTTTATCGGTGTTGTAATCTTTATATTCAAAATAGCCTATTTTAGCCTTTAATTTATGAGCACCTGCAGGGCTTTGCCACGCCGTTTCATTAGTTATACCCATATAGTCAAAGTAATCTTGGAATAGTCCAACCTGAGTTTGGTTATAGATATTAAACGGAAGTGAAAACGTCTGGTAAGCGACTGCACGTTTAATACCTGTTTCTTGGCGTGAGTTTGAGAAAATTTTGCGATCTTCAAAGTGACTTGTGTTTGCTACATTTACTTGGCCGGTTACATTTATACCAGCACCTTGCCAAATCGGAATATTTAAGTCAGCTTGAAGTGCTAATGAATAATCGAGTACGCCAAACTCTGTTGCATGCCTAGATGATAAAGAAGGTGAAAATGTAACCCTTGGAACAAAGTAAGGGCTTGTCTTTGTTGTATTTCCAGCCCATTTGATAGATTTCGTATCTTGACTAGTAAATTGAGTTTTAACGAGTAAATCAGGCGTTATATTTTCACTAATAAAGCGTCGGTAATTTTCTAGTTGCCCACTTACTTGTAATATAGGTATGTCTAATTTTGATAAACGAACAATAAAGTCGTTATTTCCTTCAGGGAAATTTTCAGTAATACGGCCTAACACAAGGCCCAAAGCATCAATTTCGTTTCTGTTAAAAACTGAATTTTCAAATTCAACTATTATTAAATCACTATCAGATAAACCCACACGCAGATTTTCAAAGCCATCATTGCTCAATGCCGATTTTAAGCCATGTATGCTTTGATTGTTAACTTGGTTAGATTGCTCTACTTTTTTAGGCTTAGATACAGTTTGCATTGAGTTTGAGTTTGCTAAAGTGCTCACCTCAAATTGTGGTTTTCTATCTTTTTTTGCTACAGAAGCTGTTTGTGTATTATCAGGTGTGGGGGCTGCTTTAGGTTCAGTGTAGCTGCTTTGTGCTTGATCGCTTAGCGGCATACTGATATTTATTCCCCAATAAGTGTCTTCATCAGCAAACTCAGTATTAGAGTAAAAGCGGCTGTTAATAGAAACTGTTGCAATGTCGTATAACCACTCTTTTGGAATAGTCACCTTCGCACCAAGGTTAAAAGCTTCGGAGTCATGCTCTGCAAGGATGGATAGCCAAGTGAAAGGTTGATATTCAACACCTGCAAAAGCGCCATCAAGTTGACCTATTAGCGCGTCAGAGCTTCCCATGCCAGCACTAAAGCGAAAATCCCAGAGTTCTTTAGATGCTACAGCATAATAGGCTTCATAATTATTAGCCGCACCGCCTATGTCTTTTGCACCTACAGCGATAGTAAACCAGTCTTTAGGAATAAAAGGGATTTGATACTTGGCATTAAATGAGAGGTCGCGAATTTGCCCCTTATTTTCGTAGCTATAAAGGTTATCATGCATGGACGAAGAGGTAATTCTACCGCTTACCTCAAGGCCGTCAAAAAGCCCCGCAGAAAATGTGAAATTATGGCCATCGGTGTATTTATTTCTTATTTCCAGCTGATTGCTGTAACCAATATCAATATCACCTTTATTCATTACGGCCGCTGTGGGAGTATGAAAAATTCCAGTAAAACTATTAAATGCTATGCCATGATTTAAATCATTAGCAGCAAAAGCAGAAGAGCTGGCACTAATTGCACAAAGTGTCGCGAGAGTTTTTTTATAATAAGTCACGTGATTAACCAAATTAGATTTAAATGAGGCTTTAAATTTTTAAAACCAAAAGTTACTCCTACCATAATATAAATGAAGCAATAACTTAATAGCAAGATAAACAAAAGCCGCGCAAATGCGCGGCTTTAGGAGGTAATGTTCTAGTACTAATTAAGAACCTGAACCTGAACCTGTAGCTTCAACTTCTTCAACTTCACATACAGTTGGGATATCAAAGGTAGCAGCAACAGAATCAGCAGTTACTGCAACTCGTGGTAACCACTGGCCAGTACTAACATCTTGGTATCTTGCTGAATAAGTACTACCTTCTTCTAGGTTAACTGTAAAAGTACCAGTAGAGTAGATTGTTTGTTGGAATTGAGTACCTTTAAACAATCTTACACTAGAAGGTGTAGGAACTGGAGCCGTTGCAACTTCAAAATCTTCAGTGTTGCTACACACAAGCTGAGTAGTAATCTGTTTACTTACAATTGTTGGTGGTGCAATTGTTAACTTAAGATCTTGACCGTTCAAATCACATAAATTGTCGACTTTTAGTCCTGATGCAGCACCATCAGAGCTTGTAGATAAACCATCAAGTACGTTTACACCGTTGCGAAGAACTTTAACGGTAATAGGAAAGCTTGGCGGACGAGCAATATTCGCTTCAGAATAATCACCAGTATAACTAGTGAGTAATCGGCGGTAGCCATTAGTTTCAAGTAAAATTCTAGTTTCCGCAACGTTAGCAACGTCGTTACTGTCTAAAATGTCGAACGACACACTGCTACATGAGCTGTTATTGAAGAAATCCAGATTCCAGTAAGATAAGTGATTTACATCTACAGCAACGTCAAACGTTGTATAAGTCCCATCTTTTGGATCAGCATCATTGAAAGTGATTTCGCCGTAGCTTTCAAATTCCCATTTACCAGCATCTTCATCGTAGCTCCAAACAGGAAATATATCACCGGCGGCTAATTTTCTAGATACTGGAGCATCAACTGTACAAATACCATTTTTAAAACCATTTGCTTCTGCGTATGTATTCACATCAGAACCAGCAGGTAAAGTTACAGGGCAAGGGTTAGACGTTTTCTTGTCAACTTCCATTGCAACAGTGATTGAATTGCCTTCACCAAATGTACTTACTTTGTTGCCTTCATCATCGACAAGTTCGATAGCAACAAAGCCACCTGAAGTAAATGAGCCTTCAGATTGTTCAGTGCTGTTTGGATCAGTAGCAACTGATAAAGCTAGGCCGCCAGGGAAAGCATCTAAAGATGAGGTTTCAGCTGCTGCTTCTTCTGCTTCGTTGTCATTTCTAGTAGCTTCATTCGCAAAGTAGGCCACAGTCATTTTAGGAGCAGAAGTTAACGCAGTACCGTCTTTATCTAAAAATTGAGTACCACTTTTGATTTTAACTGTAGTACTACCAACTGCTTTCGCAGCTTTATCTGCAGATATAGCTTGTTTAAGCTGGATTTCTGTTTTGTCACCACTAACAGAAAGGCCTGATGCCGGATCGTAAGCAACCGTAGTGCCTTCTTCCGCTAGCTCAGACAAATCTTTTGTTTCTGCAACAATAGCAACATCAGAATCAGCCAATGTACGAGGAGTTAATCGTATCTCTTGAGCAGCAACATTTTCTGAGCTAGTTAAAGTAATGCTACCAGAGTTGCTAAGGTAACCTTCAGCGGTAACAACATAGTCATAGCTAACACCATCAGCAGGGATTGAGCCAACTGTAAATGCAAAAGAACTACCAGAAGTAACCTTATCGGTATCTGCTAATGCATTACCAGAAATTGTCAATAAACCATCTTCCGCTGATGTAAATGAAACCGTTGCTTCAGCTTCAATTTCTGCACCAGTAACATCAACCAAGTTTAATGTTAATGAACCAGCTTGAACTTCAACTGCCGCTGGCGGCACAGCTACTACAACCGTTTCAGGTGGTGTTACTGGTGGTTTTTCGTATTTGTTGTCATCGTTGTCGCTGAAACAAGCCGTTAGACTTGCTGTTAGGCCAAGAGCTAGCGCTAGCTTGGTTAGCTTGAAATTATTATTTCCCATAATCGTTACCTTTCTTTCCTTTCTCTTTAAGTAAACAGACTTAATTGCAGTTAAACTAGTATCATTAGAGGTCCCTTAAAGAGGTACTTTTGCTATGATACAATAATTTTGTTAATGAAGGATAAGCGCACATTATATATACGTCAAGTGAACATTATATATACTTTCTTTAAATTTATAAGAAATTTGTAATCAGTGTTGCAAGAGTACACAAGATGAGTACAAATAATGTATTTTCAGCGCTTAACCTAAAGTTTAGATGCTAATGTAACAAGCATACCATGTAAAACTTATTAGTGTAATTTAGCATCTTTTATATTGCTAAATTATGTATGTTTTGTTTAATTTCACTAATAATAGCATTCGTTAAAAGGATAATATAGTTAGATTTGTGAAAAGCTATCCACGTAATCACTGAGCTTATCAAGGTTAACGGCCTTCAAACCATTGTTAGACCTTTCTACTAAGCCTTTTTCTACAAGCTCTGATACGACACGACGATAGGCTCTCTCGGTTGTTGCAAACCGCTCTGCTTCGGCGTTGACCGTTGGGTAAGCACGCAGTAACGTTGGGTTATTATTTTCTGCTCGTAATAAACAGTCTTTAGCAATGTTGTAACCAAGAGGGAGTAATAGCTTATCCAAGTTTATTTTTTGATTTTCTTGAAATTTTGCAGCAATAGTTTGTGCTGTATATAAGCTCAACTCGGGCTTGTCTAATAATAAGGCTCGCCAATGTTTCAATTCGATTAAGTTATAACTCACGTCACTAAAACAAGTTACAGTATAAATACACGGGTTATTGTTTAGAGCTTCAATTTCGCCAATAAGTGTATTATTACAATCAAGCTGCCCTAGCAACAGGCGTCTGCCGTTACCCACATCATAACTAAATGACACCGTGCCACTACGTACTAACACAAGCTTTGTTAAAGGCTGATCTTGGTGAATTAGTACTTCTTTTTTTGATTGCTGGTATCGACTACCAGCAAATGTGAGAAGTTGCTCAACTAGATAACTCGAAAAATGATATTGAAACATCAAATATGCTCTTCGGACAATTGTCCTATTTATTACATCTTAATGGCGATAGCATTAAAACTCTAAGAATTTACACTAACTTACTAGCTTGCTTAAGCGCCTCAGCACTTATACAAGTTTGACACCTTTATATCCCGTGTAACGATTATTTAAAAGTATGCATTTAGCTTACTTTAGGTTTTAAGTAAGTTAGTTTTTTATACAGTACTACATTGTGTCGCTATTGCACCTAAATCGCAATACCCATAGTGTTAATCTTAATAGTTAGGAAAACAAATGAGTTGGGAATATTTAGGTTATATAGCTTCTGCTTTACTTGTTGCTTCTTTAACGATGAGCGATGTAGTCAAACTGCGCTGGTTAAATTTTGCTGGGTGTATAGCATTTACACTCTATGGTGTTGCGATAAGTGCATGGCCAGTCGCAATAACAAATGGGTTACTGACCTTTGTTAACTTATATCACTTAATTAAACTTGAGCGTAAAAAGTCAAAAACTGCAGAATAATATTACTCTGCAGTATCTACTTTATTAAAATTTGTCTTTTGGTATTTTAGTTCACCTGCTATCCAAGTTTGTTCAACGTTAATGTTATAAATATCTTCTACTGGGATTTTGAAATAATCTTTATCAACTAAAATAAAGTCTGCCCACTTTCCTTGTTCTAAGCTGCCTAGTTTAAACTCTTGATGCGCAGCGTATGCTCCTCCAAGAGTAAAAGCTCGCAATGCGTCTTCTCGGTTTAACGCTTCATCTGCTCGCCAGCCATTTTTGGGAAGTAGTTGATGATCCATTCTTGTAATTGCTGAGAACAAACCATGAAAAGGGTTGGCCAGCTCTACAGGAAAATCGGAACCGGCGGCAACAACAGAGCCTTGATTTAAGAAAGTTTGCCAAGCATAAGCGCCAGTGAGTTGCTCTGGCGTTAAACGTTGCTCTGCCATATGCATATCTGAAGTCGCATGGACGGGCTGCATTGACGGAATAATTTTTAATGCTTTAAAACGAGGAATATCATTCGGGGCAACGATTTGAGCGTGCTCAATTCTGTTGCGAAGTAAAATCCCACCGGTTTGTTTAAATACGTTTTCATAAGCATTAAGCACCGTTTTGTTTGCTTGATCACCGATTGCATGTGTATTCGCGCTAAACCCGTTAGAAAAGCTCAAGGTAAATAATGCCTCTAATTTTTGCTGGGTTTCTAACATTAAACCTTTGTGATTTTTTCTGTCAGCATAATCCTCAATTAACGCGGCACCTCGGCTACCCAATGCGCCATCAGCGTAAATTTTAACGCTGCGAATAGATATATAATCATTAATATCCTTAAAACGACCAGCCTTGAGCATTGTTTCAAGTGATGGATCCGTCGCGCTAAGCATCGCAACAATCCGCAAGGGTAACGTTTCTTGTTCAGCGCGCTGTTTATAGGTTTGCCATGTTTGTTTATCGATACCTGCATCGTGAGTGGAAGTTATGCCGAGGCTTAATAGGTGGTTACCTGCTTTATCGAGCGCTTGATTGATATCAGCCTCAGAAGGTGAAGGAATAAAGTGGGTAATTAACCCCTCGGCTTTATCTATAAAAATACCACTGGGCGCGCCATTTGGGGTGCGAATAATTTCTCCACCAGTAGGGGCTTTAGTTGATGCGGTTATATTTGCCAAAGCCATTGCCTTACTATTAACCCAAATTGCATGACCGTCAACGCGAGAAAGTACGACTGGTATATCTTTTATAATTTTATCTAGGTCAGCAGCGGTTGGAAACTGCTTCGAAGGCCAAAGCTCTTGGTTCCAACCTCGGCCAATTATCCAGCCCGATTTGCCTTTCGCAAAATCAGCTAACTTGGCTTGAACACTTTTTACAGATTCACTGCCGCGTAAATCCAGTTGAGATAAGTTTTGACCTAAACCAATAACATGGCCATGGGCATCTATCAGCCCTGGTAAAAGTGTTCTTTGCTTTGCATCGAGTTTTTGAGCATCAGGAAAGCTGTTTTTTAGCTCATCAGAACCCACCTTAACCACTTTACCATCTTTTATCACAAGGGTTGAAAATTGTGTCAGCTCGCCTTTGTAGGTTGGGGTGTAACCATTTGCATTGTAAATAACCTTGGTATTAGCAACTGCTATTAAAGGAAGAAAGAGGGATAATGCGAGCAAGTTTTTCATTGTGAGAGTCATCTAATTGTTGTTTTTATAAACATTAACAGAGAATCTCTGTGCTGCAAAATATTTGTGTTACTTTTAAGATTCCTTATAAAAGCATATGCTTATGAATTAATTAGTAAAACACCATTACATATGCAAAACTTTAAATGTGCTCATTTATTGGCATATACGCTGAACTCTGCAAAAGATAAACGACTGTCTTTGTCGGTATCATAGCTATTAAAGCGCGACCAAAGCGCAGGATCTCTCGCTGTTTCTGCACGTGTTAATAGGCCATCTTCATTTTTGTCCAATGCTTTGAACGTATCTGCCTGTGTATTGGTCATAGCAAAACCACTGAAGCTAGTCAGTAATAGCAGGGGCAATACGATGATATTTTGTTTGTTCATATTTTAATACAAGCTATTCGTTAAATAGTGTTTAAATTCAAGTAAGGATATACGGTTGTCTCTGTCTTTATCCCAGCGCTGGTAATCATTAAGTAACTGCGGTTGAGGATCAAGTTCCGATTTTATTAAAAATCCATCTTTGTCCTTATCTAAGTGGTCAAAGCGCTGCTTTACATCGAGTGCCGATGCACCAAAGCTTACACTGATCATTAATCCACAAATAAGTGCTTTGTTTTTCATTATTTATTCCTTTAATGAATGTTAAAGATAAAGTATTTGCCATAATTTAAATCCCAACATTAAATCCATTTACACAATCCCTCCGGGATTATGGCAAATACTTTAATTTGCTTAACGCTTTAGTTGTTCAAATTCGCGCTCAGAAAGCATTTCGTCACCGTTTTCGTCAAGATCGCTAAATTGTTTAAACAGGTTATCGCTCTTTTTAGCTTCTAAACGTGATATTTCGCCATCTGAATTAATGTCAAATTGCGCAAATTTAACATTGAGTTGAGAGGCTAAAACGGACGCACTAATGGCCAAAAACATTAATGCAAATGCACTTATTAATTGTTTCATCTTGTTTCCTTAACATTGATTACTGAATAAATAATTTAAATTCGGCATATGAAATTTGACCACTGTGGTCTTTATCTATTTGCTCAAAATTTTTATAAAGCATGGCATCCTCATATGCCTCTCCTTCGCTTAGCATCCCATTACCATCCTTATCTAGCTCGGCGAAGATGGCCTTGCTGTCTAAAGCAGTTGCACTAAAGCTTAGTATTACACTTAGGCAAAATAGTGTGATAACACGAGTGCTCATAAACATCCTTTTTAATATACATGTTGTATTTAATTGATAGTGATAACAAGAATAGTGCCAATAATATTTTAACTTATAAGTCAAAGAGTTAAAATTTCATAAAGTTTAAGGTAAGAAAAAAATACTCAGTGGCGTGTCTTTTTTGCAACAAGGTAAGGGTGTAAATAAAAAACACCTTTTAAACTAATCGCTTAGCGTGTTGCCAGTTAGCTACAGCAGGACTTTAAAATGCATCTAAAAGTGTTTTATTCAGCGAGTGTCTAAGTTAGCTGCCTGATAATATACTCAGGCCACCTCGAGGTGCGAGCGTCGTTGGAATGAAAAGCGATTTAGGCAAGGCATTGATTGCAAATAATGGTTGTTCCCTTGTTAAAATCAATAACGCAGTATAAACCGCTTTTAATCCAACCAGCTGGCCGTTTCGCAGGCAGTTACTCTCATTGTTGTTACTTTTTTAAAGGGACTGCCATTGTTGCAAAGTAACGCCTTGATATTAAGCCCCTGTTAAACGCTGAACTCTGCACCATGAGGTGGTTTTGGCATACAAACGACTATTTAAAAAGGAAGGGTAATACAAGTGACAATAGGCAAAAAATACAAAACTGTGCTTAGGTGGCGACCGAGTCTTATCGGGCAGTTTTTGATTAGTATTTTATTGTCTTTATTGCCCTTGTCTTTGGTGGTTATTATTTTTTTAAATGCGTTAAATAAACAGCTTGCCACCACTCAAATTATTGTGGATAGCAACTACAAAGTAACCAAATCATTTAATAGCCTTAAGCAAGACCTGAATAGTTTAGAGCGAGCAACAAGGCAAAACTGGGTATTAAAAAGTGAATCACTTGATGGACTTATTAAAGATAAGTGGACCGCATCATTTGAGACAATTGATGAACTAATAGTATTAAGTAATGAACAAGGTAAGCAAAAATGGCAATCATTGTTAACCGTACTACATAATACAAAAAAACAGCTTATTGAGGAAAATGCACAAAATGCCAAGCTGTTTATTCCAATTAGTCAGCTTATTAATGAACAAACATTGTGGTTACGAGAGAAAAATGAACAAAAAATTGCTGAAAATCAACAGCAATTAAAGGCGTTACAGAGCTCCTTTATAAATTGGTTAGTCGCACTTCTGCCGTTAACTATGTTAGTAGGCGGGGGGTTTTTATGGCGTATTAGTGGCCGTTTAAAGGGATTAACTAACGTGATAGATAAACTAGGGCAAGGGCATTGGCAACAAACGATATCAGTGCAAGGATCTGCAGAGCTTGTTGAGTTAGGTAATAAATTACAATGGGTGCAGGCTCAATTACATACTTTGGAGCAGCAAAAGGACACTTTTTTGCGCCATGTAACGCATGAGCTGAAAACGCCTTTAGCCTCTATGGTTGAAGGCACTGATTTGCTGACTGATGAAATCGTAGGGCCTATAAACAAAGAGCAGCAGGCAGTACTGGCGTTAATCACTCAAAGTATGGAACGCTTACGTACTATGATAGAGAGCTTGCTTAGTTACAATGCAATTCGTACCAGTAAAGATAATTTAAATGAAGTTGAATTCAGACATATAATAAAAAAAATAAATAACCATTTTGAGCACCGGTTGCAAGCTCGCGAGCAAACTTTGTGTTGGCATTCTAATTTACCCGATAAGCCTCTTCCTTTGGCTGGTGAGCTAATTGAAATGTCCCTTATTCAGCTCATTTCTAATGCATTAAAATACTCAGCCAATGAAAGCTCTGTCAAAGTTGAACTCGCACTAGTTGAGAGTCAGTTAATCATAACAGTCAGTGATCATGGCATTGGGATTAAAGAGCATGAAAAATCCAAAATATTCAATGCTTTTTATCAAACAAAAGCAAGCCAAATAGAAAACTCCCAAGGCAGCGGCTTAGGATTAACAATCGTTAAAGAATCAATTGAACACCTTAAAGGTACAATTACTGTTGAGGAAAATAGTCCTCAAGGTTGCTGTTTCACTATTCAAATACCGATTCAACAAGGAGTGAATTAATATGACTTGTTATTTTAAGTCAGCTTTTATGGCCTGTTTTATCCTAATAGGATTGACAGGGTGTGAGTTAACGAGTGATACAAGCACAAAAAACTCCGATTCAATGAAAGCGGTCCACCCAAACCCAAAGCCTCGCCCCAAAACGGAACCGGCTTATCCATCGGCAAGTACAGTGATTGCTTGGCATGCCTCGTCTTGTGGCGGTTTTGTACTAGCTGCTGATAAGAAACAGTATGTGGGTAAGAGAGAAATTCAATCGTATTTTAACTTCAGTTGTAAAAATAATAGCTTAGCACCTGAAAAAGTGCTGACAATGCTTTTACAGCTCGATCAAGCATATTATTGGCCTGATGATATTAAACATTACTGGTGGCTACAAAAACAGCAAATCAAACAACAAATCAATGCTAAAAAACAGCAGCAGGCATTGAGTGATAAAATGCAAAAGACCTTATCGTCTTTAGCAACCATCGAGCAGCAACTGCTGTTACGCGAAGAAACCAAGGAGCAGTAATCTATGGCAACTCAATTAACCCAAAGTGCACGTGTTTTATTGGTAGATGATGATGCAAGTTTGCTTAAGTTACTTGCTATTCGCATTGAATCTAAGGGCTACCAAGTGACAACCTGCGAAAGTGGCATAGTCGCGTTACAATTACTAAAAAGCCACGTATTTGATGCAGTAATCACCGATTTACGTATGGATGAAATGGACGGTATGGCACTGCATCGCCAGTTACAAAGTCGTTATCCGGCCTTGCCAGTGATAATGATGACGGCTCATGGTTCGATCCCCGATGCTGTCGAAGCAACCAAACAGGGAATTTTTGCATTTATTACCAAGCCCGTGGATAAAGATGAGTTATTTGACAGCCTCGCTAAAGCAATTGAAATTCATGGGTTGAATGCTGATGAACAAGCTTCAAGCAGCGCTATTGTAACTCGTAGCGGCGCAATGTTGCATTTACTTGAACAAGTAAAGCTTTTAGGTCCAACCCAAGTAAACGTGCTTATTTCTGGGGCAAGTGGTACTGGTAAAGAGTTACTTGCTAATGCTATTCACCAACATAGCCATGTAAGTGATGGGCCATTTGTAGCCATTAACTGTGGTGCAGTGCCTGGGGAGCTGCTTGAGTCGGAGTTGTTTGGCCATAAAAAAGGCGCGTTTACAGGTGCTGTTAAAGATCACCAAGGGTTATTTCAACAAGCTCAAGGCGGCACGTTATTTTTAGATGAAATAGGTGATATGCCATTAAACTTACAAGTTAAGTTATTACGTGTATTACAAGAAAAAACCATCCGCCCAGTTGGTTTTCAAGAAGAGATACCAATTGATGTGCGTATTGTTTCTGCAACCCATAAAAACTTACCCGACGCCATTGCTAATCAACAGTTTAGAGAAGATTTATACTATCGCTTAAATGTTGTAAATTTAAAGCTCCCGGCGTTAAAAGAGCGTCGAGAGGATATTAGCTTACTAGCACAGCATTTTAGCTCAATGATTGCTAAACGAATGGGGCAAACACAAAAGCAATTTGCTACAGATGCTATGTACGCATTAGTTCGTTATGATTGGCCAGGTAATATTCGCCAATTGCAAAATGTGGTAGAGCAGGTTGTTGCATTGACGCCAAGTGAGGTAATATCGGTACAGTTAGTACTAAGTGCACTTAATAGTAATGAGAGTAATGTTGAGCCGTTATCTTTAAACGACGCGAAAAAAGAATTTGAACGTGATTACGTGATCAATACGTTAAAAATGGCGGGCGGAAATGTGGCAGAAGGGGCGAAGCTTGCAAAACGAAATCGCTCTGATTTTTATAAGCTAATAAAGAAACACAGCATTGACGTTGATAATATTTTGTAGGGGTAAAAATGCAGTTATTTATGGTGTACTTAGGTGGCAGAATACAGGGTTGTCATATAGAAATGCACGACATACGTTTTGTGGTAGGTGAAGCAATAGAGCAATGCTATACAAAACTTAAAAGCCAATGGGTTGGTGATAAAAACATTGTGCATATGGACAGCTTTATGGCAATCAAGCACATTGATGGTTATCAAGTTGAGGTTGTAAATCAGCCTGTTGCGCAGCCAGAAAAACTGTTTTTTGTAAATCTAGGCGCATACCGCGCTGATAGCCTAGCTGAACAACATGATTTTGCTTTGTATGTGGCAAACGACGCTGAGCAAGCGAAACAACGGGCTAAGGAGCATTTGTTAGCGGGTCTAAGTCATTTGCACAAAGATGACTTACATGATGTTGATGATTGCTTTGCCATTGATTTACTTGATAGCCAATTACATATAAAACTAACGCCAAGTGGTCAATCTCAAGGCATTAAACCAGACTGGTTTGGCTATCATATTTTATAAGTAAAATTTTAGTAAGCGACTAATCGTTGTCGCTTTGCTCTTGGCGTTCCTTATCTTCACTCTTACTTGCAATTTTAAAAGCAATAATAACAAAGCCAAACATGGCAAAAGGCAGTGCTGCGAGCAAGTATTCAGTGAGGTTACTGTCAGCGAAACTCGCTTGTAATAGAAAATGTCCTGCCACACACAGTAAGATCACGATAAGCAGAATGGGTAATAAAATAAGTTCTTTTTTGGCTGAATGACTTTTCATGGTTAAACATGGCTTTTACAAGATGCGACATTGTAAAGATCAAACCGCTTTTAGGTCAAACATGTTATTTTTAAAAGTAACAACAGATTGCGCTGCATCATGTTTTTCCGTGATAGGCTCGTTTTTATCCTGCCTTGCATTATCACTATAAGAGTCTTGGTATAAGTCAAAAATAAAATCAATTTCTTCTTGTTTTAATATCATATATCTCCCCCTTTTTATCCAAACTAGCCCTCGGGCGTTTCACATAGACTTACTCTCATCGTTATTCCTTTTTAAAGGGACTGCTATTTTTGTAAACAGCACCTTGATATTAAGTCCCTGTGAAACGCAGAATGCTGCATCTTAGGTGGCTTGTGTCTATGTGGTTAATCAAACTTAATCTTACTGTACCTGAAATAGTCTGAATTATGAGTGAATCGAATCGACCTTAAGTAACTAATAAGAATGATGATCTAAAGATTAGCTTACATCGATATAGGGAGTCTTATGGTAAATATAACGCCGTCTTGCTGTGGTGTATTTTCTGCAATAACACTACCGTCGTGGTAATCACAGACTAAACGCACAATGTACAAACCTAACCCTAAATGTGGTTGTTGCTGAAGTTGCTGGCTGCGGATTGATACCATCGAATCAAAAATATGTTCTGAGATCCCTTCAGGTAATAAAGGCCCCTTATTTGTGACGGTGAGCACAGCCTCATTATCGTGCTTAGCTAAACTGACACAGATGCAGCTGTCTATTAAGCTAAACTCTAGCGCATTGTTAATAAGCTTATCGAGTAGCTGCGCGATGAATTCAGGCGCACCCATCATAGGAATTGGGCTGTCACAAATTGTTAGCTTAAATGTGTGGTGCGGGTAAGTCAGCTGGTAACCTTGCATACATCCATTGATGATTTTTTGTAGTTCAAATGGCTCAGGCTCGTTGCTTTGTATACTTTGTTCAAGCCGAGTCGCTTCACTCATGGTTGTAATTATTTTGCCTAAGCGCTCAACCCCTTCACTGGCCCGATCTAAGTATTTTTGACTGAGCTCTGATTGTGGCTGCATTTGAAGATTTTCCAAAGAGCTACGCACTACAGCAACAGGGGTTCTTAACTCATGAGATAGTCGTGATGACATGGTTTCTAAATAGTTAGTGTAGCCGCCAAGGCGACTGACAATATTTGCAAAACTACGCGATAGGTCGCCAATTTCATCATTTGAATCTGAATAGTTAATTGTTCCAGTAACTCGCCCTTGCGCATCGATTGCTTGCTCAGCGGTATCACGTAAACGCCTGACTCGGTTTGATATACGTGAAGCGAAAAAGAACAAAGTAACAGTGCCAATTAGCATTACCGCTAAAATGACATTAAATAGCTTCTCAAGTGATTTATTTCTCAGGGTGCGAACACCATTCGTTGTTTCTTCAGCGATAACAGCACCAATAACTTTATCATTGATCCAAATAGGGTAAGCAGCCGATAATATCACTGCTTTGTTATCCGGTGTCAGTCGCCATGATGACGCTGGTGTGCCATTGAGTGCCTTGCCAATATGGCTGCCTTGCATAGATGCTACATCGTGCAATGTGTCTAAAAATTCGTCTTCTGGACGAGTAAGTACTTTATAATAAAGCGGGTGTAAGTAATTTTTTTCAAAGCGTTGCCACCATGTTTTGGCGGGTTTATCGGCAAGGCCATCAGCCCAGACGCCATCCGCATGGTGAATTGAGCCTGATTGTGCTAATACGCGGTGATGATTATCAACCACCCAAATACGGCTGCCGCTGTGGCCCATGCCTTTTAAAATGCGGTTAATTTCAGGGGAGGGGACAAGCACTGAGCCAATATCATTAGGGTTAAGTATGTTCGACGTTGACATTAACTGTGGTTCTACTTTTTCTGCATCCCAATCTTCGATAGCAAAGCCAAGCTTATTACCCAGCATACTTAACGGAAATCGTAGTTCGATATTATAGCCTACGGCTGTACTGGTAAAATAACCCTGAATTTTAGTAAAAGGTTTATTGGTTTGGGCATCAAATGCATTGACCCAGCCATCTTGGCGAGCCGCGACATTATAATGTTTAAACTCACCCTCTGGTGTTTTTAACATGATTTGAAGGTGATCATTGCGGGTAAGGCTCAAACTATTTTTGGCACGGTAAACGAGTGATTCATCGGTTACATTAAAAACCGCATATAAAAATTCGCCGTATTTTCCCACCATGTGATCAAAAGACAGATCAGTGCTTTGATGATCGGTCTTATTACCTTGTAAATAACGCTCATCATAATGCCAAATTAAATTTTGATAAGGCTGCCAATCAGATAATTTGCCATCCAGTTGAATTGGGTTACTGAGGTTATAGGCATAAAGGTCTCGGCCTTTAACTACTTGATCTAAAAAGTTACTTTGTGAATCAAATAAAGCAGGGCGTTCATGCAACGCAGTGGCGAGTGCGCGCGTTGTGCCAACGAGTGTTTTTTCTTGGCCTTGACGTAAAAACTTCTCCATTTCCCATACGTATTCGTACCCTAGCCAGGGTAATAAAAGTAAAAAGCATGACAAGAAGATAAATTTACTGCGAAGGCCAAAACGAAGCATTAAAGTTGCTCCCAGCGATAGCCCATACCGTAAACAGTGTCTATACAGTCAAATTCAGCATCTAGGACAATAAACTTTTTGCGAATACGTTTTACATGCGAGGTAATTGTTGAGTCATCAACATATATTTTGGCGTCACTCATTAACTCATTGCGGCTTTTAACATGCCCAGGGCGCTGTGCCAAAGAATGCAGCATCCAAAATTCGGTCACCGTTAAATCAACTAACTGTTGCTGCCAAAATACTTGCATTCGTTTGGTATCCAATGTGAGTTGGCCACGATTAATTAATGCGGCTTCATCAGCAGGTTGCTCTAATGCTTTCATGCGTCTAAATAAAGCGCCAATCCGCGCGGCTAAGTGCGCCATACTAATGTCTTTTGTAAGGTAATCATCAGCCCCCATACGAAGGCCACACACGGTATCAATTTCGCTATCGCGAGCGGTTAAAAAAATAATCGGTAAGGTTTTTGAAAGTGAGCGTAAGGTTTGGCAAAGCAAAAAACCGCCGTCTATTTCATGGCCTAGCCCAATATCAACAATGGCTAAGTCAGGTAGTGCGTCTTGAAAAGCATGCTCAGCTGTTGCTCTATCGCAGAAACCATTGACTTGATATCCCTGTGCACTGAGCATTTCCATGTAGTTTTCGCGGATTGCCGTTTCATCTTCAATAATGGCTATTTTTTTCATCTTTATACCTTCTTACTTATCTAGTTGCACTATACCTAATTTTTTACCTTGGGTACTGGCAAAAAAGCAATTGCCTTTTTTTTGCCACAATTGCTCAGCAGTTTGCCTTTATTCATCCCTTTTGTTGCCACTTGCCAGTGTTTTAATAACACCATCCCAATTACAGCAGACGGCAACCAACGCCTGCTGAACAAATGAATAAACAGTTAAGTACAAAGGAATAAATCATGAAAAAACTTATTATCACATGCACCATCGCTACTTTATTCGCGGCGCCTAACTTTGCCCATGCAAGCAATGAAGAGAAAAAAGAAACGCACAAAGAAACAGTTATTGGCCTCAGCACAGGGGCTATTTTAGGCGGTATCGTCGGCGGCCCCGTCGGTGCATTTGTAGGAGCTTTTGCTGGTGGTCTAATTGGCGATAAGGAAGTTGCTGAAGATAAAATTGCTGAGCAAAAACGTGCTCTGATTGTTATGCAAGATAAAACAGACGACTACCAACATGTATTAGCTCATAACGCTAAGCTCACCGAACAGTTAGATGTTTTAGAGCAGCACAATGAGCGTCTTACACTCTCACAAATGAAAAACTTGATGGCAATGACAGTGCAGTTTAAAACGGGGTCAAGCGAGATTGCTCCCCACTTTGCTAAGCAACTTGATCAGCTTGTTATTTTGTTAAAAAGTCAACCAAAGCTATTACTTGATTTAAATGGATTTGCTGACCAACGAGGTGATGAAGAGGCTAACTTACGGCTATCAAAGAAGCGAGTTTCGGCGGTGCAAAGTTACTTAATTAAGCATGGCGTTAGCCATACTCGGTTGACGGCTAACGCATTTGGTGAGCAACACACACTTGCTAATAGTGACACTTATGAAGAGAACGTATTTGATCGTCGAGTAACGTTGACTACTCGTCCGAGTAACGTCTCACAAACAGCCAGTAATGACTAATCCGTTTTGGGTGCGCTAAAGAGCACCCACATAATTATTTTAGGCGTGAATTTTATGTTGAGTAGACCAAGCAAAGTGCTTACCCAGTCTTACGTAAAGGTGTGGGTAAGCCTTTTTATATTCGTTTGTAGTTTTACACCATGCTTAGTGACGGCAAGTGCTGTTGAGCTGCAAATGTATGACAGTCAAGGCGCAGCCGTTGCACCGGGTGTTATTTTGCAAAGTGATGCAAAAATGAAGGTAACGGGTCTGATAAATCACGTTATCGTGACTCAGCATTACCGTAACGAAAACCCGTTTTCAGTGAATGCGCGTTATGTATTTCCACTGCCTGATGAAAGTGCTGTACATGCAATGACTATGCGCATTGGCGAACGTGTCATTAAAGGCCAAATAGATAAGACAGAGCAAGCAGAGCAGCGTTTTCAACAAGCTAAAAAAGCAGGTAAACAAGCAGCCATCGTCAGGCAGCAACGGGCAAATATATTCACTACAAATGTAGCCAATATAAACCCTGGTGAAACCGTTATTATCGAGCTTGAGTATCAAGAAGTGATTGATTATCGCAGTGGTACTTTTGCGCTTAGATTTCCGACGACGATAACACCGCGTTATCATCCACTTAATGGCGAGTTATCAGCTGCAAACGCTCAAGATAATAAAGCGATTAACACGCCTTTAGTTGCTAATGGTTGGATCAGCCCTGTTTATCAAACTTCGGCTGGCGCGGCTTCTGATAGTGGAACGTTTAGTTTAACTATTAATATCGATGTTGGATTGGAATTGGTTGATATTGAATCTAAATATCACCAAATTGCAGTAACCAATCCTCAGTTTGGCCATTATCAAATTGCACTTGATGAAGGCAACGCTGTTAACCGCGACTTTTTATTGGAGTTTAAGCCATTACAAAAAGAACACGCCCAAGCTGCGTATTTTACTGAGCGGTTAAAAAATGGTGAACGTTACGGTTTATTAATGCTAATGCCACCAGATGATCACTTTACTCAAACGCAAAGACTGCCGCGTGAAATGGTTTTTGTAATTGATACCTCGGGCTCAATGCATGGTCAATCCATGGAGCAGGCAAAAAGTGCGTTGTACTATGCATTATCTTTACTTGATGCAAACGACAGCTTTAATATTATTGGGTTTGACGACCAAGTAGCCACTATGAGCGAGCATCCGGTTGCAGCTAATGATTTTAATCTGCGCCGAGCCGAGCGTTTTGTTTACAACCTACAAGCGGGTGGCGGCACTAATATTGAAGATGCGTTAGATGCGGTGCTTGATAACAGCGAGCAAGAGGGGTTTGTGCGCCAAGTGGTATTTTTAACGGATGGCAGTGTTAGTAATGAAGCTGAACTATTTACACATATTCGCATGCAATTAGGTGATACGCGTTTATTTACGGTAGGAATAGGCAGTGCACCAAATAGTTACTTTATGCGACGCGCTGCTGATGTGGGTCGGGGAACATTTACTTTTATAGGTAGTACGAAAGATGTACAACCGAAAATGCAGCAATTATTCAATAAATTGGCTCATCCTGCCATTACTCAATTAACCTTGCAAAGTAATGATAAGCAGCTCGAGTATTGGCCATCACCGTTACCTGATTTATATTTTTCAGAGCCTGTTATGGTGGCCATTAAATTAACAAACAATGATGGAGTAAGTCTTCTCGGTCAAACAGCGCAAGGGCCACTTAATTTAAAACTTAATGCACAGCAAGGCCAAAATGCAATGGGCATAAGCCGATTATGGGCACGGCAAAAAATTAAGTCGTTATTACTTTATAACGATAAACAACTAGTAAAAGAGCAAGTTCAAAACCTAGCATTAGAGCATCAATTACTAAGCCCATTTACTGCATTTGTCGCGATTGAGCAAACAGCAATAAACACGCCAGCTGAACACGATGTACAAGTGGCAAATCAACCCGTGCAAGGACTCACCATGCGATTGCCGCAAACTGATGGGCAAAGTAGGTTACACATGTTTTTGGGTTGCATTTTAATCACTGGGTGCGTTTTTTTAAGAGTCAAAAAATGAAATTCTGGTTTAGTGTTTTCGCCCTTGTGTTGGGGGTGGGTTTATTTTCACATGGCAGTTATATACAAGCAAAGGCATGGCTTGCTCAGCACTTAATTGAGCAAGCATGGCAAAAAGCGTTACTTACTCCTAATGAGCAAGTAAAACCTTGGTTCTACGCGGATAGCTATGTAACAGCGCAGCTTAACTGGCCAAGCCAAGGGAAAACGTTATCGATATTGGCAGGGGCTAGTGGCCGTAATTTAGCGTTTGCGCCAAGCCATTATTTACCAAGCGGTGAGCTTGGTTCTGAACACGGCGCTTTAATTGCGGGGCACAACGACACCCACTTTGCCTTTCTACAAAACGTTAAAGTAGGCGAGCAGTTTAGCTTACAAACACAAAGTGGTGCTGTGGTGTATTATCAAGTGCGCGAGATTGACGTCGTTCATCAATCCCAAAGTGATTTTTTAGCGCACAGTGGTTTGTATTTACTAACTTGCTATCCTTTTGACTCAGTCGTGGAAGGGACCGAATTTAGGTTGTTAGTCTCTGCTGATAAGGTGTCGTCAACAACATCAACGACTAATTCTTGATGGCGTTGACTGATCATGACACCTACAAACACCACGGTAATACTAAGCCATTGGCCTAAAGTGAGTATTTCACCCAGCATAATGGCAGATAAAATTAAGGTGAATATTGGAATTAAATTAGAGTATGCAGCGGCAGTAAGCACCGAGACCTTGCTAATCGCATAGTTATACAAACCATAGCCACCCAAAGTAACGCAAGAGCCCAAGTATAAAATACTCATTAACGCAGTTAAATCATGTTGGTTTTCACTTGGTAAATCGATGAACAGTAAAAATGGAGCAAAAAACAAACTGCCACTAAAACCTTGTAAAGCAATGAGTGTTAAAGGGGAATAGCGCGCGGCTAAGTGCTTTACTGCCACGGTATAAAAAGCCGCACACACCATTGCCATGAGCTCTAAAAAGTTTCCTAACAGCGGGTTAGGGGCTTGATCTGAAGTAGGAGAGAGCAGCGTCAGTAAAATACTGCCGCCAATACAAAAGGTAAAGCCAATAACTATGGCCTTACTGATGTACTCTTTAAGCATAAAAAACGCGAGAAAGGCAACAATGATAGGTAAACAAGAGACGATCACACCCGCTTGTGAGGCTGAGGTGTATTCCATAGCGTGCCCTTCAAATAGGAAGTATAAGCACGGCTCCGCTAGTGACATCCCCACTAGATACTTCCAATCCCCCTTACGGTAGTCAAAACGAATAACGTAGCGCCATAAACATGCAGCAATGACTAGTGTTGTTAGCATACGTAAAAAAATCACCAGCGCGGGGTCATAAATAGCAATCGCATACTTGAGTGCAATAAATGAGCTACCCCATAAAAAGGTGGCAATAATTAAACATAAACTGGCAGGCATAATGAGCTCTTACTTAAAATTCAGATGAATAAATTAAAATGCGATCCTAGCATGAAAATTTTTAACTTGTTCAAAAAGCGATAACTGGTATAAATAAATTATTCATATTTTGTGTAGTAAGTAGCATGCATAGGGCACAGGTAATAGTCGTTAAGCTGGGAACAAGTGTACTTACCGGCGGCACCGATAAACTCGACAAAGCACACATGGTTGAACTTGTTCGCCAGTGTAGCGAATTGAAAAAGCAGGGCCATCAAGTTGTTATGGTATCAAGTGGGGCTGTTGCTGCCGGCCGAGAGCAATTAATTAAACCCTGTGGTCGCTCTATTATTGATAAACAAATGCTCGCAGCCATTGGTCAGGGTCAGCTTATTCATATTTGGCAAAGCCTGTTTGCGTTATATGGCATTAATGTTGGTCAAATGCTATTAACCCGTGCTGATCTAGACGACAGAGAGCGTTACCTCAATGCTCGAGACACATTAACGGCTTTACTTAGTTATGATGTTGTGCCGATTATTAACGAAAATGATGCCGTTGCGACCAGTGAAATAAAGGTCGGTGATAATGATAACTTATCAGCACTCGTCGCTATTCTAGCCAATGCTGACAAGTTACTATTATTGACAGATCAAGAAGGGTTATTCACCAGCGATCCTCGTACTGATGCTAATGCACAATTGATTGAACAAGTGAGTCATATTGATGATGAGCTACGTCAGCTTGCTGGTGGTAGTGGGACAAATTTAGGTACGGGCGGTATGGCAACAAAGCTGGAGGCGGCAGACATTGCACGCCGAGCGGGTATTGAAGTCATCATTGCCAAAGGCTCAGGTCAAAATGTCATTGTGAATTGTGTGAGTGAGCAATTAACTGGTACCCGCTTTTTAAAACTGAGTGCGCCCAAGGATGGTCGTAAAAAATGGCTGCTCGCAGGGCCAAAAAGTAGTGGTCAAATTGTTATAGATGAGGGTGCAACAAACGCTATTAAGCAACATGGCGCGAGTTTATTAGCCAAAGGTGTACGTGCAGCAAAAGGACTATTTAACAGGGGAGACTTGGTTGATATAGTGGATTTAAATAATCAGTTTGTAGCGCGTGGAATTATTCGATTTAACCACCAAGAAGTTGAGCAAATTAAAGGCTGCCACTCCAAAGAAATCATCACTGTATTAGGCTTTGATTGTGGCTCAGCAGTTATCCATCGTGATGATTTAGTCTTACTCTAAAATTTAGTCAAATAATTTAGTGATTAAAGGGTGTTGTTCTAGACTTAAGCTTATGTATTCATAAGGTAGATATTAAATGGCGAACCCTTGCGGACATGAGTGGGTTGTATCCATAACCCAACAAGAAGAAGAGCCCGGTTTAGATCAGGCTTTGCTAAGGGCGATTTCGGAGCTTGCAGAAATTGATGCTTTTGCGATTTATGTTAATAAGCACTTTAATGATGATGTAGCGCCTATATTACTGAACAAAGACTCCCCTTTGGGAGCATTAGAGAACCATGAAATATCATCAATCTTGCAAAAGGTATCAAAAAATAAGATACGCATAAGTGCAGCCTTTGGCTCTTACACAAGTTACATTCCTATGTATTATTTAGGCCGTGTCATTGGCATGTTACTGGTTGAGACGGATCATGAGTTAGCTGAGCGTACAACTATGCTCAGCATTCATATTTTAAATGTGTATGCGAATCAACTTGCCCTTATTCATCGTTCACGGTTAGACCCCCTCACAGAGCTTTTAAATCGACAAACCTTTGATACCAAAGTGATAGAGATTGTATCAGATGATGAATTTTCTTTATCAAATGACGCGCAAAGTTGGTTTTTAGCCATCGTCGATATTGATCATTTTAAACGGGTTAATGACAATTTTGGCCACGTGATTGGGGATGAGGTCATTTTGTTACTGGCGAGGCTACTCAAAAATAATTTTAAAGTTGATGACTTTGTGTTTCGTTATGGTGGTGAAGAATTTGCTGTACTCTTTAATGCTAAAAGTGATTCTGACGCACTTCATATTCTTGAGTGCTTTAGAAATAACGTAGCAGAATATCCTTTCCCTCAAGTGGGTCAGTTAACCGTGAGCATAGGTTATTTAAAGCTGACAGAGGTTGATATGGTGGCCTCACTTGTCAATAAAGCAGATTTAGCCCTATACCACTCAAAAAATAATGGCCGTGACCAGGTTACTTCGTACCTTGAGCTTAACCTTGTTGAAAAAGTTCAAAATGACGATGATGGCATTGAGCTTTTTTAATGCTATTTTGATGGCTGTTATGCTAAAATCCGTGCCCTTAATTTGTTGTCGATAGGGTAGAAAATGAAATTAGTTCGTTGGATTTTAGGGTCTTTAATCTTATTTTTTGATTTTATATTTACACCGCGTAGTAAAAAGCGTGCGCCAGAGGACCAAGCAAAGCTCGATCAGCAAACTCGTGATTTTAAACTCTATCAATTTAAAGCATGCCCATTTTGCGTAAAGGTGCGCCGCGCGATTAAACGTGAAGGCTTAAAAGTAGAAACCCGCGACGCAAAAAACAATGAACAATATCGCCAAGAGCTGTTAGAGCAAGGTGGCAGAGTTAAGGTTCCTTGCCTGCGTATTGAAAAAGATAACCAAGTAACTTGGTTATACGAATCAAACGATATCATTGCCTATTTAGATAAAGTCGCAGCCTAAGGCGAGTGACCACTTCGAAAATTGCCCTTGCTATGCTAGCATCAGGGCAACTTTTATAGTCCTTTTTTAAAGAGAATATACTATGACAATCCGTACTCGTGTTGCTCCGTCACCAACAGGTGACCCGCATCTTGGCACTGCTTATATTGCCTTATTTAATTACTGTTTTGCTAAACAGCAAGGTGGTGAGTTTGTACTTCGTATTGAAGACACAGACCAAGTACGTAGCACGCCAGAATCTGAACAAGCGATTATGGATAGCCTACGTTGGTTAGGGCTTGAGTGGGATCATGGTCCTGATGTCGGCGGCGAGTTTGGCCCGTATCGTCAATCTGAGCGCAGCGATTTATATAAGAAATACGCACATCAGCTCGTTGATGAAGGCAAAGCGTTTTACTGTTTTGCAACCAGCGAAGAACTTGACCAAATGCGTGAAGAGCAAATGGCAGAAGGTTTACGTCCAAAATACGATGGTCGTGGTTTAAAATTATCGGAAGAAGAAATTAAAGCGAACTTAGCTGCTGGTAAGCCGTACGTTATTCGTATGAACATCCCATCTGAGGGCACATTTAAATTTAACGATTACCTGCGTGATGAGATTGAGATCCCGTGGGAAAATGTAGACATGCAAGTGCTACTTAAAGCCGATGGTTTTCCAACGTACTTTTTAGCTAACGTGGTTGATGATCACCACATGCAAATCAGCCATATTTTCCGTGGTGAAGAGTGGATTAACTCTGCACCTAAGTTATTAAAGCTATACGAAGATTTTGGCTGGGAAGCGCCTGTACTTGGTCACTTACCATTGCTACGTAACCCTGATAAATCAAAGCTATCAAAGCGTAAAAACCCTACCTCTATTAATTACTATAAAGAAATGGGTTACTTGCCTGAAGCGGTACTTAACTACTTAGGTCGCATGGGTTGGTCAATGCCAGATGAGCGTGAAAAATTCACCCTTAATGAAATGATAGAACATTTTGACATGAAGCGAGTGTCACTGGGTGGTCCGGTGTTTGATGTAGATAAGCTAAGCTGGCTAAACGGGATGTGGATCCGTGAAAACCTAACAGATGCAGAATTGATGCAACGTTTTGTGGATTGGAAGTTTAACGGCGATATGCTTGCTAAAGTATTACCAGAAGCGAAAACGCGTATAAATACACTTTCTGACATGGTTGATTTAGCAGGACATTTTGTAGGTGGTATCCCGACTTACGAGCCAGCACTTTTAACAGCCGGTAAAGCTGACGAAGATGTTATTCGCCAAGCGTTACAGTTCTTTATCTGGCAGTTAGAGGGCGTGCGTAGTTGGGAGAAACCTGAAATATTCGCTATTGCTAAAGCGGTAGCGACCTTCCATGAGTTAAAAATCAAAGATTTCCTAGAACCAATATTTGTGGCTATTACTGGCAAAACATCGTCTACCTCGGTTTTAGATGCAATGGAAATTTTAGGGTCTGACCTATCGCGTGCACGCTTACGAGTCGCGCTTGCCCATTTAGGTATTTCTAAAAAGCAGGCTAAAAAGATAGAGCGTGCTTATCGCGAATATCCAAACGGTTAAAATACTTATCAATTAGCCCTATAAACCGAGCTCTATGCTCGGTTTTTTAATAGCTATAAGACTGACCAATACATAAGTAAGCTATTTCACATTCATATTTGGCATATGTCACAGCTTTACATTGCTCAATGGTATAAGCGTTCGCTCCTCGGTTTACAGCATCTTGTTTTAATAAAGATTGGGCTTCGGCTTTTAAGTTCTTTTTATTAACAGTTCCTTTGCGACCCTCTTTATAGTTTGTACAGCTGAGCCCCTCTATCTGGCCCATCATCGTTGCACCCATTTCGATTGCATGTTGGTGGTTTCGAAACTTATATAAATCATGTTTAGCAATTTGATTTGCAATCATGTATTCACTGATATTTGTAGACAGAGTGATAGAGCTACAGCCACTACACAATAATAAAAGCAATAAAAAAAATTCTTTATTCATTTTGGCTCCGTTGACCTCTCAAGGTTAAATTTACAGTAGTCTGTTTTGTATTTAGGCAAGGCAACGACTATATGGTGTGGTTTTTACCCATAAATAGGCGGTAATGCAGCATCAATGCCAAACAAGCGCTTCCTTTAAATGGCCCCTAGTTTGAACGAATTTTAATCCGTAAAAGTCAACAGACCCTCGTTACTGCTTTTTATTATTATTCATTTTATTAGTATAACCTTTCGTTTAAATTCAACTTGTTAAAAATTGTAAGCTTTGCAAATATAAAATTAAAAAAGGAGCATTTTTGTGTTAATGGTAATGTTTTTGTAAATATGTAAAAACAACTTTTTATAAATTAAATACATGAAAAAAAGTGTTATTTATTATTTTGGTTTGTTGTTATGTTTATTTTGTTAATGCGGTGTACAAAATGCTACACGTTTTAGCGTCACTTTTAACCCTGCTTATGGTTGAATTGTTTGTACAAGCTTTGAATTACTATTCAGATTGCTTGAATAAATACAATCTAATTATCCAGGGGACACTTATGCAAGTGAAGACAATTTCAATTGCTGTTGCTGCTGCAATATACAGCGCGAGTGCAGCTCATGCTGCTGACATTGAGAGTTATACAAAAGAGAATGTACTAAAAGCGCCTAATTTCACTTTAGAGCAAGTTCAGGCATTACAGAAAGAAATAAACTCGGTTGAACAACCAATCACTGAAGTAGCTGATCTTAACGTTCAAGTTAACGCACGTGGTGCGAAGTTCGTAGAAGAGAACTCAGAGGGTGAGCATATCTACATTGTTCGGTTACGAGATGCATCAGTGAGCGTTGCTGCCAATACCCCGAACTCTCCACTAACTCGTGCGCTAACTGCTCCAAATTCAAAGTTATTTGAACGAGGCCAAGCAACAAGTCGAGCGGTTATAACATATGAGAATGAACTAAAACAAAAACAACAACAGGTTTTTTCTGAAGTAAGCTCAGTTACTGGACGCACTGAGATACGGCGTCAATTTACTAAAGCCATCAATGGTTTTTCTGTCAAAATGACAGAAAGTGAGGCCGCGCGCGTTGCAAACCTAGGCAGTGTTGCCTCTGTAATGCGTTCAAAGCATTACGATTTATTATCAGATGAAGGCCCAAAACAGATCAAAGCCGATGAGGTTTGGTCTGGTGCTGCCTCAAGTGCAGGCTTGAAGCTCAAAGGTGAAGGGCAAATTATTGGTATCATTGATTCAGGTGTTAATACTGATCACCCATCATTTGCCGATATCGGTGGCGATGAATACGATCACGAAAATCCATGGGGTAATGGCCAATATGTAGGGGATTGTGTTGAAGAACCTGAGCATGTTCAGTGTAATGATAAATTAATTGGTGTTCGTTCGTACGATGTAATTACTGACTCATATTCGGCAATGATCCCTGGTTGGCCTGCAATAGGCGAAGATTACGGTGGTCATGGTTCACATGTCGCATCAACGGCAGCGGGTAACGTTATTAATAATGTGCCGTATATGGTTGCCGGCACTGGTGAAGAAATGGATGGTAAAGTGATCAAAGCAGATCTATTTCCTGAAATTTCGGGTGTTGCCCCTCATGCGAATATTATTTCATATCAAGTATGTCATTCAACAAATGAAAGTGATTACAGAGGGTGTCCTGGTGAAGCACTGGTTGCTGGGATTGAGGATGCCATTGGTGATGGGGTTGATGTTATTAACTTTTCAATTGGTGGTGCAGACTCAAATGTATGGGCTGATCCTGTGCAGTTAGCATTTTTATCGGCGCGCGAAGCGGGTATTAATGTCGCGGCGGCTGCAGGTAATTCTGGCGCTGATGTTTGCGGTGCAGCAGAATGTTTGGGTTATTTAGATAATTCATCACCTTGGCTTAGCCAAGTTGCAGCAACCACTCATGTTCGAAGTGTTGTAGTAGAAACGGCTGTTGAATATGCTGGTTTTGCAAATGATGAGTTTGGATCAGAAATACCTACTTGGTCGGACGCAGGCCTTGTAGGCGGTTCTATTAATGATCAAGAAATCACCGGCGTAGTGGTTTGGGCAAAAGATTACGAAGATTCAAATGGCGAGAAAGATTACAATGGATACTGCGTCAATGAATTCCCAGCCGGCACGTTTGATTTTTATAAAGATGGTACTGCAATCGATGGAGCTGCTGAAGGAGATACGAAAGTCCTGGTTGTTTGTCAGCGACATGCACCCAATGATCCTAACGGTAATGCCCGTACAGCGAAGTCTGATAACATAAAGTCGGGTGGTGCAGATGGCTTCATCATGTTTAACCGTGATTCAGATCAAGGGACAGTTGCAGAGAGTTACTCTTTACCAAGTGTGCATTTTACATATGACCAATGGAATGGTGTGTGGCCAGAAGAAGGGCTAGCTGATTGGGTTGATAGCTATTCAGAAAAAGGCCATATGATCACAATAAAGCCAACCGTTATTGAACGCCGTATTAATGAAGAAGATGCTGATTGGTTGGCTACATTCTCTTCGCGTGGACCTTCTTATTCAAATATTGAAGTACTTGCACCAACACTTTCAGCACCTGGCGTGAGTATATATGCAGCATACTCAGACGAACACCCGTTTGTATCTACTCCTTATGGTGCAGCTTACTCAATGAGCAGTGGTACATCGATGGCTTCACCTCATGTCGCTGGTGCTATGGCACTGATCCGTCAAGCACACCCTGAGTGGTCTGCCGCTGAAGTTCAATCGGCCCTCACAATGACTACTGATAATGATGTTCAATATTATCGTTTAAATCAAGTTGGCGGTGATTCAGATAAAGCACAGATTTATCGTGCGGGTGCTGGGCGAATTAATGTTGCTAATGCCGTTCAATCTGGCTTGGTAATGGATGAAAGTGCAGAAAACTTCTTAGCAGCAGATCCATATAATGGTGGTACGCCACATAAGCTTAACTTACCAAACTTAGTTAACTTTTCATGTGCACCTGAGTGTCAATGGGTGCGTACGGTTAAAGCAACCAAAGATGGCACTTGGACAGTAAGTCACGAAGATGTGGTTAACTGGAGCTTTGATAAGCAGGTTCTGCATTGCAATAGCCATAAAGCTTGCTTCACAATTAACCATGGCTAAATTGTTTCTTAAAATAAAATTTAGCCCATAAAGATCAAGCTTATTAACTTCAGTCTCAATTAATTGGTTGAGATTAGTTGTGTATTGACTAAATACGCTGTGTTGATGCTCTAAGCGCGCAAATGAGAGGTACTGCTCTAAACGCAACTCAATTTCTTCAATATCTCGTTCTAACTGATCACGCTCTTCATTATTGTAATTTGAAATTGAAAGCGCGAATTGCATTCTAGTTAAAGGTGTACGAATTTCATGAGAAATAATGCGGGATAAATCACTATGTAATTGAATAAAGTTTTCGATTCGCTCAGACATTTCGGTGAATGTGCCTGCAAGTGGTGCAATAGACGAGCTGGGCTTAATGGGTAGATTAAATTTTTCAGGTTTCTTACTAAAACGCTTGGCAGCATTTTGTAAGATACTTAAATCACGGAAAACTGGGCGTATGAACAATAGAATAAGCCCACCTAGTAACAAGTAAAAGGTAATAAAGGCGAGCCAGTTTGTTGTTTGCGTAGGCGTTAAATTTATAGGGCCGATGCGGAAGTTTTTTTGTTTATCACCCTTTAAGTAAACATATTGCTGCTGCTCTAGCGTAACCGTTAATATACCTTCATTCTCAAATTTTTCCCTCAAGTTACCCGAAAGGAATAGCTGAGAATCATTTAATTCTTCTATTTTTTCTTCCTTATGCTCAATAAGCAATCTCAATTCTTTAACGCTCAACTGCACACTAAGAGGGGGGGATGAGAATAGATGGTTATAAAGTTGTCCAAATGCTAACACGAGGGCTATTAAGCTAATTGGAATGACAATATAGAGTTTTAAAAACTGTCTATTCATGGCTCAGTTATGTCCAAGCTATACCCTTTGCCACGAACTGACTTAATATCTAAGGATGCGTGTTGGTTTTCAAATAGCTCTTTAAGCTTTTTGCGTAACCGGCTTATTTTTAAATCAATGGCTCTGTCTAGACCATTATATTCACGACCAATTACATGTTTAAATAATACTTCTCTCGATACCGGTTGAGGGCTATTTTTTACTAAAAATGAAATGATTTCAAACTCGTTTTCATTTAGCTTCAGTGGGGTATTTAGAAATACGGCGTCGCGCTTTTTGACATCAATATATAAATTTTGTGAGTCTTTATTAAACTCTTGTTGTTGGCTGATAATATTTTTCACTTTTGCCAACAATAGTTCTGGTCGGATAGGTTTAACTAGGTAGTCATACGCGCCTAATTCTAGTCCCTTAATTTGTGATTGAATGGAATCCAGTGCGGTTAAAAATATCACCGGGCAATGATGATTTTTTCTCAAATCTTCAATTAGTGCAAAGCCATTACCGTCAGGGAGCATTACATCGCAGATAATTAAAGTGGGGTTAAACATAATGTCATGGTCATTGTAGCTTTGTGCGGTATTAAATACATCAACCGTATATTTTTGTTTTAATAAAAATTTTTTTATTAAAGTGGCAAGCTTTAAGTCATCTTCAATAACAAATATATGGTGCATTATAAACTCCAGCCAAATCGGCGCTTGATGCGATAATCACTTGCTTTGTAACGAGCAATTGATAACTCTTGCTCTTTAACAACTTTGTTGGTCAGAGGATCAATAAGTTGTATTTTTATAGAGTGAGAGGTTTGTAATTTTAAGTGCTCTTTAATTACCCCTTTTTTAGTGTAGCACTGTGTGTATTGTGGAAGGTTTGTTATTTCAAGACATAGTTCTTTAAAGGGCGCCAAGGTAAAATTAATTTTTATGTTGAATTGGCAAATTTTTTGTTCTGATTCGGTCACACATACTGTAGGAGAAATCTCTAAATAAGGTTTATCAACAGGCTTTGCCAAAGCGTACATGCTAAAAAATACACTACATAATACTGTAATGTGGTAGATTGACTTTTTAATTTTATCGAAGATTTTAAAACCCTTAGGGTAATTCAAAACTGATACACCTAAATAATTGGCAGCAGAGTTTCTAATAATGGACTTGCTGCCTACGTCTCTTTCTATTATTTATTCTTAACGTATTATCAAATAATGCTAGTTAATCCGACTTAAATATCCGAAGGAAAAATAGTTTTCCTATTTTTCACACGTGTATTCAAGCTAGCGAACTTATTGTACTTCCACCAATAGGCTTATACTACGCAACTTGAATAGAGAACCAGTGTCACCTATTTTCCGCGAGTTGTTAACTACTTGTACAAAAAGCTACATTTTATTATACGCAGTACTAATTAATAATATTTATTTTAGACGTTGGCCATACTGTATTTTAAGTTATGCAAGGAAGTGACTGTAAGGTCATAAACAAAACTTTAACAGATTCGACCTCTATTGTATTTTTATCTGGTAGTATAGTCAGGTTATAAGCAGTTTAAGTAGTGAACAAACAATGTTAAGTCCTTATTATCAGCAACATGCTGACTATGTCTCTATTTCTCGCGAGCAAGGTTGCCGCTTTGCTAAGTGTGTAGCTGATGATTACAACCCGCTTCATGATAAAGACGCAAAGAAATTTTGTGTACCGGGAGATCTATTGTTTTCGTTGGTATTAAGTAAGTATGGTATCAGTGAAAGAATGGAGTTCACCTTTGCAGGTATGGTGGATGAAAATTCAAAACTTCATTTTCCACCCGGGTCAAATGAGTTTGATATTACAAGCGGTGAAAAAGTCATGCTTAAAGTTAAGCGTGAAGGGAAAACAAGCCAGTGTGAAACACTTACTAACAGTTTGATAAAAAATTATGTAGAGTTTTCTGGTACTACGTTTCCACATGTCATCATTCCACTTATGGGTAAGCAAGATGTTATGATAAACCCGGCTAGGCCGATGGTTATTTATGAGTCTATGTTGATAAACCTCGATACATTGGATATCACAGCACCAACATTAGAATTTGCTGAACCTGACTTCGAATGTGCTGGTAAGCGAGGTAAAATAACCTTGCGATTTAATTTGCTTGAAAATGGCAGTAAGGTGGGATCAGGAGAAAAACATATGGTCGTATCAGGCATAAGAGAATATTGCCAAGCGACCGTTGACGATTTGATTGCATTTTACAACGAGCGTAAAGAAACGCTTAAGCCCGTAGCTTAAAACCGCAGTTATTTAAACATCTCTAAGAAGGCGCGTAAGCGCCTTTTTTGTTGCACGTTTTGCGCGTACAATAATGCTAATATTTGTCATTCCAAGTCTATCTTATGTCTGCTGCAACCTTTACTGATCTTCATCTAGACCCTTTATTACTCAAAAGCCTTGAGCTAACTGAATACCAAACTCCTACAGCAATTCAGCTACAAACAATCCCACTCATTTTGGCAGGTCATGATGTCATGGGAAGTGCGCAAACAGGTACCGGTAAAACAGCTGCCTTTGTATTGCCTTTATTACATAAATTAATCACAAGTGATAAAAAAGATGAGCAAGGCACTGTACGAATTTTAATTTTAACGCCAACCCGAGAGCTTGCTCAGCAGGTATTTGCTAGTTTCGAAAAATATGCACAAGGCTGTGATATCAAAGGTGCACTAGCATATGGCGGCGCCAGTATTGGCCCTCAAGTCAAAGCGATGAAAGAGGCGCAAGTGGTGGTTGCAACCCCTGGGCGGTTACTTGATCACATTATCAAAGGCAGCATTACATTATCAAGCGTAGACTCGCTGGTATTTGACGAAGCTGATCGCATGCTCGATATGGGCTTTATTGACGAGATTAAACGTATTTTGCGCCATGTGCCACGTGACCGTCAGACTTTATTATTTTCAGCCACCTTTGATGATAGCGTGTTTGAATTGAGTAAAAAGTTACTCAAGGACCCTAAGCTTGTTGAAGTTGATAAACGCAACTCCGCTGCCGTAGAAGTGGAACAAGTGATTTATGCCGTTGATGAAGATCGTAAGCGAGAGCTGGTCTCCCACATGATAGGAATGAAAAACTGGCGCCAAGTACTTATTTTTACGCGTACAAAACAAATGGCAGACAAGTTAGCCAAAGAAATGTGTAAAGACGGACTTAAAACGGAGTCTATCCACGGCGATAAATCACAAGGTGCGCGTGATAGAGCACTGCAAAACTTTAAAGAGGGGACCACTCGTGTGCTTGTTGCAACGGATGTTGCTGCGCGAGGATTAGATATTGTCTCATTAAAGTATGTGATCAATTTCGAGCTCCCTTATATAGCTGAAGATTACGTTCACCGAATTGGTCGAACGGGCCGAGCGGGTGAGCAGGGCCTTGCAATGTCATTAGTAAGTCTTGATGAGCAGTGGCTTCTTGAAGAGATTGAAGTCCTTTTAGATACTCGCCTAACGCCACAATGGCTGGCAGGCTATGAACCTGACCCAAACAAAAAGCCTAAAGATAACCGTAAAAATACGAATAAATCGCGAAAAGACCGTGATAAAAAACGAATTCTAGGTAAAAAAAGTTCAAACCGCCGCCGATAAGTCTTTTATACTTAATTTTAAGTAGTCAGCGCGGGTGCCCAGTATGTTTAAAGCTAATCAGTGGATGTTCTCAGAAAAAGATAATCATATATCTTTACAAAAGTGGCAGAAAACAGTCGATTTATTGACTGAGTTGTTTTCTGCCCCTGCGGGTTTTATTGTGCAGTCTGTTGATAAAGGTTATCGGGTAGTGATTGCCAGCGAACAGCAAGAAAACCCCTATGATGCAGGCACCTTTATACCCAATGATGTAAATATATTTTGTAAAAAGGTGGTCACAGACAATAGTGCGCTCTATGAGAAGCATGCTAGCAAAGAAACGTTTTGGCTTGATAACCCCGAAGTCGTTAAAGATGGTTTTGAGTCATACCTCGGTTTGCCCATCCATTGGCCCGATGGTGAGGTGTTTGGCACATTATGTGTAATGGATTTCGAACCGACAGATTATCAACGCAACTATTTAGAGTTAATCAAGCAACTAAGAGACATGGTCGAAGATGACTTAGAGATGGTTAATAGTTTCGTGCAAATGCGTGAAATTGCCATGCTAGACCCGTTGACGAATATTTATAACCGCCGTGCATTGAGTTTACTGGCTCAACAAAAGATTAACTTGGCTAGGCGGTTGGGCTTTGATGTATGTTGCTTGTTCATAGACATTAATGACTTTAAAAAACTAAACGATCGTTTTGGTCATGAAGTGGGTGATAATGCACTGATTACATTGGCTGAAACATTGCGAATGCGTTTAAGGGATGCCGATATCATTGGCCGTTTAGGTGGTGACGAGTTTATCGCGGTGATTCAGATTACCGACAAATCACTTATTGATAATGTGCTTAATAAAATATGCGACGGCTATAAAACTGCATTAGCTGAAAAAGACTTACCATGTTTAAGTTTAAGTATTGGCTATAGCTTTAGCTCTGTGCAAACAGAGCCCTTTGAGGTATTGCTTGATAAAGCAGATCAAGATATGTATAAAAACAAACAAGCACTGAAACTCTCAAATGAGTGAGTAATGCTTGCTGCATTGTTAGGGTCTGTTGACCTTTCAAGGTTAAATTTACAGCAGTCTGTTTGGTGTTTAGGCAAGGCAGCACCTATGTGGTGTGGTTGTTCCCCATAAGTAGGTGATAACGCAGCATCAATGCCAAACAGGCGCTGCCTTTCGGGTTCTGCCTAGGGGCGATTTACTCTTTGTTACCTACATGGATGTAGGTAAGAGGCGTTAGCAGGACGCGCAAGCTTTGCTCGGTTTTGACTTAGTCCACTAGGTTACAAGCCTCGCGCCGCGATTACATCGCTCCTAGTTTGAACAAATTTCAATCCGTAAAGGTCAATAGACCCTAAGCTATTTGCTTTTCGGCTAGATTTAATTCCATCGTTGCTTTTAACAAGCGATAAAGGTTAATTGATGCGTCAATTTCTTCTTTACGGTTTGTTAAACTTTCAATATTTAATCCAAGTGGTACATCCAAATGAGCGCAGCTTTGTAAAATCAAATCTAAGTTTTCACGGCAAATACGCACCGACTCACTCAGCGGGTTATGTGAATCCAGCATGCGCCATTTTGTGGCCTCAGGTACAGAAATCCCTAACCACTGCATAAAATCTAACGTTTTTTCACTGCCACATGGGGTAAAAGTCAGTATGATTCGTTGTGGCTTTATACCTTGTGCTTTGCAGCTGCGTGCATAACTGGTGATTAAATCAATTGTGGCTTGGGCATTGTAAACAGCTTGCGAGATAAAAAATTTGCACCCTTGTGCGGTTTTTTCAAGTAAGCGCTCGTGTTCGTTGCGTTTACTGGCGTGGCGCTCAGCAATCGTGACGCCACCTAAAAAGAAGTCATCCGATTGTTGCTCTAAAACTTTATAGGCATTTGGTAAGCTTAGCTTGATATCACCTTCAGATGAAGGGCTACCCACCAGTACTAAGTTTTTTAAATCAAACTGGGTCTTAGTTTCATGTAACCAGGCTTTAAATTCTTCCTCGCCACGCTGTGCAACACTTTTATAAGTGATCACATCTTGAGCGGATAAATTACGCAATAAGTGGCTGTATTCTCTTGGATCCACAGTCTGTTTAAATGGAAAAGGACGAGGCTTATCAGTACGGCTGCTTTCATCTTGAATATCATAAATAATCACACCGTCGTATTCAATTTCATGCAAACGACCTAATAGCTTTTGAGCAATGGTTTCAAGTTGGGCTTTATCGGTACCAATGCGCGGTGGCGTGGTGCCAATTAAGTAAACACCCTGATTGGTGTCTTCAATTTTCTCTTGTAATGATAAAGCCATAATCCTCATTCCAGCCAATTAACTTTCTATATCAGACAATATAGCAGCCATTTAGACGTCTAGATAGATTTTTTTAATGAAACTTTCTCAATGTGTGTGAATTTATCTCATGTTTCTTCTGGTTTTAGGTACGGGAAATACACAACTGTTTACATAAATCATTGGCCAAGGGGTCTTATATTTCCTCACTTTGTTGCATAATCGAAGTGATGTAGACATATTTATAACTAAAAAAATATTCAACTAACAAGGGATAACAATGAAATTTAAATTATTAGCAACGAGCCTAGCCGTTACGCTAGCACTGAGCGGGTGTGCTAGCAATGAAAGTACAACCATGGTTAAAGAAGTTGAAATAGAGCAAAACTCTGTAAACACTGCAAACGACCGTGTTTTTTCACAAGACTACGTACTAGAAGAGTTAGATAACGGTTTACGTGTGATGATTGTTAAAACCGATTATCCAGATGTTGTTTCATTGCAAATCCCTGTATCAGTCGGTTCACGCAATGAAGTAGAAGCGGGTAAAACGGGTTTTGCGCACTTTTTTGAACACATGATGTTTAAAGGATCTGAAAAGTTCCCGCAAGACGTGTATTCAGATATCTTAAAAAATTCAGGCGTTGATAACCGCGCTTATACAACTAATGATTACACTAACTATCACCTAAACTTCTCGAAACAGCACCTTGATAAAGTACTCGAAATTGAAGCCGATATTTTCCAAAACTTAAAATATTCAGAAGAGCAATTTCGTACAGAAGCATTAACCGTTAAAGGTGAATACCTTAAAAATAATGCCAGCCCTATCCGTAAGTTACTTTCAGCTGTGCGTAATGAAGCATTTGAAAAACACACATACAAACACACTACAATGGGCTTTTTCGAAGACATTGAAGCCATGCCAGATCAAATGGCGTATGGTAAAGAGTTCTTTGAGAAGTTTTACAAACCTGAATATGTTTCATTAGTTATTGTGGGTGATGTTGATACAAAAGACACCATGGCAATGGTTAAAAAACACTGGGGTAACTGGCAAAAAGGCGACTATGTTGCTGATATTCCAAAAGAGCCAAAGCAACAAGCGGCTAAGTACATCCATGAGAAAAATGAAGGGTTACCTGGGCATTGGTTACTTGTATCTTACAAGGGCACAGCTTGGCAGCCAGAAATAAAAGACCGCGCAGCATTGGATTTACTCTCGCAGCTTTATTTTTCAAATAACTCAGCGCTATACCAAGAGTTAGTAGTTGATAAACAAATTGCCAGCCAAATGTTTACTTATAACCCAGATACAAAAGATCCGGGCTTACTACATGTATTTGTAAAAGTAGAAAACGAAGAAGACTTAGCTAAAGCGCGTGATGCAATTAATAATACGTATGCAAAAGCGCGTACCGAGCTTGTAGATAGCCAAAAGCTTGCTGATTTGAAATCTAACTTAAAATACAGCTTTATTAATGGCCTTGATTCATCTCAGTCGATTGCATCAACACTTGCAAGCTATATGCACTTTGAGCGCGATCCAGAAGTGATTAACCAACTTTATGCAACCGCGGATAGTATTACTGCCAAAGATATTCAAGATATTGCTAACAAGTACTTTGTTGACAGTGGCCGCACAACGGTAACCATGTCGGCACTTGATAAGATAGCCGGTTTTGAAAAAGAAGTTGACCTAAATACGCTAGTTGCAAGCAAGCAAACAGTCAAAGAGCGCCACTTTAATGTGCTTGATAAGACCAATAGTTCACCATTGATTGACGTTAATTGGCTATTCCACACAGGTGCAGCCGCTGATCCTAAAGGTCAAAAAGGGGTTGCTGCACTCACCGCTGCAATGCTTGCACAAGGTGGCTCTGAGTCTAAAAGTTATAATGATATCAAAAAAGCACTGTATCCATTAGCCGGCAGCTTTGGTTATCAAATAGATAAAGAAATGATTTCATTGCAAGGGCGTGTCCATAAAGATAATGCCGCTCAGTGGTACGCATTGGTAAGTGAGCAATTACTTAATCCTGGTTTTAGAGAAGATGACTTTAAACGTTTAAAGAAAGAGTTGATTGACGGTATTAAATCGGGCCTAAAAGCTTCAAACGATGAAGAGCTTGGTAAAGAAGTGCTTTATCATAAGCTTTATCAAGGTCACCCATATGAAAGTTACAACTATGGTGACTTGTCAGATCTAGAAGCATTAACACTTGATGACGTAAAAGCGTTTTACGCCAAAGAGTTCACTCAGGCTAAATTAACTGTTGGTCTAATTGGCGCTGTACCTGAGTCTCTAAAAACCACCATGTTTGCTGATTTTAGCGATTTACCGAAAGGGGAGGAGAGTCGTTTATCAATACCTGATGCACCAGAACTTAAAGGGCATCATGCCACTATTGTTGAAAAGTCAGCGCAATCAACAGCAGTTTCATTTGGTTTCCCAATTGATACTATTCGCAGCAGCGAAGACTGGACCGCACTTTGGTTAGTACGTTCGTACTTTGGTGAGCACCGTAGCTCTAACTCATATTTGTATGAACGTATTCGTCAAACACGTGGTATGAACTATGGTGATTATGCGTATATCGAGTACTTCCCACGAGGTATGTTCCAAACAAAACCGGATGCTAATTTAGGTCGTTCAGAGCAGATATTCCAAGTTTGGTTACGCCCATTACGTTCAAATAACGATGCACACTTCGCAACACGTACGGCTTTATTTGAACTTGATAAACTGATCAAAAATGGCATGACTGAAAAAGATTTTGAGGCAACGCGCAATTTCTTAATTAACTTTGTGCCGCAAATGGTTGCAAGTCAAAACCGCCAGTTAGGGTATGCGCTTGATAGTGAGTTTTATAACACTGAAACGTTTGTTAAATACGTAACCAGCCAGCTTGAAAAGCTAAGCCTTGCTGATGTAAATCGCGTAATAAAAGAAAACTTACAAACAGACGATATTCAATATGTATTTATCACAGGCGATGGTAAAGATATGAAAAAACGCTTAGCGTCTGAGCAAACATCACCTATGGTGTATAACGCAGAAAAACCAGCAGAGCTTGTTGCTGAAGATAAAGTAATCGCTGATTACACGTTATCAATTCCTGCGAAAAACATTGAAGTGTTGGCTGTAGACAAGGTATTTGAATAACAAATATTTAGATAACTAAGATGTTTAATTTAAATGCCCCAAATTTGGGGCATTTTTATAACATTGCGCCAACTTTTATGCCTAAGCCAAACAGTATGATAGCACTGACGATAATTACTAAAGTGATATGACCTCGCGTTTGTTTTGTCATGACTTAAACTCCTTATTTCATAATTAAGAATACGGTGATCATGCCAAGTGCAAAGCTTGCAAAAGATGAGATTGCTATCACCGCCGTTATCTTTTGTTTATTAATAACCTGTGTTTTAGAGTCAGGTGCTGCGACCTCTTCAAGTCGTATCAATTCACCTTGGCGAACCTCCAATACAGCACACAAGGCCATGGTGGTTTCTTTCGATGCTGCGCCTTCTTTTTCTACTCGTTGAATAGTTCGTAAACTCACGTCACAGGCATCTGCGAGCTGTTGTTGAGTCCAATCTAGCTTTTGCCTTAATGTTCTCACTGTTGTGGGATTAAGTTGCATACTAAAATTTCCCCAGTAAAAACTCTAAAATTGTAATGAGTAAATAGCCGCCAATGAGTCCACCCAAAAAGCAGCCCGCAAGAACTTTTAGCGACGTTTTTGGATTGTTAAATAGTGATGATTGTTCGTAGCTTTTTACGAGCTTTTTATTTTTAAATAGTGAGCACTGAAGTTTTCCAGTCAAGATATTCAGCATTTCAAATTTAACACTAAATGTATTACCTGATAGTTCAAATTGGTGTTTGCTTGCTACATTAATGTTTCGTTTTTCACTAACAAGCTCATCATTGATATAGACTTCTTCTTTACCTGTGAAGTAGCTACCAAAACAGGCTATTTGATCATCGCCATCTTGAAAGTAAAATTTATAACCCAGTTTTTTAGTATTTAGTATGTCGTTATTCATCATCATTTATCCTTGTTGAGTTGATGATGCTAATTTAGCGATTATTTTTATTATTTACGCCGTCAGTTATATGCCAATGGCTATATTGTCATATGACATAACGACTGTCATGTGCTGTTAACTCCTGAATTAAATGGAATTTTATTTTTTTAATACTTATTTGCTTTTTATTGTTTGTCATAGGGTGCTGATAAGTTTGTTCATAAGTAATGGGATTAACTTTGTTATATCTAATAGCCAGAACAAATAATGACAGTATTAACACATCAGTCATTAAATCCGTTAAACTTACCTAAAGCACATTTATATTTTATTTAAGGCCGTCCTATGCGTCATGAAATTTGGCAACAACTTCGTTCTGAAGCAAATGAAGTTGTCACGCGTGAACCTTTATTAGCAAGCCATGTTTACTCATGTATTTTGAACCACGAATGTTTAGGTTCGGCGTTAAGCTTTATTGTGGCTAATAAATTAGCTGATGCGGTTGTATCAGCATTCACCATTAGAGAACTATTTGACCAAGCCTTTGTTGATTGTGACCGAATGTTGACCCACGTTGCAAATGACATAAAAGCAGTTAAAGATCGTGACCCAGCTGCCGATACTTACTTAACAGTCATTTTAAACTTAAAGGGTTTTCATGCAATACAAGCACATAGACTTGCCCATTGCCTCTGGCGTCAAAACCGCAAAGAACTCGCGCGGTTTATTCAAAGCCGTACCTCAGAAGTATTTGGCGTTGATATCCATCCTGCTTGTAAAGTCGGTCATGGTATTATGTTTGACCATGCAACTGGCATAGTAATAGGGGAAACGGCGGTAATCGAAGACAACGTATCCATTCTGCAATCTGTCACGCTGGGTGGTACTGGTAACGAAAAAGGTGACCGTCACCCTAAAATTCGCGCTGGCGTTTTAATTGGTGCTGGAGCAAAAGTACTTGGCAACATAGAAGTCGGTGAAGGGGCTAGAATTGGTGCAGGCTCAGTTGTATTAAGCCCGGTACCGCCGCATACCACTGCTGTCGGGGTTCCTGCTAAAATAGTTGGTCAGCCAAACTGTCCTTGTCCAGCAGAAAGCATGAATCAAAACTTTTTAGAAGCAGAGCCTGTGAACGAATCGCACACTAGTGCCATGTTATAAATGCCGTAAAGGAATTACCGCGTAATGATAAAAAATAGCCCATTGTCTTTATTACTCGCCTTTATTACGGGTATTATTATAGCTTCAGGCTATTTTTTGCTTACCGCTCCTTTTGAACAAAGCATTGAGAAAAAGCATATTCAATCAATTTCAAAAGCATCATTAAACAGGTTAGAACCCATCCAAACAGTTACGTTGGATGTTGCTGAAACATCTGTACAGCAAACTGAAATTAATAGTAATAATGATAATGCTAACGTTACAGAGCAATTACAGCTGCAAGTTGTTGCTTTAAAGCGTGAGCTTGCAACACAAAAAGCTGCAGTGAAAAGTTATCGAAAACAACTACAAGGCCCTTCTGATTTTGAGCAAATGCTGCTTGATAAATTTGACCAGCAAAAACGTGATGAGGAATGGGCTTACCGCACTGAAGTTGCCTTACAGGATTTTTTGATAACAGCCGACTTATCTATTGCCCCTGAATTAGTCAGTGCTGAGTGTAAAACCTCTGTGTGCAAGTTTGAACTTGTCGCGCCGCAAGGCAATGAAGAGTTTGATCACAGGCAATGGCGAGAATTAAACGATAAGTTAGTGAAGCAAGCGTTTTGGCAACAATTTAAAACCAGCACATCAACTTCGAGTGACAGTGATTTTAAATTGTTGCTCAGCACAGAGCAGTAATTTTTAGTTAGCCTGAGACTCAATGGTGCCATCGGCCAGCTCTGTAATTAAAATATCACCAGAGTTAACCTGTGTTACCGACTTAATCACTTTACCTTGTTTTGATTTAGTAATGCTATACCCGCGCGCGAGCACATTTAAGGGGCTAACTGAGTCTAATCGACCAGCCTGCATCGCAAGGTTATTTTTAGCACTCCCCAGCTGCTGTTGCATTGATTGTTGTAATCGCGCTTGCAGCTGTTGCAATTGATGATCCGCTTGCGAAAGCTTTCTATCGGGGGAGCGCTGTAACAAACGAGGCTTTAAGTTAGCTAAACGGCGCTCTTGTTGATAAAGGCGTTGCTGCATGGCATTTTGCAGTGCAAGAGTGAGCTCATCTAAGCGTTGCGCTTGCTGAGTAAGTTGGTTGCGAGGGTGGCAAAGTGTGAGTTTATGCTCCAGCTGCACAGCAAGTCTGAATTTATCAGCCACTTGGTGTTTAAATGCATTCGCTAAGCGATTAAGCATTTGCTGAACTTGATTTGTTAACTCAGCACTGTTTGGGCTAACAAGCTCTGCGGCTGCACTGGGGGTTGCTGCACGTATATCGGCAACGTAATCACTGATTGTGGTGTCGATTTCATGGCCGACGGCACTAATAATTGGCAGTTCGCTTGCAAAAATGGCGTGCGCAAGCTGCTCGTGATTAAAGCACCATAAATCTTCTAGTGAGCCGCCGCCACGGCCAACTATGAGTACATCGACTTCATTACGAATATTCGCGAGGGTTATTTTATCAATTAACTGTAAATGTGCATCTTTACCTTGCACCATGGCAGGGTAAATTACCACCTCAAGTTGTGGAGCGCGGCGCTTGAGTACCGTTAATATATCTTTTATTGCAGCCCCAGTAGCGGAGGTTACCACTCCCACCCGATGCACAACATTAGGTAAAGGTTTTTTATGCACAGAGCTAAACAGCCCTTGTGCTGCAAGGCGCATTTTTAATTCATCAAACTCTTGTTTTAACTGACCTTCACCAGCGGCTTCCATATGCTCAACAATTAATTGATAATCACCACGGGGTTCGTACAAAGAGACCCGTGCTCGCACAGTCACTTGTGCGCCATTTTCAGGACGATAACGTTGGTTACGATTATTACCGCGCCACATCGCGGCTTTTACTTGAGCACGGTCATCTTTTAAAGTGAAATACCAATGACCTGATGCGGGCGTTATAAAATTTGAGATCTCCCCCGTTAAAATTAACGACGCAAATCCTTGCTCGAGCACTGTTCTTATTTCTCGATTTAACCTGGAGACGGTATAAATCGTTTGCTGCTTTGAAGTTATGGCCATAAAACGAACCTTAAAAACGCTGATGGGGGTATTTTATCATAAATATTTGCTAAATCTTATTTACTCATGCCGATAACGCTGATAAAATTTGGCCGCAATTCCTTATACAAGATCCACATGTGAGAAGTTGCCAAAATGCTTAGAATTGCTAAAGAAGCTCTTACCTTTGATGACGTACTTTTAGTACCAGGTCATTCTACTGTTTTGCCACACACGGCAAATATTTCAACTCGCTTAACGCGTGGTATCAAACTTAACTTGCCGCTAGTTTCAGCATCTATGGATACTGTTACCGAAGCTCGCTTAGCGATTGCTTTAGCGCAAGAGGGCGGTTTAGGTTTTATCCACAAAAACATGACAATTGAAGAACAAGCTAAAAACGTACGTAAAGTTAAAACGTACGAAGCGGGCATTGTTTCTTATCCTGTTACTGTTACAGCGGATTTAACCATTGCGGATGCAGTTGCACTTTCTGAAGAAAAAGGTTTTTCAGGTTTTCCGGTAACGGATGCTGATAATGGCCTTGTTGGTATCGTAACCAGCCGTGATATGCGTTTCGAGACGAAACTTGAGCAACCAGTTTCAACTGTTATGACTAAAAAAGACAAGCTTGTTACCGTAAAAGAAGGTGCAGCACGCGAAGAAATTTTAGGCTTAATGCACGAACACCGTATCGAAAAAATTCTTGTTGTTGATGATGCCTTTAAGCTAAAAGGTATGATCACAGTAAAAGATTACCAAAAAGCACAAGACAAGCCAGATGCATGTAAAGACGAGCAAGGCCGTCTACGTGTTGGTGCAGCTGTTGGTGTTGGCGCCGGAACTGATGAGCGTATTGCTGCATTAGTTGAAGCAGGCGTAGATGTATTACTCATTGATACTTCACACGGCCACTCTCAAGGTGTTATTGACCGCGTAGCGGCAACACGCCAAGCATTCCCAGATTTACAAATTGTTGCAGGTAACGTAGCAACAGCTGAAGGTGCGATTGCCCTTGCTGATGCGGGTGTTGATGCAGTTAAAGTAGGTATCGGCCCAGGCTCAATCTGTACGACACGTATCGTAACCGGTTGTGGTGTACCACAAATTACGGCTATTTCTGATGCTGTTGAAGGCCTTAAAGGTCGCGACATTCCAGTTATTGCCGATGGCGGTATTCGTTTTTCAGGTGATATCGTAAAAGCATTAGTTGCTGGTGCATCATGTGTCATGGTTGGCTCTATGCTAGCGGGTACTGAAGAGGCACCTGGCGAAGTTGAGCTTTACCAAGGTCGTTACTACAAATCATACCGTGGTATGGGCAGCTTAGGTGCGATGGATCAAAAAGAAGGTTCATCAGATCGTTACTTCCAAAAATCTAATCAAGCTGACAAGCTAGTTCCTGAAGGGATTGAAGGTCGAGTGGCTTATAAAGGCCCAATCGCAACCATAATTCACCAACAAGTGGGCGGCCTGCGCAGTGCAATGGGATTAACCGGTTGTGCCACAATAAATGAGCTAAACACTAAACCACAGTTTGTACGCGTTACTTCGGCGGGTATGGGTGAATCGCACGTTCATGATGTGCAAATCACTAAAGAAGCGCCTAACTACCGCTTAGGTTAATCTACCTAACGTATTGAAATTACCGGGCCAGCATTTGCTGGCCCTTATTTATAGTCATTCAGGTTACCTGAATGCCAGTTCTTGACTAACGAGACCCTCAATGAGCAAAGACATTCACGATTCACGAATTCTTATTTTAGACTTTGGTTCGCAATACACGCAATTGATCGCCCGCCGTGTGCGAGAAATTGGTGTTTACTGTGAACTGTGGGCATGGGATGTCACGGAAGAGCAAATCCGTGAATTCAACCCACAAGGTATCATTCTTTCTGGTGGCCCTGAGTCAACAACCCTAGAAAACAGCCCGCGTGCTCCTGAGTATGTATTTAATGCTGGTGTGCCAGTGTTAGGTATTTGCTACGGTATGCAAACAATGGCAACACAACTGGGTGGTCGTGTACACAGCTCTGACAAAAAAGAGTTTGGCTACGCCCAAGTTGAAAAAGTAGGTGACTGTGCATTATTTGATGCCATTGAAGATCACATTACTGATGGCGGTAATGGCGTACTCGACGTATGGATGAGCCACGGTGATAAAGTAATGGAAATTCCAGATACGTTCACTACTACAGCTAAAACATCTACATGCCCGCATGCGGCAATGTCTAACGAAGAAAAGCGTTTTTATGGCGTTCAGTTCCACCCAGAAGTAACACACACGCATCAAGGTCAGCGTTTATTAGAACGTTTTGCAATTGATATCTGTGGCTGTGAAAAACTGTGGACGCCAGCAAAAATCATTGATGACGCCATCGAGCGTATCAAAGAAACTGTTGGCGATGACGAAGTTATCTTAGGCTTATCAGGCGGTGTTGATTCATCGGTTGTGGCGATGCTTATTCACCGCGCAATAGGCGATCGCCTAACGTGTGTGTTTGTTGATAACGGTTTACTTCGTTTAAACGAAGGTCAGCAAGTTATGGACATGTTTGGTAATAAGTTTGGCCTTAATATTGTTAAAGTAGATGCTGAAGACCAGTTCTTAGCGGATCTTGCGGGCAAATCTGACCCTGAAGATAAGCGTAAAGCAATTGGTCACACATTTATTAACGTATTTGATGAGCAATCTAAAAAGCTTAAAAATGCGAAGTGGTTGGGTCAAGGAACTATCTACCCGGACGTAATCGAGTCTGCTGCATCAGCGACAGGTAAAGCACACGTGATCAAGTCTCACCATAATGTGGGTGGCTTACCAGATGATATGGCGATGGGCTTAGTTGAGCCACTACGTGAATTGTTTAAAGACGAAGTACGTAAAATTGGTTTAGAGTTAGGCTTACCGTACGACATGCTTTACCGTCACCCGTTCCCTGGACCTGGTTTAGGTGTGCGTGTACTGGGTGAAATCAAGAAAGAATATTGTGATTTACTTCGCCGCGCAGACGCTATCTTCATTGAAGAGCTTCATAAAGCAGAGCTATACCACAAAGTAAGCCAAGCGTTTACTGTATTCTTACCGGTTAAGTCGGTAGGGGTTATGGGTGATGCACGTAAGTACGATTGGGTTGTTTCACTTCGTTGTGTAGAAACCATCGACTTTATGACAGCGCGTTGGTCACATTTGCCGTATGAATTCTTAGGTGTGGTTTCAAACCGTATCATTAATGAAATCGACGGTATCTCACGTGTTGTTTACGATATTTCAGGTAAACCTCCTGCAACTATCGAGTGGGAATAACAGCTAAGCGGTATTCCTAATTGATTAAAAAACGGCGAATTAGCATGCTTATTCGCCGTTTTGTTTATTTAAAAAGCAAACAAACCAAAAAATTGATTTTTTACTTTACCTTTAGCGAAAGGTCTCTATAATTCATCGTCATTGCAGGGGCGTAGTTCCAATTGGTAGAACAGCGGTCTCCAAAACCGACGGTTGGGAGTTCGAATCTCTCCGCCCCTGCCATTTCTTCTTTACATCGTTTTTATTACTTCTTATATTGTTCCAGTGTTTAAATCTACTGAGTTGTTATGCATACACGTTACGCAGCTATTTTTGGTATAGAAAACCTCGAACTGAATCAGCATTTTCGTAGTGAAACTGCGCAATATGATAGTGCGGATACTCACCAAGAACAATCAGCCGAAAGAAGCCCAGTGGCAGAGTCGAAAAGTAACAGACTTGAACTTAACGCTGTGTTGTTGGCCGATCTAAATCGAGCCGTTTCGCCACACACGATTAATCATGTGATCCAAGCAGAAGCTATAAACTGGCTTAACGACACGTTGAGTTTACCTTCAGCACAGCTTAAACCTGAACATAAACGTGCGCTGTGGGCGCTGATGAGCGATAAACTTGATAACCTTTAAAACTGTTACTGAAACTTCAATCGACGCGCTGATGGAAATCGAGAGTGCATGTCATAGCCATCCATGGACACTAAGCACCATGAAATCCTGTTTATCGGGGCGTTATTTTAATTTAGCAGCTTTCATCGGTCCTGATATGGTGGGGTTTTACATTGGTGAAAAGGCAGGGCCTGATTTTACCCTGATGGATATTTGTGTGATGCCTAAATATCAAGGGCAGGGCATAGCAAAGCAATTGCTTGAGAAGTTTGTCGATTACGGTGAGCAACACAGTGCTGAAAATCTGTTTTTAGAAGTCCGAGAAACAAATACACGTGCGATTAAGCTTTATGAGCGAGCAGGGTTTAGTGAAATGTCTGTACGTAAAAACTATTACCCTAGTGATGACCCTACAAAAAATGGCCATGAAGACGCCATCCTAATGGGAATGACTTTGCTTTTTGGATAGTGCGTCGTGGTTTATTGTGTATTTTATTGCTTCAATTAAGCTTAGAGCCAAATAATCTCGGCGGTTATGATCCGTATCTCTGCCCCGTAAATTATCTTCAAGCTCTGCTGCAGCATGGTGAATATTACTAAACCCAAAGCAGCCGGCACTGCCTTTTAAATTATGAGCCAGTGCTCTTAGCACCTCCCACTCTCCAGCTTGGTATAACTCATTAACTTGCGCTAAATGTTCAGGTAGTTTTGAGCGATAATTTTCATTTATCTGTTGAAACTTTTCACTATTTAGTAAGCTATCCCATTTGTTTTGACTGTCTTTTTCGATATGTAAGTATTTAACAAGAACATTCTCTAGTGCATCTTTATCAATCGGTTTGGCTAATGCTTCGTTGCAACCGGCTTTTAAATAAGTATCAATATCATGTTTCATGACATTCGCGGTGAGTGCAATAATAGGGCCGTCGTAGGCTGCGTGGCGAAGCATTTGAGTTGCCTCTAAACCGCCCATAACAGGCATTTGCATATCCATAATGATGACCTGATAATCGTTAACTAACGCCATTTCTACAGCTTCAGCGCCGTTGTTAGCTATATCAGGGTCTAACCCCCAGGTTTGCAGTAGTAATGTGATAAGCACTTGGTTATCAGGGTTGTCTTCAGCGACCAGTATATTTGCATCAAAGCTATTTGATGCGAATGAAAGTAGAGTGTCTTTTTCTGGCTTTAACTGACTGAGCTCCGTCAGCATTGGGGGTTGGCTTTCTTCAGGCAAGTTACACGCTATTTTTACATTAAAACAACTGCCCATCCCCGGTGTACTTTGTACGTATACGTCTCCGCCTAGTAATTGCGCTAAATTTTTAGAAATACACAGTCCCAGTCCTGTGCCACCAAAGCGGCGAGTGGTTGTGGCATCAGCTTGTTCAAAAGGCTTAAAAACACGTTCTACTTCATGCTCCGACATGCCTATACCACTGTCTTTAATGGCAAACTCAATTAATTGCGAATTTGGTTCATAAGTAATATCTAGCTTTATTAAACCTTGCTCGGTAAATTTAACCGCGTTGCTGGCAATATTAATCAATATTTGCTTTAACCGCGTTGTATCAGAATTAATTATTTTGGGTAAAGGCAAATGGTAGTTGATTTCGCATTTGAGGTTTTTTTCTTGCGAAAGGGGGCGAATAATCGAATCAATGTCGTGCACTAGCTGCACAATATCTAATGGTTCTTTTTCAACAGCAAGTTTCTCTGCTTCTATTTTCGAAAGATCCAATATATTGTTAATTAACTCTAATAGATGCTTAGAGTTACGTAAAATCGTGGCTAAATGTAGCTCGTCAGAGCTCGCTTCTTTACTGTGTAAAAGCTGCTCTGTAAAACCCATAATTGCTGTTAAAGGTGTGCGAATCTCGTGGCTCATATTCGCCAAAAAGCGACTCTTAAGTTGGTTTGCTTGTTCAGCTTGCGCAATGGCAGATTCAAGCTGACTATTCATTGTTTCGAGTGCTCGGGTTCGGCTTTCTACTTTATCCTCAAGGTGATGCTTGTATTCTTCAAGTTCGTCTTGATAATGACGTATTTGGTTTACCATGTGGTTAAAGTCGTTAAACAACACACCCACTTCATCGTTATTATGAGCGGGTAAATACACAGATAAATCACCATCGCCAACTCGATGGCTGGCAGCTCCTAATGATTCAATCGGGTTGAGTAATAGATTACGAACAACAATAAAAATCAGCATAGGTAAAGTGATAACAGAAATGATAACTATCAGGGCAGTAATCAAACTGATTGCTTTACCTGATTGATAAAGCAAAGCCTTCGGAATGGTTGAGACATAATAATAACCGCCGCTCATTTGTACGGCGTAAATCATACGCTCTATTTTATCTATGCTGGATAACTCGATGGTGGAAAGTTTACCTAAGTCAGCAAGATTATGAATTTGCTTAAGCTCATACTCACTAATAAATTGGCCACGCTTATTGTAGTCAGAACTAAATAAAATTTTACCGTCTTCTGTTAACAGCAGGTTGAGCGTGTTGTTATACGGTGCTTCTAGAATGCTTGTATTCAAAATAGAAGGTTCAACATGCAATATAATAAACCCTAATTGTTGGGGCCGTTTTAAATAATAATCAGCACTGTAAACGCGCTGAATGAAATACAGGCTGGTTGTACCATCGTTTTTTTGCACCATAAATTGTTGCTGGCGCAGGTTGCTTTGTAATACACGCGAGAAAAATGGGTAGTCAGTTGGGGGGGTATTTAAATTACTTGAGTAGTACGCTTTACTCTTTCCATTTGGAGAAACAAGATTAACGCTAATTATATCGGGGTAAGCTTCAGAGTAGCTGGCGAACACATCCATCAGGTCACCAAGTTGAGACGTATAGTTCCCATTGCTAAGCATGTCATCAGCAAGAAAATCACTCAATACTGGTGAGGTAGATAAGAGCTTTGAAGTTGAATGAAATGAATCAATGTAGTTAAACATTTTTTGTTGTTGTTGTTCAACAAATCGACTCACTATAAGCTCAGCTTGTTTTTGGGTTGAGTTGGTTACATTTGTTAATGTAAAGCCCCCTAAAAATAGCAATGGCAAGATCACAAGTGGAGTGATATACCATAATAATCTTATACTTAGCTTACTGGTTTTCATGCCCAAACAAAATATCCTCCATGTAATCTTACAATAGTATGCCGTAGGGAAAAATTACACAAGTTTAGTGCTGATCGTACCTATTTTGTTGAGGTTAAGTAAATTCTCAAATGTCGTTAATTACTTGCAATCGTTGCTTTTTTGGCTTGCACAAACAAGGTATAATGTTAGTAATTCTATTTTATACCTACAATGCACAACAAACGCCTTCGTTTTGGCATGTTTAGCTGTGCCTTGTTATGACTTAAAGCGGCTTACATGTCTAATTTATCTAGTGAAATTAATAAACGACGCACCTTTGCGATCATTTCTCACCCGGATGCGGGTAAAACCACCATTACTGAAAAAGTACTTTTATTCGGACAGGCAATTCAAAAAGCCGGTACGGTAAAAGGTCGTGGCTCTAATCAACATGCTAAATCTGACTGGATGGACATGGAAAAAGAGCGTGGTATCTCAGTAACCACTTCTGTAATGCAATTTCCATATAATGAGCGCTTAGTTAATTTACTTGATACGCCAGGGCACGAAGACTTCTCAGAAGATACTTATCGTACATTGACTGCAGTAGATTCATGTTTAATGGTTATCGACGCTGCAAAAGGTGTCGAAGATCGTACTCGTAAATTAATGGAAGTAACGCGTTTGCGTACTACGCCGATCGTTACTTTTATGAATAAATGTGACCGTGACATTCGTGATCCAATGGAATTATTGGACGAGGTTGAAACAGAGCTTAACATTGCCTGTGCGCCAATCACCTGGCCTATTGGTTGTGGTAAAGAGTTTAAAGGTATTTACCACATTCACCGTGGCGAGACTATTTTGTATAAAACAGGCCAAGGCCATACAATCCAAGAAGTACGCAGCATTGAAGGGCTTGATAACCCAGAGTTAGATGAAGCCATTGGCGGCGAACTTGCAGAGCAATTGCGTGAAGAGCTTGAGCTGGTAATTGGTGCATCACATCAATTTGACCTAGATCTGTTCTTAGCGGGCGAGTTATCGCCTGTGTATTTTGGTACAGCACTAGGTAACTTTGGTGTTGACCACGTATTAGATGGTTTGACGGAGTGGGCACCTACGCCATTACCTCGTGAAACTGAAGATCGTCAAGTAATTGCAGATGAAGATAATTTCTCAGGTTTTGTTTTTAAAATACAAGCTAACATGGATCCAAAGCACCGTGACCGTATTGCTTTCATGCGTATCGTATCGGGTAAATATAGCCAAGGCATGAAAATGAATCATGTGCGTATTGGTAAGCAGGTGAGTATTTCTGATGCAGTGACCTTTATGGCGGGCGATCGTGAGCGAGCTGCTGATGCGTACGCGGGTGATATAATAGGTTTGCACAATCATGGCACAATTCAAATTGGTGATACCTTTACCCAAGGCGAAAAGCTGAAATTTAGCGGTATCCCTAACTTTGCCCCTGAGTTATTCCGTCGTATCCGTTTAAAAGATCCACTTAAACAAAAGCAATTACTCAAAGGTTTAGTGCAGCTTTCAGAAGAAGGTGCAGTGCAAGTCTTTCGACCGCTAATTAACAATGATTTGATTGTTGGTGCAGTAGGTGTGTTGCAGTTTGATGTGGTTGTTGCTCGCTTAAAAGCTGAATACAACGTAGATGCGATTTACGAAGGCGTGAATGTAAATACCGCTCGCTGGGTAAGCTCAACAGATGTTAAAAAGTTTGAAGACTTCAAGCGTAAGTGTGAAAGTAACTTAGCGTTGGATGGCGGTGATAATTTAACTTACATCGCCCCAAGCCGTGTAAATCTTAACTTATCAATTGAGCGTTACCCTGAAGTGACGTTTAACCACACGCGTGAAAACTAAACTCAAAATTTAAATAATGCCTGCAATAGCGGGCTGATAAAGGTAACAAATTACATGAACATTCGTACGTTATTAATTGATAAAGCCATTGCGGCAATGACTGCAGCGGGCTTACCGGCTGATACTAATCCTGCGGTTACGCAAAGCACACGCCCACAATTTGGTGATTACCAAATTAATGGCGCGATGGGTGCAGCGAAAAAAATGAAAAGCAATCCTCGTGAGCTTGCACAAAAAATTATTGATAATTTAGATGTCAGTGACATCGCCGATAAAACAGAAATCGCAGGCCCGGGTTTTATTAATATTCATTTAAAGCCTGAGTTTTTAGCAAGCAGTGTTGAAGCCGCTAATCAAGATGCAAAACTAGCTGTTGCAGAACACGCGCAGCCAAAAACCGTTGTAGTTGATTACTCATCACCAAACCTAGCCAAAGAAATGCACGTAGGCCATTTACGTTCAACAATTATTGGTGATTCTGTAGTACGTGCACTTGAGTTTCGTGGTGACAAGGTTATTCGTCAAAATCACATGGGTGATTGGGGCACGCAATTTGGTATGTTGATTGCTCACTTAGAAGATCAAATAAACCAAGGTGTTGACTTAGATTCTGTTGCACTTGCTGATTTAGAGACCTTTTACCGTGACGCGAAAAAGCGTTTTGACGATGAAGAAGGTTTTGCTGATAAAGCCCGTGATTATGTTGTTAAATTACAAGGTGGCGATGCACATTGTGAAAAACTGTGGAAGCTGTTTATTGCCACGTCAGTTAAGCACTCTGAAGAAGTATACAAACGCTTAAATGTAACACTTACAGCCGATGACATCATGGCTGAAAGTGCCTACAACGCTGAGCTAAACGATATTATTGCATTGCTGAAAAATAAAGACATAGCAGTTGAATCCCAAGGCGCACAAGTTGTATTTTTAGATGAGCTGGCAAATAAAGATGGCGAACCATCGGCGTTTATCGTGCAAAAATCTGGCGGTGGCTTCTTATATGCAACAACCGATTTAGCAGCGTGTGACTATCGCTCAAACAAGTTAGGCGCCGAGCGTATCTTAATCTTTGTTGATGCGCGCCAAAGTCTTCATTTTAATCAAGTAGAGCTAACTGCCCGTAAAGCAGGCTTATTGCGTGATGAAACCAGCTATGAGTTTTGTCCGTTCGGCACCATGATGGGTGAAGATGGCAAGCCATTTAAAACACGTACTGGCGGCACAGTAAAATTAGCTGATTTACTTGAAGAATCAATCACTCGTGCAAGTGCAAAATTAGCTGAGCGAATTTCTGACTTTAGTGAGCAGGAGCGTAGCGAAATTGCTCGCAAAGTAGGTATTGGCGCGGTTAAATATGCAGACTTATCTAAAAACCGCACCAGTGATTATACTTTCAATTGGGACAGCATGCTTAGCTTTGAAGGGGCAACCGCACCTTACTTGCAATATGCTTACACCCGCGTACGCAGTATATTTCGTAAGTCAGGTGTAGATTCAGCGATCCTAAGCGCAGGTGTTGCTATTGTTGAACCACAAGAAAAAGCACTTGCTCTTAAACTTCTTCAGTTAGAAGAAGTGCTTGATCAAATGATCAGTGAAGCAACACCACACGTATTGTGTAGTTACTTATACGAATTAGCTAGCTTATACATGACCTTCTACGAAGCGTGTCCAGTACTTAAAGAAGGCGTAGAGCCAACTATACGTGACAGCCGTTTAGTGTTGTGTAATTTAGTGGCTGATACATTGCGCACAGGCTTGGATCTGTTAGGCATTGAAGTAATGGAGCAAATGTAATCTGCTGCGCGTAGTTCGCTTTAGCTGCGTTAATGAGTTTATTTAGCCTAAGTCACATACCAGATACGTATGCTCCTTGGCATAAATAAACTCATTGCCTTGCTAGTGCTCCTACACTTGCAGATATGTAGTTTGGCATTGAGTTACTAGCCCTAATTACATACACCACGTATGCTCATAGGGCTCAATCGAATGTCCGCCTTGTTTTAGGCTAAACTACTTAGGTGGATTCTTCTGCTTGTAGGTTGGGTTGAGTGTTACGAAACCCAAAAATGCTAAGTCACATATAAAATACGTATGCTCCTTGGCATAAATAAACTCATTGCCTTGCTAGTGCTCCTACACTTGCAGATATGTAGTTTGGCATTGAGTTACTAGCCCTAATTACATACACCACGTATGCTCATAGGGCTCAATCGAATGTCCGCCTTGTCGTAGGTTGGGTTGAGAGCAACGAAACCCAACAAAATTAATATAATTATCGCCTTATACTTGCTTGACGGCTTTGTTGGTCGTCTACTTTGGTCAACCTAGAACCTAGAACCTAGAACCTAGAACCTAGAACCTAGAACCTAGAACCTAGAACCTAGAACCTAGAACCTAGAGGGAATTTTATGAAACTCGAAGATATTCGTCGTGAATACCTGCAAGATGCGCTTAGCGAAGACAACTTGCTTGATTGCCCATTTAAGCAGTTTGAAATGTGGCTTGAAAATGCGGTGGCAACACAAATGCCTGATCCAACCGCTATGGTAGTGGCAACAGTTGATGAAACCGGCCAACCTTCACAGCGCATCGTGTTATTAAAACACCTTGATGATAATGGCTTTGTGTTTTTTACTAATACAGGCTCGCGCAAAGCGCAAGAACTTAAAGGTAATAACAAGATTTCTCTGCACTTTCCATGGCACCACATGGAGCGCCAAGTTATTGTCTATGGTGAAGCTAAGCCATTACCTACCTCGGCGGTGGCGAAATATTTCTTATCACGCCCGAAAGAAAGTCAATTAGCAGCGTGGGCTTCAGCTCAAAGTAGACCAATTTCATCGCGCAAAGTGTTAATGGAAACCTTTGCTAATATGAAAAATAAGTTCTCCAATGGTGAAATTCCACTTCCTGATTTTTGGGGCGGCTATTGTGTTGTGCCGACTAAAATTGAGTTTTGGCAAGGTGGCGCGCACCGTCTACATGATCGATTTATGTATCAACGCCAAGCCGATAACAGTTGGCAAATTACACGGTTGAACCCCTAAGTAGCTATGAGCTTTATTGATTCTCACTGTCACCTAGACTTTAGTGAATTTGAGCCTAATAGGGAGCAATTGATAGAGCGATGCCAGCAGCAGGGTGTAAACGCTTTTATTGTTCCTGGGGTTACTTTAGAGCAATCTAAGGCACTTATTGAGTTTGCAAAGCGCTATTCCTGTGTTCGTATTGGAGCAGGTTTACACCCTTACTTCTTATCAGAATACCTTGATGAGAACTTAGCAAAATTAACTAAATTTGCTCATCATCATAGAGATACAATTATTGCTATTGGTGAGTGTGGTATTGACCGCAGTATCGATGACCTTGCTCTTCAAATTCATATTTTTGAGTACCAAATAGCGCTAGCAAACCAACTGCAACTTCCCTTAATTGTCCATCATCGAAAAAGCCATGACTTAATTGCCCAGTCCTTTAAACGCTGTAAGCCTAAATATGGCGGTGTAATACATGCGTTTTCAGGTTCAATACAGCAAGCACACTATTATATTGAGCAGGGGTTTAAATTAGGAGTGGGGGGAGCTATTACATATGAGCGAGCCCAAAAGACTCGCCACGTTATTGCGCAGTTAGATGCAAGGTATTTACTATTGGAAACGGATTCCCCCTCAATGCCTTTATCAGGCTTCCAAGGACAAATAAACACGCCACTGCAACTACCTCGTGTGTTTGACCAATTATGTGAACTAAAGCAACTAACAGGTGGAGGTAAAGCGACATTTAAGCAGCAGCTTTATGACTCTTGTTCAGCACTTTTTTGCATATAGCGACTAACTTGCCAACGCTTTAAACCACGACCCAGTTGCCATGTAAAAATACTCGTTATCACTAACATTAAAAGTACTTGGCGGCCTAAATCATGAAAATGGTTATGGCTTTGTGATACCGCTGCACGGGTTAAATAAGTAATCGAAACAAACCCTATAGGACGCCCATCAGCATTGGTAACAGGCTCAACAAAGGGAGTTTTTAATTTACTAATACCAGGGGTTGAATGGGGTAATTTACCCATTAAATGGTGAGGTTGCCAATTATCGCTGCTCGCAATTAATGCACCTTGATGGTCGTAAATTGTGGCAGCTAGCACAAACTCATCTTTACTAATATTATTACAAAGCGCATTGAGTGCAGGTTTGTTTTTTTCAACTAGTGGTGTTTGTGCACTCAGTGCCATAAGCCGTGTTAAGCTCTTTGCTGTATTGTCAGCATTATCATAAAGTAACTGATGACTTTGAAAGCTGCTATTCACAGCAACCCATGTTAATAATAAAAAGCAAGCAGCCGCTAAGCTCAGGCGAACAAGTCGTTGCCTAACAGATGCTGAAACTGGGTTATTAATATGGTTATTTTTCATAGTCATTGCTTACGCTGCTGACAGCCTTTGTTTTTGATGTTACAACTATGCTAACTATAACCTTAAATCCCTGCTTATGGCGAGTTTACTGTTAAAAATGCAGGGGGACATTAGTCTCATTTGGAGTCATCATGACATTGGAACGCCTTGCGGCCCTATCACCAGCCCAATTATCATCGCAATTAGTACTTGGCAACTGGTATCAGTTTGTTGAGGCTGAATTTACAAAAACACTCATACCTGATAATCCAAAGGGGACGTTTAGTGTTGCATTTGGGGCACAATTAGATGGTGAAAATTTTGAGGATATTCTAAATTTCCTCAACGCGAATAACATTTTAGTTAGTAGCGTTTGTCGCTACCAACCGGATCCAATGCTTGCACCAGCTATTTGTTTCTACAGTAATGACTATTATGGCTCTTTAAACCCCTTGGTAATGAATGAGTTTGCTCATGCTAAAGGCTTTCAATTGGTACAACTCAGCACGCCGCCTAATTTAAATGAGCCGGGTTTGTTGGTAATGGATATGGACTCAACGGCAATCACAATTGAATGCATTGATGAAATAGCACGCCTTGCAAATGTTTATGACGAAGTTGCAGCAGTCACCGCAGAAGCGATGGCAGGTAAGCTCGATTTTAGTGAAAGCTTGTATCAACGAGTTGCAAAGCTTGAAGGTATAGAGCAAAGCTTAATTGATGAGCTCAAGAGTACGCTACCGTTGATGCCGGGTATCGACGCACTGTGTCGAGTACTAAAACAGCATAACTGGTATTTAGCCATTGCCTCTGGTGGGTTTGTACCCTTTGCAGAACAAGTACAGGCGTTACTCAACCTAGATGAAGTACATGCAAATGTGCTTGAATTTAAAGACAACAAACTGACGGGTAGAGTGCTTGGCACAATTGTAGACGCTAATCAAAAAGCCAAAGTGCTTGGTATGCTGCAAAAGCGATTGAGCTTACCATCTCATCAAACAGTCGCAATAGGTGATGGCGCAAATGATTTAGTAATGATGAAAGAGGCTGGATTAGGCGTTGCCGTTCACGGTAAACCTAAAGTAGTTGAACAGGCACAAGCAGCAATATGCGAAGGCTCCTTATTACAATTATTGTATTTGCTGACTATCCCTAAATAACCTGAACTTTGGTTAAGAGATGTACTAATGTATTGATATTAAATTACAAATATATTTATTAGTCTCCNNATAGATTTATTATCCAGAGTTCAGGTTAAATAATCAACGAACCGTAAGTTTTAGGTAACTTTCGTACTTAACCTAATCGATTCAACCAAATTTTTTTTCGTGATGACATTTGTTCTATTTGCTCAGCTTTAAAGTCAAAGTGATTGAGCGCTTCTTCTGTTACATCCACCATGTCACCTACACCAGCAACAGACCAAAGCGCTTCTTCTAAGTCTTTCGCTTTGTGCAAAGCATATTGGCTGACATATTTTAATTCGTTTGATAAGTAATCGGTATCAGGGCGACCTGTTCGCGATATAAACAGACGCATTACAAAAATCAGCTCATTCTTTAAGCCTTTTTTGAGGAAAAACGTATGCGGCGCAAAATCATCAACTGCTGTGCATTGAGTTTTTATCGCACTTTCAACGGATGACTTTTTCGGATCAAAGCGAATGAACAAGGTAAATGGTAAGGGAGGATCTTGTCGGCTTCGGTCTTTAATCAATGGTGTGATTGTGTCGGTAATTTGATCAGTTGACAAAAATGCGTCTAAACTGGTCTTTTCATTTAACAAACCAAAGCTTTGTAAAATACGATGTATAGGGCTAGGGTACAAACCTTGACCAATTGCACCTGTGGTAAAATGTGCGGCTTCTTTATGTAAATAAAAAGGGAGCTGACACACTGTTTTTGTCACCATGTTTCTTAGTGCAGTTGAAAGCCCTGGAATTTTTGGTGTCTCTTCAGATACCTTTAACTTACTTTTATTATTTTCAATTAATTGAGTGAAAAACTTCACTCCCATATGAGGTAAGTCAGCTAATATTGTGGCTTTTAAGTTAATAGTAGTCAAAGACTTGCTTACAGCCATCACTTCATATTTAAGCTTAGATAACTGATGCTTTTTAGTGATTTTTTGTAACTCAGGTAAGCTGAGCTCTACAATATGACCCTTTTTAAAATCAACTGGCTGCTTGCACTCAATTTGCAACCCCATCACCGAAAAATCAAGGCTATGAGCTTGAATTGAATGTTCTTCTGAGGCTACTTCATTCACAATAACCTCTGTTTTATAGAGGTAACGCTTGTGGGCACGCAAATTTACATATTCAAGATCAATGGCTTCTAAGCGGGGAGGGGTTTTGTGTTTACCATGACCAAAGCGTTTTAATTCATTGACTACACTTTTATTGTATTCAATGGTTTGGTAACGTTTTTGCTCTGCGGGGGTGCCCACCGCGGTTAATACAGCTAAATATTTTATGTCTTTTAACATGCCTTGCACGCGAGGTGACGGAGGCTTGTTAAGTTTTTCAATATCTTTACCCGCTGTTTTAGGCAGGCTCAAAGGTATAAAAGAATCCTCAGGATGGCTTGGCATTAACTGTACTTTAAAACATTGCCAGCTGTCTTTTTGGCTACCAAAGCCAAAAAACAAATTATGTAATTTAGGCTCTTTGTTAAGCTCAGTTCGGGTCGCCGAATAATAATATACTTTGCCAGACACCACGTGAGTGAAAGTGTATAAGTACTCCTCTTTCACTGGGGCAGGGTCGTTTAAAAGTTCAGCCAGACGTTGTTGATTCAAGATAGAGTATAGGCAAGATAACTTTCGTTCATCGCAGAAATAACGTTGGATGAACACATTGTTTTCAGTTGTTAACGCTATACTTGGGTATAGCTTTTCACTTTCTAAACTAAAAAAAACAAATAATGAAGCAACGCGAGGTATATAGTATTGCTCATACCCTTTTGAAACTACCGCATCAAGCGTATTATCTAAGTTTACTTTGTATCTGCGTTTATTACCGTGGATAAAGCTTTCTAGAAACTCATCGAATTTAACATTGTTTTCAATAAATGTTCGTTTTAATCGGACGTGGTTAAAATCTGCAGATACCGGTTCAACAGCAACCACCTCATACTGAATACCATTTTTTAGCCCAAGCTCAAAGTCTTGCTCTAAGCCAACGAGCCTTAATCCGATGAGTTGTCCACGTTTAACAGTATACCGCGGCGCTAGTTTGATTTTGGCACCACTTAAGGAAATATCTGATGTGGTAGCAGATATTGTATTTCCTTGGTTTATCTCAACAGTAATTTTAATTGAGTAATTCATCCGCTCTTCACGGCGACTTTCATAAGAGGCAAATTTGATTACTTGGCAACTAAGTGTATTTTGAGCTTGTTGCTCTGGCTGGTTAGCAAGTTCTGTCGCCTTTTTTTGCATGACCCTATGGTTATTATCGGTATTCATTACCGCTTCATAAACTGCAAGGGTATAACCGCCATGGCGTTTTATTGCTTCTTCAAACACGCTTATGGCAGTTTCATCCATAAAGTGTTGCTTACCACCATATTCGTAGGGCTTTACTTGGCCAGTTACTTGGCCTCTTAAATCTATAAAACGTGCAACGGGTTGAGATAAGCGTGACATTTCCATCTTGATCAAAAACTGCTCAGGCTTAGTTAAGCCTGCTGTTTTTGATTTAAAGATTCCATCAAATTTTGTATTGCCTAAATACGATTTTAATTCATCAACTAAATCTTCGTATTTTAGGAGAACATCTTCACTCATCTATAAAACCATCACCTTGGAAAAGTAGATACATCATCTATTTATATAAGTAACACGTTAACTTAGTAGAGCTGCTTTACTACTTATAATAGTGTTACGATAGCTACTTTTAATTTTTATTATTATAATTTGCCAAATAAATGGCTCATAAATCTATGTATTAGCTAACTAAAAACAAAGCAAAAAACGTGCCTTAAAGAAATTTCATAAAGCTATAAATAGATTGTGGCGCTGATTTAACTAATTGGCAAGCAGTGTAACCATGTAAAACCATGAGTTAACAAAATAAACGCTTTTATAAGCATAATATAAATACATAAGACTAGGTAAGAATTTAAATGGCAAAAACGGCAAAAGTAGAGTTTGTTTGCACCGAATGCGGCATGAACTATCAGCGTTGGCAAGGACAGTGTCGTTGTGGTGCGTGGAATACCTTAGCCGAATTTAAGCCCTCTGCAGGGCAAAATAAAAAAGCTTCGTCACGCGCAGGTGTCGGTGGTTATGCGGGTGGAGTAGGCGGAGGTTCAAAAAAAATAAATGATATCGCCACCGTCGAGGCTGAAAAACAACTTACTGAGATTGGAGAGCTTGATAGGGTATTAAGCGGTGGTGTTACAACCGGTTCGGTGAATATTATTTCCGGAGACCCGGGTGCAGGTAAAACAACACTGCTTTCTGATTTGGTTGCAAGAATGTCTAAGCGCATGCCATCACTTTACTGTACTGCTGAGGAGTCTTTATCGCAGTTTAAAAATCGTGTAAACCGTTTAAAGCTTGATTATAACGCGGATGAGCTTTACCTCCTTTCTGAGACTAGTGTTGAGACGATAATTGAAGAGCTTGAAAAGAACAAAATTAAGTTTGCTGTAATAGACTCTATCCAAGCGGTTGTCACCGACACTGCCAACGGCAGCCCAGGTTCGCCTTCACAAGTTAAAAGTGCTGCGCAAGCTTTAACCCAGTACTGCAAACAAAATGATGTCACTATGTTCATCATTGCTCATGTTAATAAAAACAACGAGATAGCAGGCCCACAAACATTAGTACATATCGTTGATGCGTTATTACATATAGATACAAACGATGGCCAAATCCGTACTTTAAGAGCCAATAAAAACCGTTTTGGTGATATAGATACTGTAGGCATTTTTAGAATGTGCGAGCGGGGCATGCTCAGTGTAGATAACCCAAGTGAAATATTTTTATCGGGCTCAAGTACTGAATCACCGGGTTCTGCCATTACCTGTATCCGTAAAGGCAACCGAAACCTATTGCTTGAAATTCAATGTTTAACCACCGAAACCGAAGCCGAGTTCCCGCAACGAGTGTGTGTAGGGTTAAACATGAACCGAATCAAAATGCTCACAGGTATTTTGCGTAAACATACTAAAACTAAAATTTTTCACGACACTTTTTTTAATATAGTGGGCGGTTTGAAAATTGACGAATCAGAAACCTGTATTGACCTTGCTTTAGTTGCGGCTTTATTGAGTAGTTTAAATGAGTTTGTGGTACCGCGAACAACCTGCATTATGGGTGAGCTTAGCTTAAATGGGGACGTAAGGCCGATAGACAGCGGCGTGCCAAGGGTTAAAGAAGCTGCGCAACATGGCTTTACTGAAATATTTATACCATTTCGTAATTATCATAAGTCGATGGAAGGACTTGGAGCAAAAATTACCCCCGTTAAAACAGTGCATGAGCTGCTAAGCCTGATAAATTAATAGCAGGCTTTAAAAGCGCTTAACGAGTCATGTTGTTCAATGTTAACCTTGAGCGAAGATAAATTGATTTAAAAAACATAATAAGGAATATAATGAAAAAACTAGCAATTATTGCAGGTGTTGTGGCTATAACACTCGGTGGTGTTAGCTACGCTAACCACCTTGTAACCCAAGAAGTCAAAGGTGAAGTTGACCGCCAGCTTGCAATGCTAACGGAGCAGGTTGGTTCGGTAATCTCATATGATGAGTTATCAGCGAGTGTTTTTTCACAAAGTGTTGAACTGTCTAATCTCGTTGTAACTGGTTTTGATGGTAAAAGCATCGCTGTAATTGATGATATATTGGTTGCTGGATACGAGACAGATAAAATAGCGCCTCGTACTGAGTTATCAGTCAATGGGTTTAAATTCAGTGACGAGTTTGTGGCGCAGCTTCCAGCTAATGCAAACAATCAACTGGCCAGCGCGCGTTATGACTTACATACTTTGATGAATTACGATGCGGAGTCAGGCAATAGTGATATTAAACTTACTATCGATGCAAACGACATTATTGCGTTTAATTTTGATTTAGGCTTAGCTAATTCAACGCCATTGATGGAAGCGTCGTTGGCCGCCAGTAAATTGCAGCAAGAAAGTGGCTCACAACAATTAACCCTAGAGCAGGAACTTCAGCAGCAAACAATTATGATGGAAGCGCTCTCTGGTCTTGAGCCACGCACTATTGAAATTAACTTACAAAACCAAGGTGAGTTTAAAGCCTTAGTTGAACAAGTTCTTGAAAAGCAAGGGATGACACTTGAGCAAATGCAACAAATGGTCGATATGCAATTACAGCAATCTCCAGTGAGCGATGAGTTAGCGCAAGCAATTAAAGACTTCACTAAAGGATTTGGGTCGCTAACTGTTTCGGCAAGCCTGCCTGAGGGGCAAACCATGACCGAAATAAACCAACAGATTTTTACTCTAATGGGGCAACCTAACGAGCTGGCAGAGTTTATAAACTTACAAGCAAAAGGGGAGTAGCTCGAGAAGCTATAATTCTTAAGTTTAAGAAAAAGTACCATTTTGAATGATTTAAAAGCGCGCTAACTCGCGCTTTCAAATCATCACAGGTCTATTGAAAGCGATAGCTTACGTTCATTGTTTGATTAACCCAACTTAGTCCATTTTTATCCAACTATTTAGACTCAAAGCCACTCGTGCTCTCTGCAAAACCCAAGTTGACCCCAGTGGTATAGTATTAATTTTTATTTGCTTGAAGTGGAGTGCATTGAGCCGCATTAAGGTTCACCATCAAGCCAGCATGAATATGCTTCATTTCAAGGGCAATCAGCATCACTTTTGAGACGGTTAGCTAAATAAACTTACTCGTTGATGGTTTTTATGTTTATTTTTTATCAAGTAGTTAGTTTTAGAATGATTGACTTATAAACTTGCTTTGACTATTGTTTATTCAACAATAACAAGGATGAGTGAAATTATTTATGCGAACGCCATTACTTACCGGTTTACTCCTATCAACATTTTTAGCCTCATTTATTACCTCTGCAGGTGTTGATAGCCCACCAAAAAATCAAGATAAGTTAGGGGCGTGCTCGTCAGAGCACTGTAAGCAAGAGTTTAAAAAATTAAAACAATATTCACGCCAACAAATACCCATCGCGCAAGAAATGATGGGGAGCTTTTATTACAATGGTTATGGGGTGGAAAAGGATCTAAAAAAAGCGCGCCGGTACTTTTATGAAGCTGCGCGTTGGGATTTACCAAACAGCCAATTCAAGCTGGGTATTATGATGCTTGAAGGCGAAGGCGGGGAAGTTAACGTCAGCCTTGGACTTACTAATTTACGAAAAGCAGCGAAAAAGTTAAAAAAAGCGCATTACTTTACCGCGGTGTACTTATTGTTGAACAACCCGTCTCAAGAAGATGTGTTCGAAGCAAAAGAAAAGTTAGAGTTAGCTGCTAATAAAGGGCATGTTAGAGCACATTATTTATTGGCTAAACTGCATGAGTCTACAATGTTGGGAAAAGCTGATAAAGAGAAGTCGCTTGCACTGTATAAAAAAATCGCTAATAGAGACCCAAGAGCAAAACAAAAGCTCGTCGACTTAGGCGTTGCTTTACCCAGAGAACCCAAAAACAAAGACATTGAACGTATCGAGGTGGTCAGAGAAAAGCAGACAATGGATATGTTTATTTCTGGATTGAAAAACTTACCTAGCATGAGGGCGTCAACATCAAGCAGAATCAGAGGCTCTCGATGTAATGATACTATTCCTTGTTCATCTATTAGTGGTGATGAGGATTTAAGGCGCTTTAAACAAGGTGCAACCCAAGCCTTTTTAAGCGGACAAGCTGCGCGCCTTCGTGGTGGCAATTAACAGCAAAATGCCCTATTTCATGTGCTGACAGTAGTTTTTGTTGAATTAGGTTTATCACTTAAAAATAAAAAGCCGTGCTTGTTAAAATAAGCACGGCTTTTATTTTACTCGCATCGTACCACCAGAGCCGCGTGGTGTTAGGTTTAGTCCAACTGCCGTTTTGGTGCAAAATAACACATCTAGAGTTTTACTCGCTGGTTTACTAAGGCAATTGCTAGTGGAATAATGAATGTATTTAATACACATTGTTTTATGGTTTCATTGAATCACAACACTTCGAGTAATTTATATCTGTCGTTAGCATTATTTTACAGCTTGGTTAGCAGTCTAAGTGAGAGTTATGTTTGTCGTTTTTAAAGTTATATTTTTCGTATTTATGTTTGCACTGTTCATTATTTCTCTTAGGAGCTTTTGTATTTTTACAGGCAGATTAATGCGATTAGAAGGCGGTAAAATTAAACACCTATTAACCTTTTTCTTAGGTTTTATTATTTTTATTGTGTGTTTTAATTTGGTTGTAAATAATGCAGAAAAGCTCGGATTTACAGTGATTGATGTACGAAGCAGCCAAAAATGAGGAAAGCCGTTCAAGGTGACTCAGGGGGCATGTATTGCCTTTTTCTATAGGGTTCCTTTCACTGCTTAATAACTCTATTTTGTATCTAAATAAAAGCCGTGCTTGAATTAACAAACATGGCTTTTATCTTTTGCTAGCACCTAGCACCTAGCACCTAGCACCTAGCACCTAGCACCTAGCACCTAGTGCAATAAACGGGCTCTAATAGTGCCTTCTACTGCACTGAGCTCTTTCAGGGCTACTTCAGATTGATCTGTGTCTACGTCGATAACCACATAGCCAATGGCTTCGTCAGTTTGTAAGTACTGTGCGGCGATATTGATGCCGTGCTGTGCGAACGCTTGGTTAATTTGTGTTAGTACGCCTGGGCGGTTGTGGTGTACGTGCAATAAGCGGCTGCGATTAGCAAGCTCAGGTAGAGATACTTCAGGGAAGTTAACAGCAGTAATGGTTGAGCCGTTATCTGAGTATTTAGCTAATTTGCCGGCAACTTCAATACCGATATTCTCTTGTGCTTCTTGGGTAGAGCCACCAATGTGTGGGGTTAAAATCACGTTGTCGAATTCACGCAGTGGTGAGACAAATTCATCATCGTTTGATTTTGGCTCTACTGGGAATACGTCAATGGCAGCGCCGCTTAGTTTTTTCTCACTGAGAGCTTCTGCAAGGGCGTCTATATCAACGACGGTGCCGCGTGAGGCGTTGATCAAAATAGCCCCTTGTTTCATGACTGAAATTTCAGCACTACCAATAAGGTTTTTAGTTTGTGGTGTTTCAGGTACATGCAAACTAATAACATCGGCGCGTTGTAGTAGCTGAGTTAGGTTATGCACTTGAGTAGCATTACCCAGCGTTAGCTTGTCCTCTATGTCGTAAAATTCAACGTTCATGCCTATGTTTTCTGCCATGATGCCAAGCTGTGTACCAATGTGGCCGTAGCCAATAATACCCAGTGTTTTACCACGAGCTTCAAACGACCCATGAGCGGTTTTTAACCACCCGCCACGGTGTGCAATAGCATTACGCTCAGGAATACCGCGGAACAACAGTAAAATTTCGCCTAGAACAAGTTCTGCAACTGAGCGCGTATTTGAGAATGGGGCGTTAAAAACAGCGATACCACGCTCGCGTGCTGCATCTAAATCAACTTGGTTGGTACCAATACAAAAACAGCCAACTGCAACAAGTTTTTCGGCTGCTTCTAGTACTGTTGCATTAATTTGAGTACGAGAACGAAGTCCTACAAAGTGCACATCTTTGATGCGCTCAAGTAGTTCGTCCTCAGGTAACGATGTTTTGACGTAATCGATGTTGCTGTAACCATTACGCTTTAGTGTTTCAACTGCACTTTGGTGCACACCTTCAAGCAAGAGAATTTTAATTTTGTCTTTTGCTAACGATACCTTACTCATATCCTCATTCCTATTTTATCTGTGGCCCATTTTTGGTGCCTATGATGACTTTATCTGCGCCACGTTCGGCAAATAAGCCGTTGGTTACAACGCCGACAATTTGATTAATTGTCTGCTCAAGTTGTTTTGCGTCGGTAATTTTTAAATTATGTACGTCTAAAATAACATTGCCATTGTCGGTAACAACACCTTGGCGGTAAACTGGGTCACCACCTAGTTTTAACAATTCGCGTGCGACATAGCTGCGTGCCATTGGGATAACTTCAACAGGTAATGGAAACTCACCCATGATATCAACCAGCTTGGTATCATCAACAATACATACAAATTGTTTGGCAACGGCAGCAACGATTTTTTCACGCGTTAATGCAGCACCGCCGCCTTTGATCATTTCATTATGTGTATTTATTTCATCAGCACCATCAACATATACGTCTAAGCTTGCTACATCATTTAGCTCAAATACTTCAATACCAAGCGCTTTAAGCTTTTCTGTCGATGCATCAGAGCTTGATACTGCTCCTGTGATGGTGTCTTTTATAGAGCCAAGTGCATCAATAAAATGATTAACAGTGGAGCCGGTGCCAACACCAACAATAGTATTTTCTTCTACGAATTCGAGTGCAGCCCACGCAGCTGCTTTTTTTAGTTCATCTTGTGTCATTTTTAGTTGCTCTATAGGTGGAGTTTATTTACGTAAGTATACAAATATATTGCTTACCAATGGTAAATTTTATGCGGTGTAATAATAAAATTTAAAGGTACATCCCACGGTTCTACGGGTAAACTTTCAACATGCTGGCACTGATGTGCAAGACCAATAAGTTGCGGTTTTTGCCAGTTTTCGTTGTGGTAGCGCGCCAAGGTCTTATCATAAAAACCGCCTCCCATACCTAAACGATTACCGTGACTATCAAATGCCACGAGTGGCATTAATAAGTAATCTAAGTCCTGTAAGGGGCAAATCTGACTACAATTTAACTTAGGCTCCAAGATAGCATAGCGATTTGCTCTCATGGGTGAATTTTCTTCATAGCGCTGAAAGTACAGGGTTGTGCCGTTGAAAGGGTGTATTACAGGTAGGTATACAAGGTGGTTTTTAGTCCAAAGCTCTTTAATTAACATGGATGTATCAAGTTCTGAGTCGTTGCTTAAATAAAGTGCTACCTGTGAGTTTTTAGTTGTATTGTACCTTTTTAGGTGTTGAATAAAATTCACTTTAAGTTGTTCGGCTGCAATTTCTTGCTCAATTTTTGATAAGTTTTGGCGCCGTTTTCTAATTTTTTGTCGTAAATTTGCTCTATTAATATTCATGCTTCACTTTCAAATTATGTTTTACGAGTCTAAAAAGGCAAATAAATCAGGGAAAGCGAATGATAGCCCAAGTACAATGAGCAATAATATGACCATCGCAATGAGTGAATAAAGAAGTGCGTTGTTATGTTTTTTTATTGGTGTATTGAGCTCTTCATCCAGTAATAAGTCATCATTTTGCCAATCCCCCTCATCGGCCACCGAAGGCTGTTCGTCTACAGCAGGGAGTCGTTGCTCTAAATCATCGAGCTTTTCTTCAATTCGAATCAAGCTACTGGTGATGTAATCAAGTGCGTTGAAAATGCGTTCATCGCGTTGCAAAGCTGCATCATCGCTAATATTTGCAGAAGTGCCTGTATTAATAGGTTGTAACTTGCTTTTAATACCGAAACTTGCCAATAGTTTAGCTTGTTTTAGTGCTTTATCTTTTGAGCACGCAGCGAATAAAGGTTTATTTTCAAAAAATGCAGCGACCTTATTTGGTGACGCATTGAGCTTAGTCGCCAGTTTAGTTTGTGCGTCGCTAGATTGAGTATCGTTTGCTAATCCTGCAAACATAACGCGATAGTTTTCTGACATCTTTGTTTTCCAAAAATGTTGAATCAATAAGTTGAGTATATACCCAAATCACCTCAGAATACGAGTGTCGTTGGAATTAAAAGCGCGTTAGGTAAGGCACTGATAGCAAGTAATGGTGAAAATCGATAACGCAGTATAAATCGCTTTTAAACCAACCCTTTGGGCGTTTCACAGTGGCTTGCTCTCTGTGTTGTTACTTTTTATAAGGGATTGCCATTATTGCAAAGTAACACTTTGATATTAAGCCCCTGTGATACGCTGAGTTCTGCATTTGAGGTGGTTTGGGTATAAAAAGAACAGCCCGTTTAAACGGGCTGGACAGGACAAATATAGTCTAAATATCAGCTATTAATATTTAGCAGCTTCGCCTTCTTTGGGTAATGCATTGATTATAAACTCGCGTAAATCATTATTAGAGCTCTCTAAATCAGCATGGCGAAGATACATCATATGACCACTGCGGTAGCCTTTAAAACTTAAGCGGTCACGCATTTTACTGCTAGGGTCAAGTTGCCACATTGTATACTTTGCATCAAAGTAATTTGTTGCACCGTCATAATAACCCGCTTGTACTAATACATTGAGGTAAGGATTTTGTGCCATGGCCAAGCGTAAGTTTTCACCTGTTTTGTTATTGCTGCGATCCCAAGGGTGTACGTTACCGAATAAGTTATATTTTACGTCGGTTTTATATTTTAGCTCATGACGTAAATAGTGGTTTATTGCTGGGGTGAATGAATGTAGCCATGAGGTGAGTTCAGCCCAGTAATCTGGAGATTCGCCAGCATCACGTTTGTCTATGCCTAAATAACGAGAGTCTAAACGGCCCAATGTTTGACCGCGATCGCGTAATAACTCTTTCCAAAAGAAGTTAGTTGGAATGTCTAAGTTATTTTGTGCAACAAATTTTTCAGACACACCAGCGTAAAGTGCCATTTGCTTAATGATAGCGCGTTTTTCTTCATCGCCAATAAAACCGCCTTTTGCAATCGCAGGGATCAACTTGTTAATTGTAAACGCTTCGACCTCAGGAAGTAACTCATCTAAATCTTTTGCTTGTAACTCAGGGCTTAATGCTTTGTGATACCACGCGGTTGCTGCAAAGTATGGTAGGCGATTCGCTGCCTTTACAGGACCATCGCGCTTGATACCGATATCAGTAGGGGATACAAGCACAACACCGTTAATATACATCCATTGGCGATTTTGTAATTCATGAGCAAGCCCTGATACACGCGTTGTACCGTAGCTTTCGCCAATTAAAAATTTAGGTGAACGCCAGCGCTCATGTCTGTTTACAAAGGTGTTGAGCCACTCGGCAAGGTATTTAATATCTGCATTGACACCAAAGAACATTTTTTTCTGTGCGTCTTTACTTGGTAGCTCGCCTTTTTCGTTTTCTAAAACACGTGAATAACCCGTATTCACTGGATTTACATAAACAATATCGGCCACATCAAGCACTGAGTAAGGGTTATCTTTTACGCCGTATGGCTGAATTGGGTAACCTTCATCATCAATCTTTAATACACGCGGGCCAGTATAAGCTAGGTGCATCCATACTGACGCTGAACCTGGTCCGCCATTGAATGAAATGAGCAGTGGGCGCTTTGTTCTATCGTCAACTTTGTCGCGCTCATAATAAGTATATTGCAATGTGGCGACTGCATCGCCATTGTCATTCCATACAGGTTGGGTGCCAGTGGTTGCGGTGTAAGAAAAGCGTTCACCGTTAATGCGTGCTTTGTGCTCAGTGACAACTGTACTGTCAACGTCAATACGACGCTGATTTTCAGTTGCAAAGCTTGCGTACGAGACGCTAAGGGTTAGCGCTGCGACTGAAAGGCTGATAATACTTATTAGTTTCATAATGGATCCTTTTTTTATATTTCAGCTATTAAAGGTAATTTTAGATTAAATAACAAAGTTAATGAGACTAGGTGCTGATATTAGTCGGTAAGAGGTAGAAGTTAAGCTTAGTTAATTTTTATCTGTGTATGCTTTTTACCTAATTTAGTGGGATTGGATTTTGATTCGTGAAGTAATCGAGTATATTACCCGCCTAAATTATATTTGAGCTTTAGCTTTAATGCGCACATTGAGCAACCCCCCTGTTAATGGGTAATTGAGATGTTTATGCAAAGAGTTTTAATTGTCGAAGATAGTAAGGTAGTGCAACAAGTACTGCGACACCTAACCGCGCATTACTTGAATGTTGCTGTTGACTTTGCATGGACGTTTGCAGAGGCTCGGGAGTGTGTGAGTATTCATGATTATACCCTTGCTTTAGTTGACTTAACGTTACCCGATGCCCCAGATGGCGAAGTGGTAAAATATACGCTCGAAAAAAATGTACCAACGGTGGTACTCACATCTAAAATTGATGAATACAAGCGTCAGCAAATGCTTGAGTTAGGTGTAGTTGATTACGTTATAAAAGATAATCGTGACTCCTACCATTACGCTGTTAAGCTTGTAGCTCAGCTATTAAGAAACCAAGGATGCAAAGCGCTTGTTGCGGATGACTCCATGCTAAGTCGCTCTTTAATGAAGCAAATGCTTGAAAGGCAACTATTTAGCGTTCAAGACGCCAATGACGGTGAACACGCGTTAAAAATTTTGAAAGCGGATCCTGAAATAAAATTATTGCTGACCGATTACGCAATGCCAACAATGGATGGCTTTGAGTTAGTAAAAGCGGTGCGCAACTTTAGAGGCAGAGATGATTTGGCGATTATTGGTTTATCTGGCGCGGGTAAACACGGGCTCTCAGCACGCTTTATAAAATATGGCGCAAATGATTTTTTAACGAAACCATTTATGAATGAAGAGTTTCACTGTCGTGTATTACAGACAATGGAACAATTAGCACTAATTGCAGATATAAAAGAAAGTGCGTATCGAGATGACTTAACAGGTTTGTACAATCGACGTTATTTTTATCAGTTTGCAGAAAAATTATTAAAAGAGACGTCGCGTAAGAATTGCTTAGCTTTATTAGACATCGACTTTTTCAAAGTGATTAATGATAAGTTTGGGCATGAAGCTGGCGATCAGGCACTTAAACAAATTTCCTCTTTGTTACGAAGCTCATTTAAAGACTTTACAGTGTCACGTGTGGGCGGTGAAGAGTTTGCAGTTGTGTTAACTGATATTAATATAGATCAAGCTTATGCCTTGATGGATGCGTTTAGAGCGCGTATTGCTGCTTACGACTTTGTTATCAATGGTCAATCTTTTACTATTACGGTAAGTGTAGGCCTGACACATTTTAATAATGTGACGTTAACAAGCGCGATGCGTCTAGCGGACAAGGCGCTGTATCAAGCAAAAGATCAAAAACGAGATTGTGTGATACAACACAGTGAGTAATTTGCACCAGTGAAGTAAAAATGTAAATAAAACGCACCTTAATGGTGCGTTTTTTGTTTCTTTTATTTAACTATTATCATTAAGTTATTGTTTTTAATTGCTTTAAAATAGTGGCACAAAGGTTGGATTATCTAGGCTAACAGGATAACAATAAGCGTCCGAAGGGGGCCACTATGAAAATGATTAGTGCAATAATAAAGCCATTCAAACTTGATGATGTGCGTGAAGCGCTGGCTGATTTAGGCATTGAAGGGATGACAGTTGTTGACGTCAAAGGTTTTGGTCGTCAGCGTGGACATACAGAGCTATACCGCGGTGCAGAATACCAAGTTGATTTTATTCCAAAGATAAAGCTCGAAATTGCTACTCGTACAGAAAATTGTGAACGTGTTGTTGAAACCATCACAAAAATTGCCTCAACAGGCAAAATTGGTGACGGTAAAATTTTCGTTTATGACTTAGACCAGATTGTTCGTATTCGTACGGGCGAGTTTGATGAAGAAGCAATTTAAGGGGACGCATGATGGAAAACACGATAGTAGAATTAAAGTTTTCATTAGATACATTTTATTTTTTAATCTCAGGTATTTTAGTTATGTGGATGGCAGCAGGTTTTGCCATGCTGGAAGCTGGCTTAGTTCGCTCAAAAAATACCACTGAAATCTTAACTAAAAACGTTGCGCTATACGCGATAGCTTGTACGATGTTTTTGCTCGTTGGCTACAACATCATGTATGTAGACAATGCCGAGGGTGGCTTAGTACCTTCAATAGGCGCTTTGATTGGTACCCAAGCTGCAGATGCTGATCACTCATTAGAGTCCGACTTCTTCTTCCAAGTTGTATTTGTTGCAACCGCAATGTCGATTGTGTCAGGTGCTGTTGCCGAACGCATGAAATTATGGGCGTTCCTTGCATTTGCAATCGTGCTAACTGGTTTTATCTACCCAATCGAAGGATATTGGACATGGGGCGGTGGTTTCTTGTCTGAAATGGGCTTTGTTGATTTTGCCGGCTCTGCAATTGTGCATGGCACAGGGGCTGCCGCTGCGCTTGCTGGTGTATTAATGCTAGGCGCTCGTAAAGGTAAATACGGTAAAAACGGTGAGATTTACCCAATTCCAGGCTCTAACTTACCACTTGCTACACTCGGTACATTTATTTTATGGATGGGGTGGTTTGGCTTCAACGGTGGCTCACAGCTTCTAATCTCTGATGCTGAAAATGCAACTGCGGTAGGTCAAATTTTACTAAATACTAACGCTGCTGCGGCAACGGGCGCTATTGCAGCATTGTTTGTATGTAAAGTGTTGTGGGGTAAAGCAGATTTAACCATGGTACTTAATGGTGCGCTTGCCGGCTTAGTTGTTATAACTGCTGACCCACTTTCACCATCACCAGTGATGGCCTGTGTATTGGGTATTTTAGGTGGTTCGTTGGTTGTGTTTAGTATTGTAGCTTTAGACAAAGTTAAGATTGATGACCCTGTAGGTGCAATATCAGTACACGGTGTGTGTGGTATCTTGGGTATTATTTTAGTGCCAGTATCAAACGCTGATGCCAGCTTTGTTAATCAGCTAATTGGTTTGGTATGTATATTAGGCTTTGTATTTGTTGCTTCATTAGCTGTCTGGGTTGTGCTGAAAAAGACTATGGGTATCCGTGTTACCGAAGAAGAAGAGTTAAACGGTATGGATCAACACGATTGTGGCATAGATGCTTACCCTGAGTTTGTATCAGTACGAGGTAACTAATACCTCTAAATTGTAAAAGTTCATTGTGTGTTCGAACAAAACCCTAGCATCTGCTAGGGTTTTTTTTGTAATTAGCATTCAATTTGAAGGCCAATAAAATCAGAAGTATCAGATAGGAATAATAAGTAATTGAGGCTATGCTTTAATGGCTAAATACAAACAATAAAGGATATTTATGGATAACAAGTTAATTCTTATAATTTTATAACTATTTTTACCACCGGTAGCGGTACTTCTAAAAGCGGGTGTTGGTAAACATTTATTAATCAATATTTTATTGTGCTTTGTTTTGTTTATACCGGCGGTTATTCACTCGATTTGGTTATGTACTCGCTAAAATTGACTGACAGTACAAGGAAAGAAAATGTGAGTGTAGCGACTTTCAGTTTCAGTTAATTTTACAGGTGTTAGCGTGTACACCCAAACTACTTAAAGATGCTAATTTAGGTTGGAATTAAAAGTGATTTAGGCAGGGCGTTGATTGCAAGTTATAGTGATTCTATTATTAAAAATTAACAACGCAGTATAAATTACTTTTTCCAACTCTTAGGCGTTTCACAGGCATTCATTTTCATCGATGTTACTTTTAAAAAAATTGCCATTGTTGCAAAGTAACGCCTTGATATTAAGCCTTTTTGGAGCAGGAATTCTGCATTTTGAGGTGGCTTGGGTATATGGCGATATGCTAAGCTCGCACCTGTAAATTAACTTCCGGAAGTAATAGCAACGTAATGGCTGATAAAAAAGAACCTCGCACACCTAAAACTCCGGCAAAACGCTCTGCCAAAAAGACAGCGAGTAAGGCTGCAAACACTACCAAAAAGACACCCAAAAAAGACTCATCTAAAACGCCCAAAAAACGCAGTTTTACACGTAAGTTAGTGTCTGTGCTTTGGAAGCTTACCCTTGCAGGTATCATTGCAATGGCGCTTTACTTAATCTATTTGGATGCAAAAATAACACGCCAGTTCGAAGGCAATAAATGGCAGCTTCCTGCTCAAGTTTATGCACGTGCTATGAGCTTTTATCCTGGGCAATTTTTGTCAGCTCAAGAAGTGATTTGGGAACTTGATAGGTTAAATTACTCATCAATTAATAAGTTAAGCCGCACAGGACAATACATAAAAGCGGGCGATAGTATTAAAATTTATCGTCGAGAGTTTGAGTTTTTTGATGGCCTTGAAGATTCACAAGTAATTGAACTACGATTTGCTGGGCAGAAGTTGGCGACAATCAAAGACAAATTTGGTCGACGTTTGAATAGTGCGCGTTTAGAGCCAGTACAAATTGCCCGAATTGGTAATGATTCGAAACAAGATCGCGAGTTCGTCCCTCTTGATAAATTTCCACGCATGCTTAAAGACACTTTACTGGTTGTAGAAGATCAAAAGTTTTATGAACACCATGGCGTATCTATTTTATCAATTATGCGTGCATTATACAGCAACATTAAAGCTGGTCGCACGGTTCAGGGCGGCAGTACGCTAACTCAGCAGCTAGCAAAGAATATTTACTTAACCCGTGACCGCACACTTATTCGTAAGTTTAATGAAGCACTTATCGCGTTGATCCTGGATTATCGTTATTCTAAAGATCAAATCTTAGAAGCGTATTTGAATGAAGTATATCTTGGCCAGTCTTACAACCAAGGGGTACATGGTATGGGCTTGGCTTCTGAGTTTTATTTTTCAAAACCCGTTGATGAGCTTGAGTACGATCAAATAGCCTTACTGGTGGCTATGGTTAAAGGACCTTCTTATTATAATCCGCGAAGGTACAGCGAGCGTACGATGGAGCGCCGTGATCTTGTTTTGCGTTTGATGGTGGATAACAAGTTAATTAACACGCGAGAGTATCGTGCTGCACTAAAACGACCCATCGATATTGCACCGATGAAAGACAGCTTACCTAAGTCTTATCCCGGTTATTTAGAACTAGTCGATCGAGAACTAAAGCAGCTGCTTCCTGATCAAAATGTACTCGATGCGGGCGTAAGGGTGTTCACCTATTTTGATTTACAAAAACAGGCCGCGATGGAAAATTCCATTATAAAAAGCCTGCCTTACCTTGAAAAACGCGCAACTACAGAGCAGTTAGAAGCGGCGATGATTTCAGTAAACGTTGAAAAAGGCGGTATTTCTGCATTAGTGGCTGGACGTGATCCGCGCTTTTTAGGGTTTAACCGCGTGTTAGATACCAAACGTAATATTGGCTCTTTAGTGAAGCCTGCAGTTTACTTAACGGCGCTTGAGTCTCCTAATTATAACCTTGCAACTCTACTTGACGATTCACCTGTGCAGGTGACTAATGAGCAAGGCAATGTGTGGCAACCAGAAAACTTTGACCGTCAATTTCGCGGCATGATGCCAATGCACAAAGCGTTTAGTAAAAGTATTAATATTCCTGCGGTCAATCTAGGTTTAGATGTTGGCGTTGACAATGTTGCAGGTACGCTAGAAAAGCTTGGTGCCAAAGGGCATATAGATCAGTATCCTTCATTGTTATTAGGAGCCGTTGAAATGTCGAGCCTCGAAGTTGCACAGCTTTATACAACACTTGCTGCAGATGGTGAATATAGAGAGCTTACATCAATTTCAGCATTAACCGATTCAGTCGGCAAAGTACTTTATCAACACCAAGTTATTTCTGAGCCTCGATTTGATAAAGCGTCTGTATACATGACTAAGTATGCCATGAAGCGAGTGACTAAAGATGGTACAGCTAAGCGTTTAAATGCACACTTCCCATCAATTCAGTTAGCAGGTAAAACAGGCACCAGCAACGATTTGCGCGATAGTTGGTTTGCAGGCTTTGATCAAAGCACTGTTACTGTTGCATGGCTAGGCCGTGATGATAATAAGAGCACTGGCTTAACTGGAAGTGTCGGGGCACTTGAGACATATATTCGTTATTTGAAACCACTAAATCCAGAATCAATAGCTGATACGCGCCCGCCGTCTATTAGATGGGCATTTGTTAATGAACAAACTGGCTTACAAGCACCGCCAGGCTGTGGCAAGGTTATTCAGCTACCACTTAGAGCGAGTGAGTTTGAACCAAGGCCACGCTGTCGGCAGTAAACTTTAAACTTTAAACTGATTCATTGCTGTTGTAAGCAACTCTGATAATTGATTTAGTTTTCTTGCGTCATCAAAGCCTGATTGTGCCGATGTTTGTGTTTGCACCGCAAGAGTACTAATTTGTTCAGCATCATTGAGTGCATGTGCAGTCGCTTGTGACTGTTCTTGCACTTTTTGCGCAATAAGTTCTCCTTGCTGCTGGATTTCTAGCATGCTGTGCTGCGCGTTTTGTAGTACCGTGTTTGTGTTGTTTGCTGACCCCACACACTCTGCCATTTTCTTTACACTGCGCTGCATTTTTTGTTGTGTATCGTCAGACGCTTTCTGAAGAGAGCTAATAATTTGGTGTATCTCTTGTGTTTGTAACTGCGTTCTTGATGCGAGTGTACGCACTTCATCCGCAACAACCGCAAATCCCCTTCCTTGTTCTCCCGCTCGGGCAGCTTCAATTGCGGCATTCAGTGCAAGCAAGTTAGTTTGATCGGCAATATCACTAATTCCTTTGCTGACGTTACCAATATTTTGACTATCGATTGCTAATCGGTCTAAAGCGTTTTGGTTTTCTTTAAATTCAACTTGTAAGTCTTCCATGTACTTAGCGAGTGTCATGGTGTTGTTTGAGCTTTCTTTTACATGGTCTGCTGCGCTTTGCGCAATGTGCATTGCCTGAGCTGCTGAACCTTCAATAGCCTGCGCACTTTGCGACATATCTTCGAGTACAGTGTGAATGGTACTAACACGGTTTTGTTGCTCACTTACATCCAGACTGGTTTTATGGCTTGTTTGTTGTAAAGATTGAGTTGCTTGACTTAGGTCAACAGTGGTTGTTTTAACATCTGCCAGTAATTGGGTAAATGCGTTAAGTAGCGCATTATAACGTGCAGTGATAATACTCATTTCATCACTCCCAATTGTTGCTAAACTCGCGTTTAAATCACCATTAGCAGCTTGCTTAGCTGCATTAGCAAAACGTGTCACTCCATCAACAACGGCAAAATAAAAACCGACCAATAGATATGCAGCACTTAACAAGCTCAATAATGACGCTACTAAAACAATGTTTCTGATCATACGTTGTTCTTGCAGCTTATCCGTAACAAGCTGTTCAAGTGTTGGGACACTTTGTGTAATCAACTTTTCTAAGTCGCGTTGAACCGCATTATAATAGTGGGTAAAGTCGGTTTTAGAGATAGATAAGCTATCAGGCTCGAGCATTTCTTTATCTATGGTATTTTTAAAATTAGTCACACTGTTTTGTAGTTGTGTTAGTAAAGGCGTAAGCTTTTCGTCTACTAAGGTATCTGCGCTCGTCGCGACAATTAAAGTTTTTTGTATGTGCGCTTGGTATTGTGGGAGTGATTTCGTGACATTTGATAACGCAATAAATGTAGCAGGAGAAAATGCGTTATCATCGAGTACTTTATTAGCACTCTCATTGGCTAAATTTATTTGTTTGATCAAAGCTGGGATCGGTGACACTAATACTCTATTTAAGTATGCACTGGGTAGATGATTATCAATGGCGAGTTGAGATTGAATGGATACCAATTCAAGGGCATCAAGGTTTTGGCTATCATCCACAGCATAGCCATAACTTCTGGCAAGCGCTGCATTATTGCTGGTGTTGCCCGAAATGTGGTTATCAAGTAAAAGGCGATAAGTTTGCAAGCCTTGACGTTTCATCGTAGAAACTTGGATGCTTTCGGTTAAAAGTGTGAGTAAGAAAAAGAGGCTCAGTGCTAATGGCACTAAAAGAATCCCAAACACTAAACTGATTTTAGTTTTGTACTTCAAATTTACCATCAAGTTGATAGCAGGGGCGGTTAATTGTCGTAGTCCTGTCATGGGGTCGCTTATTTGGCAAAATTGAATTCATTAGTAAACAAGACCGATAGACTCAACCTTTTCATTCACAAAAATTAAGCAAAAAAACGAAAAAAGCCCTTACGGGCTTTTTTTTATAGCAAAACAGGTGGATTAAAGTTTTGCAAATGCGCGTTCTGCAGCGGCGATAGTATCGGCAATTTCTTGCTCTGAGTGTTCAGAACAAACAAAACCTGCTTCAAACGCTGAAGGGGCTAAATATACACCTTCTTCAAGCATTAAGTGGAAGAACTTTTTAAAACGTTCTAAGTCACATTGCGTTGCTTGTTGGTAAGTCGTTACTTTCTCTTGTTCAGTGAAGAAAAAACCATACATACCACCGGCATAATTAGTGGTCAGTGGAATGCCGGCCTTTTTAGCAGCCGCTTCAAAGCCTTCACAAATCGCTTTGCTTTTTGCTTCAAGTGCGTCGTGAAGACCGTCAACATCAAGTAGTTCAAGTGCTTTTAAGCCTGCAGCCATCGCAATTGGGTTACCAGAAAGCGTACCTGCTTGATATACAGGCCCTACAGGTGCAATGTAATCCATGATTTCATTTTTACCACCAAACGCGCCTACAGGCATGCCACCGCCAATCACTTTGCCTAAACACGTTAAGTCTGGCTTGATGTTGTAATACGCCTGTGCACCACCAAGGGCGACACGAAAACCCGTCATGACTTCATCAAAGATAAGTACTGATTTGTACTCGTCACACACTGCGCGTAGGCCTTCTAAAAAGCCTTCTACAGGAGGGATGCAGTTCATATTACCTGCTACGGGCTCTACGATAACACAAGCAATTTCGTCAGCGTATTTTTCAAAAATAGCCTTAACTTCGTCTAAGTTATTAAACGATACAGTTAAAGTATGTTTAGCGAAGTCCTCAGGAATACCTGGTGAGTTTGGTACACCCATTGTTAACGCGCCAGAGCCTGCTTTAACCAATAATGAGTCAGCATGACCGTGGTAGCAGCCTTCAAATTTAAGTATTTTGTCACGACCAGTGTAACCGCGTGCTAAACGAATCGCGCTCATGGTTGCTTCTGTGCCTGAGCTTACCATGCGTACTTTTTCAATTGATGGTACTAACTGTTTTACTTTTTCTGCCATGAAAATTTCGGTTTCGGTTGGCGCACCGTAGCTTAAACCATTTTCAACAGCGTCAAGTACCGCTTGCTTGATAGCAGGGTGGTTGTGACCCAAAATCATTGGTCCCCATGAACCAACGTAGTCAATATAACGGTTACCATCAGCGTCAAAAGTAAACGGGCCTTGCGCTTTGGTAATGAATAAAGGCGTACCGCCTACGCCATTAAAGGCACGAACTGGAGAGTTAACGCCACCCGGGATTGATGCTTGGGCGCGGGCAAATAAATCTTGGCTAATTGTCATGAATATTCCTATTGAGTTTTCATGGTTTATTTTGAAATAAAGTATTGCTTAACTGTTACGTTTACGGCTAAACCAAGGTACTTCAACTTCATACTTTTCAACTTTGTCTGCAACATCTAATGTTAATGCAAATAACGCCATGCGAATTAGCACGCCATTTTGCACTTGACGGAAAATAGCAAGGTTATCGTTACTATTTAAATCGTTATCGAGCTCATTTGCTTCTAAGCGGCTATCACGCGGTAACGGATGCATTAACACTGAGCTTGGTTTACAGTGTGCATTGTAAATTGATTGACTTATGCGGAAACCTCCGCGGTATTTATTGGCTTCTTCTTGCGATGGGAAGCGCTCTTCCTGAATACGTGTTTGATACACGATATCAGCCGCTAGGTTACCTTCCATTTTATCAACAAGTTCAATCTTATGACCTGCATTATCAACAGCGTCTAAGATGTAACTTGGCATTTGTAAACCATCAGGTGCAACCATTGAGAATTTTATATCTTTGTAATGACACAGCAGCTTAGACAGTGAATGAACGGTACGACCGTATTTTAAATCACCAACAAGCGCTATATGCATCCCATCTATACCTTGTTCAAAGCGATTTAGTTCACGCTCAATCGTTAATAGATCAAGTAACGCTTGCGTTGGGTGCTCGTTAGGACCATCTCCACCATTGATTACTGGTACAGAGCAGCCAGTTGCAAACTCAGCGACAGACCCAGCATCTGGGTGACGCATAGCGACTGCATCGGCGTAGGCCGAAATAACACGAGCAGTGTCATAAAGTGACTCTCCTTTTGCAAGGGCTGAGCTTTGCATGCCTGTGGTTTCACGAACGAGTCCACCTAACAAATTAAAAGCAGTACCAAAACTTACTCGTGTACGCGTGCTTGGTTCAAAGAATAGGTTTGCTAAGATGGCGCCTTCTAATACATTGGTGCGTTTTTGCTTTTTAGCATACGGTTCCATTTTTTTGGCTACTGCAAAAATACGTTCAATACAGTCTCTATTGAGCTGATTCACAGAAAGAATATTTTCGCCTTGGAAACTTAACATTGGGTTATTCCTATTACATTGAAATGGGGCGCAATCAACCATGAATCATGGGCACGCAATCGCGCGATATTATAACAAATTTTTTATAAACTGGGCTTAGTTACCGCTAAAAATACAATAACAAGTAGCAACAGTACTGGCAGCTCATTGAAAATACGATAAAAACGATCAGTGCGTTTATTTCTATCGTGTTTAAAGTCAGCCAATAACTTAAAACAGTAGGCGTGGTATGCGTATAAAATAATCACTAGTACTAATTTGTAATGTAACCACATGCTGTATTTAAACCAATCGCGGCCATATTCTACAATCATTAGTACGCCAAAAATAGTGGTTAAAAACGCAAAGGGTGTTACAAAAAAGAGTAGGCGACGCTCCATAATTTTCAGCATTGAACTGCAAGACTTTTCTTCGGTCATTGCGTGGTAAACAAATAAACGAGGTAAGTAAAATATGCCCGCAAACCAGGCTATCATAAAAAATACATGTAAAGCTTTATAGACAAGTAAGGCACTCATAGTGATCTCTTTAACTGATTATAATAGGGTATTTCGTATCGTTAGAATGTGACGGATTTTATCCCACCGCATTATTCCCATAATTTGTTGGTTATCCATCAGATTATAAATATAGACAGCGCCGGAACGTTTATCTTTTAGAAGGTCAAACGCATCAGCTAATGTTGCTTGGCTGCTTAGCCCCTGAAGACTGATATAGTTGATAGAAATATTTTGGTCCGACATTAAGCTCAAATCATATTCGGCTAATCTATATCCGTTTTCAGCATCATGCACAATCAATGGCGTTTGGCTATCAAGGGCATCTAAGCTCGTTTTAATTTGTTCTTTATCATCACTGTAAAGCAGCTTAAATTGTTCGTCCATTTCATCCATCACCCCTACTTTTTGTAGGGCCTCTGTCGCTGGTGATATTTGATATTCAAGTCCTTGGAAATCTAACTGCTGCATGAAAATAGACCTGTTTCCAAATACTTGCAGAGCAGTTACGTAGGCGGTTGAAATTACCAACATAGCAGGCACGATTATTTCAGGACTCGATGTGAGCTCCATTACCGTGGTTAATGCCGCAAGAGGTGCGTGTAACGTGGCTGCTAGTAATCCTGCCATTCCTAATACGCTGTAGGTGCCGGCAATATCCACTCCTGGGCTAATAAACTGCGCAAAAAACGCCATAAGCGTGCCCATTAAAACACCAAGCCCAATGACTGGGCCAATAATTCCACCAGGAATACCTAGGCCAATAGCAAATAAAGTTGCTAGAAGCTTTGCGATTAAAATGGTGGTTAAAAATTGCAGGTCATCTGGAGACTCTATTGCTAGTGTAATTGCGCTCATACCTGAGCCCATCGCATGAGGAACTAAATAAGCAATCAACCCCGCAATAAGGCCGGCGAGTAATAGTCGCGGGAACATACTCAAAGGTTTAAAGGTACGAATAATCAACATTAAATTTTGATTAAAAGCAAATGCAACCGCACCAAGTGCCATGCCAAATACGATGAGGAATGGATAGTGCCAGCCAGAAAGGGGAGTAATAGTAATAAGTGCTAATTCTGACGCATTACCAAAGACAAATTGTGTTGCCAGAGCGCCTGTCACTGCTGCGAGCATTATTGGTACAAAAATATGTACTTTATATTCCCTTAACACCACTTCCATAACAAATATTACGGCGGCTAAAGGGGTGTTAAATGAGGCAGCAATGCCGGCAGCAACGCCGCAGCCGCTTAGTGTACGCATTGAGTTATGAGGCAAGTGCAATCTGTCAGCGAGTAAACTTGCACCCGTTGCCCCTAAATGAACAGAAGGGCCTTCCCGGCCAACAGAGAAGCCACTGATCAGCGCTAAAGCTCCCCCGACAAATTGATTCACGGTGTTATACAAAGGCATTTGGCCGTAATGTTTTTTTATCCGATGTATAACAAAAGGAATGCCTAAACGATAATGTTTAAAACCAGTAAGTGCTGCAAATGATGCGATTATTAATGCCGCTCCTATTGGAAGCATTACACGTTCTAGAGTTGGCAGTGTGGTGAAGTCATCAGGCGTACTCAGAAATAAACTCTGGAAAAACATGATGGTGAGGCGAAAGAAGATTATTAAAATTGCGGCAATTAGCCCTGCGCACACGCCGAGCAAGCATAGTTGAACAGATGTCTTAGGCTTTGCTAGTTGACGCCTCAGCGTTTCGAGCCACATGCATATTTCCTCACAGCACTTTTAAGCCGCAAGTTTACCAAAAGTGAAACCGTAAGTCCTTTTGATTTTGAAGTATCTAGAGATATTCAATCATTTAAGTGTGGTTTAGAGCGTGACTTAATTAAACAATAAATTTATTAAGTAAGCTTTGTTGACCATTAACATTTTCGGCTAAGTTTGTGTTGGTTTCATATTGCTCTTTTGCAAACTCATCTACTTGGACGCTAATATCTTTAATATAAATTGTGTTTTTATTTATCTCTTCTATTACAGTGCTTTGTTCTTCTATCGCAGCGGCAATTTGAAAGTTTCTGTCCATAATGTCTTTTACGGACATTGAAATCATGTTCAGTGATTGATTTGCGACTTCTGTTTGCTCAACGCATTGAGACGCTTTTTGTTTGCTTTGCTCCATAGCTTGTTGAACTTTAGATGAGAATAATTGTATTTGTTCAATCATCGATTTAATTTCAGTAGTTGAACTTTGTGTACGTGATGCCAATGTTCTTACTTCGTCTGCGACGACAGCAAACCCTCGGCCTTGCTCACCCGCTCTGGCTGCTTCAATCGCTGCATTGAGTGCTAGTAAGTTAGTTTGTTCTGCAACATTATTAATAACAGACAGTATCTGTTCAATACTATTACTGTGTTCTGCAAGTTGGTTACTGAGCTCCTGAGAGTTAGATATTGAATCAGATAAGCTTGCTATATCCGATGCGGTTTTCTCAAAAAGAGCTTTGCTTGAGGTGGTTGATTTATTGACTGATGTTACAGAAGAGGCTGCCTCTTGGGCGCTTGACGCTATTTCTGTCGAAGTTGTACTCATTTGATGCATCGCAGTGGCTAGACTATCAATTAATTGATACTGTTTATTAAGTGAGCGGCTGGATTCTGTTGACAAAGATTTTGCTGCACTACTTTGCTCTTCAACGTTGTTTGCTTTCCCTATTACACCCGTAACTAACGACTGTAATGATGATAAAAACTGATTAAAACTATTTGCAACAACACCACATTCGTCTTCTGAGGAGATTGTTAATCGTTGTGTTAAATCCCCACCACCAGAGGCGATTACATTGATTGCTTGCTCAAGCTCATCCAAGGGCTTTAATAATAATTTAGCAAGCTTTCTTAGGATAAAGACACAGCAGGTGATACTAAAAATCGCTATCAGTAATGTGCGTGTCGTAAAAGCAGTTAATGACTCATACACTTTATCTTTTTCAAGTAGCATCGCAATAGACCAATCGACTCCTGCTTCATTATCTAACGGGTAAAAATACAACAACTTTTCTTTGCCATCATGATCTATATGCAGAATGTTTTTTGTATTAGCTGGGGAGGAACTGTATACAGTTTGGGTTTGTTTATTATTTAAATCTGAGGATGGGTGAGTGATTATTTTACCTTCGCCATCGACTAAAAATGCCAACCCATTTCCATTAAAATTGATTGTGTTTACGCTGTTCGCTATTGCATCTAAGCTCAAGTCACCGCCAATGACGCCTTGGAAACCATTTTCAGTGTTGATGGCACTCACAACTGATAAGAGAAGCTCATTTGTTGCAGCATCAACGTACGGGGCCGTAAATAGAGTATTGTTACTATTCTTTGCTAATTTAAACCAAGGTCTTTGTCTGAAGTCAATGCCTGGAGGGTTAACTCTATTTTTATCATTAGATCGCAGCGTTTTTTCATCATTCAACGTACCAAACATTAGAGAAAAATCAGTTGTTAGTGCTTTATTTTCTAAACTTGATTGAAAATTTTGTTTCGAAAAATCTGATTCAAGCTGATTTTTTAAAATGTTTATTTGTGCCGACCTGCTAATGAGCCAATTACTGATACTGTTTGATAGCAATGAGGCGTTATCTTGAACATAGGCAGTTGTAGACTTGCGAAGAGTCTGTTGTACGAGTAGGTATGTGGTTGTTGCTATTAATGATATTACGATAAATACCACGATGCCTGAGGCGATGGAAAATTTAGTTCTGATTTTCATAAGGTTCCACTTTTAAAGAGTGCTTGGATGAACATTTTAGCTATCTAGATATAAATATAGTCTACACTTAATGAAAGTTTAAATAGTAAGGTATGTTTATGCGAGTTAAGCTCATTTGCTTGTTGTTTACAGCCGCTAATGTTTTTTCAGTCTACGGACAAGAGGTGAGCGAGGAACAAGAGCTCAACAATTTGAAATCTGAACTTAGTCAAATAAAAGCACAATTAGCTCTCCTTGAGCCATTAATGTTGCAATTTGAAGCAATCAATCGGCGAATCAAGGTACTCGAACAGCAGCAAAATAATCACGCAAAAATGGCTTCTAGTTCCGCATCACCTCCACGTGAAACACCCCTTCCCAAGTCAGAAGAACAGCAATTAAGTCACCAAACACGCGGTTTAGAAAGAGAAGCAAAAATATATGCAACATTAAGACCCACACTCGGTTATATCGACGAAAATAACGAATCGCAATGGGATGTAAGGGATGCACTTTCACATGCCGGTTTTAAATCAACGGTAGAGTTTAATGATAATTGGCAAGGGATTTTACATGGCGAGTGGGGAATTGATTTATCTAATAATGGAGATTTTGGTAAAGCTCGGCAAGTCTACGTTGCTTTAGATAGTCCTTATGGAACGGTTGGTATAGGCAAACAGCGTCCTGCGCAATATTTGTTTATTGCTGAGTACGTTGATATTTTTAATCATAGTAATAGCCCATTTGCTTATGACCCAGAGAGCCTCTTTTTTGTTGATAACCTGCTTAGCTACCAGATCAGTAAAGGTCATTTTACGTGGATGTTAGTCAGTCAGTTTGATGGTGCCGAAGGAGACAATAATAGCGATCTTATTAACGGTGGTGTTAGTTTTGATAAAGACAACCTTCACATTGCGATAACTTATACAAAAATAAGTGAATATGAAGGAGAAAGGGAGCTTGACGATAATGAAATACTAGGGGGCTCATTTGCTTACACGTTTGATAGTGGGTTGTACTTTGCTTTAGGTTATCAAGATAAAAAATATAGCCGCGATTTGATTCATGATAAACAGGGCCATACATTTGATATGTCCATGGCTTACCCTTTTGGGAAGTATTACAAAGTAAAGGCCGGTTATTTTGACTTTGATGATGGGCATTCAGCGAATAAAACTCATAAGTTTCATGGTGCCAATCTTACCTTCGAGTGGTTACCTGTTGAAAATCTTCGATTGCATGTTGAGTTTTTGCATAGGGACTTTGAATATTTAGCGGACTTTAACTCTTTATCAATAGGGTTTAGGTATGACTATGCAGAAGTTTGGCGTTATTAATGGAGTAGGTATGTGTTTATCAAAATATGTATTATTTTTGATGATGCTATCTACACTCACCTTCCCAGTCAAAAGCCAAACTAGCAACGTTGTAACCATATTGGCAGATGATGACTACCCTCCTTATAGCTATGTGGAAAATGGTGTATTAAAGGGGATTTATATTGAGTTGTTGAGGCGTGCAATTACACCGTTGCAACGAGAGTATTTTGTTGAAATTGTTCCAATGCCATGGAAAAGGGCCCTTTTGAGCGTTAAACAAGGAAATGTAGTCGGGATCATTCCCCCTTATCGTCATTCTGAAAAACGCCCATTTATCTCATCATACTCTATAGCATTAGGCACAGAGCATGTGGTTACTTATTGTCGTCAGAATATAGATTTAGAAAGTGCCTTAGCACTAAAGCTGCCGTCGGAAAAACGTTTGCACTTGGGGATGAACGCTGGTTATTTACTGTTAAATCAGCGCTATAAAAAGGCGATTCGATCAGGCTATATAAAATTGTGGGAAAATAAAAGTACTGAGGCTAATGTTATAAAGTTACTAACAGATAAGTTAGATTGCTATGTTAATGATAGAAATGCCACGCTTTATGAGCTTGATAATATAAAAAGGAGTAATCCGGAGTTGAGTCATATTCTTGTTGAAGAAAAAGATGAAATTAGTCAACAAACAGCTCATATTGGATTCAGCCAAGGGGTTGATAAAGAGTTTATTTTTAAAATGAATGACGCGTTATTAGGTGTTATGCATGAGCTTGATGTCAAAAAAAGTGAGCTACTTAAGCCATAATAATCTAGAGACTAATAAGCTCAGGCTATACTTGATTAAAACACTCGGGTATTAGATAATCGCTTCTATTAGAGGAATTGAGGGGTTTGGTATGTCAGAAGAATTACCGATTAAATTTAGTGACGCTGCGGCAATCCGTGTTAAGCAATTAATTGATGAAGAAGAGAATCCGGAACTTAAACTGCGTGTTTATGTTACAGGCGGTGGTTGTTCTGGTTTCCAATATGGCTTTACTTTTGACGAGAAAGCGAACCCAGGCGACTTAGAAATAGTGAAAAACGGGGTTACATTAGTTGTTGATCCAATGAGTATTCAGTATTTAGTTGACGGTGAAGTTGATTATACAGAAGGGTTGGAAGGTGCAAGGTTTTTTGTTTCTAATCCAAATGCAACGACCACCTGTGGCTGTGGCGCTAGTTTTAGCGTATAACCTACTAAATATACTAAGCCGCTATTCAGCGGCTTTTTTACTTTAAGCTTATTTTTAGCTTTGCTGAGTGTAATTTACCTTCATTCTTACTTCCTTCCATTTTTAGCAATTTTTCATTGATTTTAAAGTGCTATCACACTCCTTTGATCACTAAATAACACACAATTTTAACTAACCTGAACTCTGGTTAAGAGATGTACTAATATATTGATATTAAATCACAAAT
>NZ_PYHV01000004.1:87377-250146 GCF_004766475.1 Pseudoalteromonas sp. KS88
CTGGAGATAGATTTATTATCTAGAGTTCAGGTTAACTAGCGTTGTTTTGCGTAAATGTATGTTCATTGGGGGATGTTGAGCTGTAAATTGTTGTGAATAACAATATAGTGTTAGTCAAAATTTAAAACGATGTATTTACCTAAAGCGATTAATACAAATAGAGGACGAATGAAAAAAGTCCTAACAATTGTTTATATATTCAGCATTGCACCAAATCTTTAAAAATTTAAATTAATAGTATTAGAGTCTAAAGGGGCATAAACCCAAACGAAATGCTCATTTTGAATAGTTAACCTAAAGACTCTAAGCTCTTTGCCTGCTTATTTTATTGTGTGAAAAAGCACCTTTTAGTATTAAAAACCCCCATTTCTAATTTTGTGTGACTTGAATCATTAGAATAAAAAAGCCTAAGACAAGGGCTGAAAACGCTAAAATGTATATAAAGCCTTTTTTACCTTGTTTAATAGGGACGCCATTTTGCTTAAGAAAAAAGTACCAAATAATGCAAAGTATGACAGGTAATAAAAAGAGTAATCTAAACATAATTCCCTCAATTGGTTGAAACGTGTTCTTTTTCAATTTTAACTTATTGATTTTTAATTTAAAAAAAATTCATCGCAAAGTGAGTTTAAAAAAATAAATTATTTGATACATTAGGGGTATTCAAATAATTTAATATTTTATTTGTTGTTCTATTAACAATAGCTATTTTCATTCGTTAACTTTTAGTTTACCTTTTAGGTGTGCTCAAAGTTTTTTATTTCACATGCTTTTATATAGTATATAATGTATCCAAGAGTGAGACGGGCAAAATTTCATTCTTATTTTAATTTAACTCTAAATCATCTAGTAGGAGATGTTTTTTATGATGGGTAAAACAGTTTCTTCTGAAGAAAACTCAAAATTGACCAAGTGGCTTAAAGTAAAACGTCATGAGAAAGGCCATACAATGCGTAGCCTTGCACAGGTATTAGGTACACCGCATTCTTTTATTGGTAAAATTGAAAATCAAGAACGTCGTTTAGATGTGATTGAGTTTTTACGCTATTGCGATGCATTAGAAGTAGACCCGTATGAAGGTCTAGGCTTGTTAAAAGAAGATTAATCCGTTAATCATTTTTTTTGCTAGTGCAAGGAAGCGCTTTCACACTTTACTTATTATTGTGATAGCTATTTTCAAGCTCATAAAGCTTATGCCTAATGACATATAAAAATATCAAGGACGGTAGTACCATTAACGCAGTTAGAATAAAGAATAAAGACCAGTTCCCACCTAGCCAGTCATCTATCACCACCCCACTGTAACTTGAAAGTAGAGTTCGTCCTAAATTACCCAATGAGGCTAATAATGCATAATGTGTAGCGCTAAATGCACGATCACACAACATAGAAATAAACGCAACCATAGCAACTAAAGACCATGCTTGTGTAAAACCATCTACCACAATTGCCATCGCATACAAATGCTCCTTGGGACCTGCAAGAGCTATCCATGAGAACATTAAGTTGGATGCAGCCATTGCTACGCCACTAATAAACAAACCTTTAACAATACCGTACTTGTGATTAAATATACTCCCTAAAAATGCGAATATTATGGTGATTAGCCCTGTGCCTAGTTTTGAGTAATTGGCAATTTGAGTATTTGAGAAGCCGACCTCTTTATAAAATACAATCGACATACGTGCTAAGAAAGCTTCACCAATTTTAAATAGGAATATAAAGGCAAGCAGCGCTAAAGCTGTTTTTACGCCGTTTCGCGCGAAGAACGTCTTAAAAGGGTCTAAAACAGTTACAGCTAGCCAAGCAACGACTTTTGCTGATTGTGAGTCAGTGGCATTGCTAGCAAGCTTTGCTTGATAGATACGCTCTAACTCTTCGTGGACAGCTTCACGATTTGAAACCGGCTCTTTTGCCCAAAAAACACAACTCATTAGTAGTAGCATCAAACCCGCTAGAAAATAATAAACTTGTGGCCAACCAACGCTGGGAATATCCGCCATATAAAAAGGAATAGCGCCCAGTAATGCATAACCGCTCCACCAACCCGAAGTCGCCATTGCAGCAGCAGCTGTGGCTTTATGGCTTTCGTTCTCCTCGAGAGTATCAATCCTAAACGCATCGATGGCAATATCTTGCGTGGCTGATGCAATAGCAATTAATAAGCATAATGCAGCAGCGATGGCTAAATGTGCTGTTATATCTAAACCGGCTAGTAAAAGCACACCCAATAAGATAAAGCTTTGGCAAAAGAGTATCCAGCTACGGCGCTGGCCAAGCCATTTATACAACAAGGGCAATTTGATGCGATCAACTAAAGGAGACCATAAAAAGTTGATGCTGTAAGCACCAAATACGATGCCAAATAGGCCAATCATACTGCGGCTCAAACCTTCGTCTTTTAGCCACGCAGACATAACTGAGCCAATCAATACCCATGGAAAACCACTGCTCATACCAAATATGAAAACGTTAATTAAGCGTTTGTCTTTAAAGTAAGAAAAATATTCAGTAATTGATAAGTTGTTTTTCATAGCGCCTTCATTGGCAAAGAGGGATACGAGGGGCTTTATTTTTAAGCCCCCATAAATACTATAACGGAGTCGGTTCTAATACTGCCATATTTAAAATTACAACGGGGGTTTTAGGCACAAAATCGTACCCAATCTTTTCGTTAAACCCAGTCTCTACCTGCATGATTTTATCTAAGGTTTCATATCCGTCCATTACCATCCCAAATACCGCAAAGCCCCATTCACGGCCTGGGTTAAGGTGGTCATTATCATCCATATTAAAAAAGAACTGGCGAGTACCCGAGTGTGGTTGACGGTCTTGATAGGCCATAGCAATACTATACATATCATTTTTTGAGCCATTGCCACTTTCGTTAAATATAGGATCGCCTTCGTAAACGCCATCGTATTCTTTGTCGTAACCTCCGCCTTGTATTACAAAGTCACGCTCGTTTTCAATATCGCGTTCAACACGGTGAAATACGGTACCATTGTAGCTGCCATCCATTACATACGTTAAAAAGTTATTGACCGTAATAGGGGCTTTAGAGCGATCCATTTCAACGATGATCTTACCCATTGTTGTACTGATTTCCACTCGTGGGAACATATTGTTTTTTTGTACAAAACGCCCTTCAGTTGCAGCGGTTATGTTTTGGCTAATAAATAATAATGCAAAAAATAAAAAAATACGTTTCATATTTAACCTTCTAAAAATGCTAACAATTCTGGATCTGATACCATGCGTGTTATTAACTGCTCAGTCAACTTATTGAGTTGACCTTCAATTTTTGCTCTGTCGTGACCAAGCGGCGCTTCTAGACTGGCATTGCCACGGTACGTTTTACTAAAGTTGCTGGTACTTTTAATGACGCGCAGACCCAACTCGATTTTTGCGTCACTGGTGTGAGTTAGCATTTTTTCAATAACTACGGCCTGAAGTGTGTGAATATCAACCTCAAATCGTGTCGTTGCTAGATTAGATATACTGGCGCCGTTTCGACTTAACGCACTATCGATCACACTTTTTATTGATTCTGTTAAGCCTTGGCTCGCAATTGTTTGTGTTTTATCGTCGTTTATTAATTTAAGTGTGGCGCTGTCGCCCCTTAAGTCGATTACACTGGTGTTCAAGCTTTGGCTAATTGAGCTTATTTTTCCACCTTGGTATGAAGGGTTGAGAATCAATTGATTAGGTTGGCTACTACATCCGCCAAGGGCTAATAAAATACAGCAAGGTAATAGGTAGTTTTTCATCGTTATAGCATCCCATTATTTTTAGTTGCACTTAAAACAACAAACTTTTTATTTGAGCCAAGTAACTGGCAATTGCCAAACATGCGCTTTAGTTTGTCATGATAGTCTAAATGACGGTTTCCAATAATACGTAATTCTCCACCATTCTTTAAGGTGTCTTTAGCTTGTTTAAACATCTGCCATGCAATATGGTCTGTGACGGCTTGTGCTTGGTGAAAAGGCGGATTACATAAAACTACATCAACACTTTCACGCTTAAAACCAGTTAAACAATCATTTTCGATAAATGAACATTGCTCAAATTTATCTTCCATATTGAGCTCAATATTTAGTCGTGCTGACTCAACCGCCATGTATGACTCGTCAATAAATGTCATTTCAGCATTGGGACAGCGCGATAAGGTCATTAAACCAACAACACCATTACCACAGCCTAGATCAATAATTTTTTTTGTTTTAGTAGTTTGAGGTAAATAGTTAAAAAAGAACCTTGCACCAATATCTAAAGAGTCTCGAGAAAACACATTTGCATGATTACTAATTGTATAGTCAGTGCCTTCCAGCGGCCAATTAACGGGAAAGTCTGCCGCTTTGTATCCACCCTGAGCACTGCTGATTATTAAACGAGATTTTTTTACTGCTAAGCTGGTTTTCGTTTCGCCAATATATTGCTCAAAGGCTTTAATCGTCGAATTATGAATATCTTTGGTTTTACCCGCTGCGATGACAGGCGTTCCTGGCTTAAGTACTTCACTTAACTCTGAAAGTTGGTATTGCAGAAAACCAAGCGTGCGGGGTACTTTTAAAATAACTAAATCAATGTCATCAGGCAATGCTGATAAGCTATCGAGCTGACTAAATGAATGGGTCGAGACTTTGTTTTCAGCTAAATTGTATGCAGCAGCTTGATGACTAATGTAAGAGTCATTAACTGAACAAGCTGTTAACCCTTGTTTAGAAAAGTAACACGATAAAGCACCAAAGCTATCATTAAAAATTAGTAAAGAGCGACAACTAGGATAATGTTCAGTAACATAGTCAATAAGGTATTCGTCAGCTGAATCCCAAGCTTGAAGGCTACGGTTTTTTTGATCTAAAGGAAAACGTTCTAGAGTAAAGGTTGTTTCGCCGAGCTGTGCTTGCGTTGTCATAATAGTTAAGTGATCAGAATCAAATGATAGGTAAATTCTAACATGCAACGGCCAAACGCCAACCCCCAACAGCTACCAAATGGCTTTTCTTATCAAAGAAGTGCCCTCAGTGGACAAAAAAGTCTCGATTTATTTTATTATTTACAGCAAAACCTACCATGGCAACAGCCAGTAACGACGGTTTATGGAAAGACGGGGCCTATTCCAAGGCTACAATGCTTTATTAGTGATAGTAATATTGAATATGGATATTCGCAGAGCAAATTAACGGTAGAGCCGTGGCCAGATATGCTATTGGCTATGCGAAAACGATTAGAGCGCCATTTACAGCAGCCTTTTAACTCTTTATTGATTAATTACTATCGTGATGGCTATGACACGATGGGGTGGCACAGTGATGATGAAATTGAGCTTGGCGCACAACCCACCATAGTATGTATTTCTCTTGGCGCAGAGCGAGCGTTAAAAATAAAAAATAAAGCGAGTAATAAAGTGAGTGAAATAAAATTACACAGTGGTAGTTGTTTAGTTATGCATGGTGATAGTCAGCGTGATTACCAACATGCAATTGCTAAAAAAACGACATTAATTCATCCCCGTATAAGTTTAACTTTTAGATATATAAAGCAAACTCGTTAACTGTAATTTCGTTAGCCAAGGCGCTTTACAACTTGATATAGTAGAGAGATAAATTAGTTATGAGTGGGTCCTTTATGTCAATGCAAGAACAAATACAAAGCAAAATCGCAGATGCAATAGCTTGTAAGCACCTCAATGTAGTCAATGAAAGCCATATGCACAGCCGTGGTGAAGATTCACACTTTAAAGTGATTGTTGTTAGTGAAGAGTTTAGCGCAATGCGCTTATTGCAGCGACATCGAAAAATTAATGAAGTGTTAAAAGATGAATTAGCAAATCACATTCATGCATTAGCAATTCACACATTTACACCCGAAGAATTCAGTGAGCAAAGTGGTCAGATTGCTGACTCGCCAAGTTGTTTAGGTGGTTCTAAATTAGATTAATGGTCAGGTTTGACAGTTAATGTTACTGATCAGACCTGTGTTTTTACAATTAGCCTTTAAACTAGCGCTAATTTTTATTGAGATAGATATAGGATGATCAATGGTCATTAAGCCTAAAATTCGCGGATTTATCTGTACAAACGCCCACCCTGTTGGCTGTGCAGAGCATGTACAAGAACAAATTAACTATGTAAAACAACAAGGAGCATTAAAAAATGCACCTAAAAATGTATTAGTTATAGGTGCGTCTACAGGCTATGGTCTAGCGTCACGCATTACAGCTGCGTTTGGCGGTGGTGCCAAAACCCTCGGTATTTTCTTTGAAAAAGAAGGTACTGAGCGCAAGACGGGTTCTGCAGGTTGGTACAACACAGCTGCATTTCAAAATGCGGCGGACGAAGCGGGTCTTTGGTCTAAAAATATTAATGGCGATGCGTTCTCAAACGAAATAAAGCAAAAAGCGATTGATACAATTAAAGCGGACTTAGGTAAAGTTGATTTAGTAATATACAGCCTTGCTTCACCTCGTCGTACAGATCCAAATACCGGTGAAACTTACTCTTCTACGCTTAAACCAATTGGCGATGCAGTAACAACTAAAAACCTTAATACGTCAAAGCGTGAAATTGACGAGATTACAGTCGAAGCGGCAAACCAAGATGATATCGATAACACCATCAAAGTGATGGGCGGTGAAGATTGGGAAATGTGGATTGATGCACTTAAAGAAGCCGACGTACTAGCTGATAATTTCAAGACCAGTGCTTATACCTACATTGGTAAAGAGCTAACATGGCCAATTTACGGTCACGCCACAATTGGTAAAGCAAAAGAAGACTTAGATCGTGCAACCGTGGCTATTAAAGAGTCTACCAAAGCATTAAACGGTGAAGCGTATGTCTCTTCACTTAATGCGGTTGTTACCCAAGCAAGCTCTGCAATCCCAATTATGCCACTTTATATTTCAGCATTATTTAAAGTGATGAAAGCAGATGGCACCTATGAAGGTACGATTGAGCAGATTCACGCTTTATTTACTGAGAATCTATATGGTGATTCACCACGCTTTGATGATGGTGGGCATTTATTCCAAAACTACAAAGAGTTGGAAGATGATGTTCAAGCACGCATTCAAACAGTGTGGGACAGTGTAACCACAGAAACAATCGATGAGTTAACAGATTATGTTGGTTACCATAATGAGTTCTTACGCTTATTTGGGTTTGGTATCGACAGCGTTGATTACGACCAAGATGTAGAGTCTGTTGCACATATAACGAACATGATTGACTAATCTGTTCGTTAATTAAAAAAGTCGCTACGGCGACTTTTTTAATGCCTGTATTTTATTGTTAGGTTTATTTACAGCGATTTACCGTTTAATTCTCATCCTCACTCGCGAGCAATTGCACTTTGGTCTATATTGAATTTTATTCAAATGTGACTATTGAGCTAAATTACTGCTCCTGTCGTATAAATTTCATATTTCCACTCGCATAGTGACCCTGATTGATGTTAAAATTCGGGCAATATATGTGAGGAGTTTTACTGCGTTGCTTGTTTTGTATCTTAAACAGGCAGTTCTTTGATATCTTGAATTTGCTTGGTAATCAAAATGGCGACGTGGTTGGTACGATTTTTCAGTTTCTTTCCGTTAATGTAGTGCAAGTGCGTATGATCAACATAAAAAAAGGTCTGGACTTACCCATAGAGGGCGCACCTCAGCAAGTTATTCATGATGGCTCTGCCGTCAAACGTGTAGCTGTGCTAGGTGAAGAGTTTATTGGTATGCGTCCAACCATGCATGTTCGTGTGGATGACCAAGTCAAAAAAGGCCAGGTACTTTTTGAAGATAAAAAGAACCCAGGCGTATTATTTACTGCCCCAGCTGCTGGTACAGTAAAAGAAATTAATCGTGGTGCAAAACGTGTGCTGCAATCTGTTGTTATTGAAATAAACGGCAGTGAGCAAATCACCTTTGACTCTTTCAAGGCCGATGATCTTCCTAGCATCGACCGTGAGAAAGCCAAAGAAGTACTTATCCAGTCAGGTCAGTGGACGGCACTTCGTGTCCGCCCATTCAGCAAAGTAGCTGCTGTGGATGCAAATCCTAGCTCTATTTTTGTGACGGCTATCGACACAAACCCTTTAGCTGCAGATCCTGCGGTTATAATTGCCGAGAATGCGCAAGCATTTGAAGCGGGTCTTGCTGTGGTATCTCGTTTGACTGACGGGAAAGTATTTGTTTGTAAACAAGCAGGTAGCCAAGTGCCTAGTTCATCAATTGCTCAAGTAGAAGTACATGAGTTTGGTGGCGTACATCCGGCTGGCCTTGTTGGCACACATATCCATCACTTAGACGCTGTTTCTGCCAGCAAACAAGTTTGGCATATCGGTTACCAAGACGTTATTGCGTATGGTCACCTATTCCTTACTGGTGAAATCAGCACAGACCGTGTTATTTCTCTAGCGGGTCCTCGCGTTAAGAACCCTCGTTTAGTGAAAACTCAACTAGGTGCTTCGCTGGACGATTTAGTAGCGGGTGAATTAGAAGACGGCGATAACCGTGTTATCTCTGGTTCTGTTTTATCTGGTTCTACTTCTGCCGGTCCTCAAGCGTTTTTAGGTCGTTACCATGTTCAAGTATCTGTTTTACTTGAAGGTCGCGAAAAAGAACTGTTTGGTTGGATTCGCCCAGGTAGTGATAAATTCTCTGTAACACGCACTTTCTTGTCTCACCTTACACCAAGTCGTTTATTTAAAATGACTACGTCTACAGGTGGTTCAAAGCGTGCCATGGTGCCAATGGGTAACTATGAGCGTGTTATGCCGTTAGATATTCTTCCAACGCCTTTATTACGTGATCTAATTTCTCGTGATTTAGACGGTGCAATCACATTAGGTGCACTTGAGCTTGATGAAGAAGATTTAGCGTTATGTACCTTCGTTTGTCCAGGTAAATACGAGTATGGTTCAATCCTACGCGATTGCTTGACTACAATCGAGAAAGAGGGCTAGAGAGATGGGTTTAAAGAAATTTCTTGAAGATATCGAGCCGCATTTTGAAGCCGGTGGTAAACATGAAAAGTGGTATGCCCTGTATGAAGCAGCAGCAACTATTTTTTACACACCTGGTTATGTAAATAAAGGCGCGACACACGTACGCGATAACATCGACCTAAAACGCATGATGATTTTAGTGTGGATGGCAACATTCCCAGCGATGTTTTTTGGTATGTTCAATATCGGTCATCAGGCCGCCGGTGCATTAGCGCAAGGTTTTGAACTAGCAAATTCTTGGCAAGTTGGTCTGTTCCAGATGTTTGGTGGTACGTTAACCGCTGAATCTGGCTGGGGCGCTAAGATGTTCTACGGGGCATGTTTCTTCTTGCCTATATACGCAGTGACATTTGCCGTGGGTGGTTTTTGGGAAGTGTTGTTCGCTTCAGTGCGTAAGCATGAAGTTAACGAAGGTTTCTTCGTAACCTCAGTATTGTTTGCACTTATTCTTCCTGCAACTATTCCATTGTGGCAAGTTGCGTTGGGTATCACGTTCGGTGTTGTAATCGCTAAAGAAATCTTTGGTGGTACTGGCCGTAACTTCCTAAACCCTGCGCTTGCTGGTCGTGCGTTTTTATTCTTCGCATACCCTGCACAAATTTCAGGTGACACAGTATGGACAGCAGTCGACTCGTTCTCTGGTGCAACTATGCTAGGTCAAGCGTTTGTTGGTTCTCTTGATTACAGCAACATGGCTCTTTGGTGGGATGCGTTTTACGGTTTCATTCAAGGTTCAGTAGGTGAAACATCTACCCTTGCAGTGATGATCGGTGGCTTGTTCTTAATCTACGTTCGAATTGCTTCATGGCGCATCGTGCTAGGTGTATTCCTAGGTATGGTTGCAACTGCATTCTTATTAAATGCAATTGGTTCAAATACTAACCCTGTATTTGCAATGCCTTGGCATTGGCACTTAGTGTTGGGTGGTTTTGCCTTTGGTATGTTCTTTATGGCGACAGACCCTGTGTCTGCGGCATTTACAGACAAAGCAAAATTCGCATATGGCGCACTGATTGGTGTGATGGTAGTAATGATTCGTGTAGTAAACCCTGCTTTCCCTGAAGGCATGATGCTAGCAATCTTGTTTGCTAACTTATTTGCTCCATTATTCGATCACTTTGTAGTGCAAGCTAATATCAAGCGGAGGTTGGCACGTAATGTCTAGTAATAACGAATCAATCGGCAAAACGCTAACCGTTGTTGTAGCACTATGTTTAGTGTGTGCAATCATCGTATCGTTTGCTTCAGTTCAGCTTCGCCCTTTACAGCAAGCTAACAAAACACAAGATATTCAAAAGAATATCTTGGCAGCAGCAGAAATTGAAAACGCAGGTAGTGTGTCTGAAACATTTAACGCTAAAATTGAAGCGCGTGTTGTAGACATGGATACGGGTGAATTTGTTGAAGGTGCTGATCCAACTACTTTTGATTTTGAGAAAACAAAATTTGACCAAGCTAGAAGCTTTGCGTTGAAAGAAGAGGGCATCAAAGACATCGCGGGTATCCAGCGTATGACTAAGAATTCTCCTGTTTACATCTCGAAAAAAGCAGACGGTACTACCGATGCTATCATTTTACCAATTCAAGGTTACGGCCTTTGGGGTGTAATGTATGGTTTCTTAGCGCTAGAGAATGATGGTGAAACAGTTAAGAACATTAACTTTTTCAAGCATAATGAAACTCCGGGTCTAGGTGGTGAAATCCAAAACCCTCAGTGGACTGCTCAATGGCAAGGTAAAGAGTTACCAATCAACATTGTGAAAAGCGGCGCAACCAATGAGCATCAAATTGATGGTCTATCGGGTGCTACTTTGACGTCTAACGGTGTTGAATACACAGTTGACTTTTGGACTGGCGAAAACGGCTTTGGCCCTTTCCTTGCGAAAGTACGTGAAGGAGCGTTGAAATAATGGCTGATACTAAAGAAATGAAGTCGGTCCTATTCGGCCCGGTATTCGCAAATAACCCAATCGCGCTACAAGTACTTGGTGTTTGTTCTGCGCTTGCAGTTACGTCGAGCTTAAAAAATGCATTAATCATGTCAATCGCATTGACATTGGTTACGGCGTTTTCAAGCTTATTCATCTCTATGATCCGTAACCAGATCCCATCATCTGTGCGTATTATCGTGCAAATGACTATCATCGCATCATTGGTAATCGTTGTTGACCAAGTGTTACAAGCCTTCTCTTATGCTACGGCAAAAGAGTTGTCGGTATTCGTTGGTCTAATTATTACTAACTGTATCGTAATGGGTCGTGCAGAAGCATACGCAATGAAATCACCACCTATCATGTCATTCCTTGATGGCATCGGTAATGGTTTAGGTTATTCAGTAGTGTTACTGACTGTTGGCTTTATTCGTGAACTATTTGGTAAAGGTACATTGTTTGGCGCTGACATCATCCCACTTGTACAGGATGGTGGTTGGTATCAACCTATGGGTCTATTGATTTTACCACCTAGCGCATTCTTCATCATTGGTTTATTCATTTGGGTACTTCGTACTTATAAGAAAGACCAAGTAGAAGCGAAAGGATAAGGGGCAGACAATGGAACATTATATTAGTTTATTCGTAAAAGCGGTTTTCATTGAAAACTTAGCTTTAGCCTTCTTCCTAGGTATGTGTACTTTCCTTGCTGTATCAAAGAAAGTAACAACGTCTATCGGCCTAGGTGTGGCAGTTATCGTGGTATTGGGTATTTCAGTACCAGTTAATAACTTGGTTTACCATGCGGTTCTTGCACCAGGCTCACTTGAGTGGCTTGGTTACCCAGAAGCAGATCTTAGCTTTTTACGTTTCTTAACTTTCATCGGTGTTATCGCAGCATTGGTGCAAATCTTAGAAATGGCATTGGATAAGTTCTTCCCTGCACTCTATAACGCCTTAGGTATCTTCTTACCGTTGATCACAGTTAACTGTGCAATCTTCGGTGCGGTAGCTTTCATGGTAGAGCGTAACTATAACTTCGGTGAATCTGTGGTTTATGGTATTGGTTCTGGTGTAGGTTGGGCGCTAGCAATAACATTACTTGCTGGTATTCGTGAGAAAATGAAGTACTCAGACGTGCCTGACGGCCTTCGTGGTTTAGGTATTACCTTCATCACAGTTGGCTTGATGGGTCTTGGCTTTATGTCATTCTCTGGTATTTCACTTTAATAGGTCGCGAGGATAAATCATGAGTTATGAGATTTTCTTAGGCGTTGGTGTTTTCATCGCTATCGTTGTAATACTTGTTTTAGTCATCATTGGTGCTAAATCTAAGCTAGTTGCAAGCGGTGATATCATTATCGGCGTAAATGGCGATCCAGATAAAGCCATTAAAACATCTGCAGGTAGTAAGCTATTAGGTGCACTATCTGAATCAGGTATTTTCGTTTCATCTGCATGTGGTGGCGGTGGCTCTTGTGGTCAGTGTCGTGTACACATCAAAGAAGGTGGCGGCGATATCTTACCAACAGAGCTTGATCACATTTCTAAAGGCGAGGCCCGTGAAGGTTGTCGCTTAGCGTGTCAGGTAAATGTTAAAACTGACATGGAAATTGAACTTGAAGAGTCAATTTTCGGTGTTAAAAAATGGGATTGTGAAGTTATCTCTAATGATAACAAAGCAACGTTCATTAAAGAACTTGTGCTACAAATTCCAGATGGCGAGTCAGTACCGTTCCGTGCCGGTGGTTATATTCAGATTGAAGCCCCAGCGCATCACGTTAAATATGCTGATTTCGATGTACCAGAAGAGTACCGTGGCGATTGGGATCATTTTGGTTTCTTCAACCTAGAGTCAAAAGTAGACGAAGAAACAATTCGTGCTTACTCAATGGCTAACTATCCGGAAGAAGAGGGCATCATTATGCTTAACGTGCGTATTGCTGCTCCACCGCCAAGAGATTTAAGCTTACCTTGTGGTAAAATGTCATCGTACATTTGGTCACTAAAACAAGGTGATAAAGTAACTATCTCAGGTCCATTTGGTGAGTTCTTTGCAAAAGATACTGACGCTGAAATGGTATTCGTAGGTGGTGGTGCTGGTATGGCGCCAATGCGTTCACATATCTTTGACCAACTTAAACGCTTAAACTCTAAGCGTAAGATGAGCTTTTGGTATGGTGCACGTTCTAAACGTGAAATGTTCTACGTAGAAGACTTTGACGGCCTAGCAGCTGAAAACGACAACTTCGTATGGCATACAGCGCTTTCAGATCCACAACCTGAAGATAACTGGGAAGGCTATACTGGCTTCATCCATAACGTGTTATTTGAGAACTATCTTAAAGATCACGAAGCGCCGGAAGATTGTGAGTTCTACATGTGTGGTCCTCCAATGATGAACGCAGCTGTTATCACAATGTTGAAAGACTTAGGTGTTGAAGACGAAAATATCTTACTAGATGATTTCGGTGGCTAACACTGATACCAAAACACATTAGTTTTGGTTAGAATATCAGCCTCGTAACAATGATTGTTACGAGGCTTTTTTATTTCAAATTTTAAGTAGGCTGCCATGAATAAAGTATTTCACCCGCAGGCATTTGTTGCCTTTTTATTTATTTTTATCACTCTATTCATATCAGGTTGTGGCCAAAGCGATGAGCCTAAAGAGCTCTACCTTGAAGGCCGAACCATGGGCACGACTTATCACATCAAAGCATATGCAAAACAAGATAAGTTAGACTCGCTTAATTTACTCCCTGAAGTTAATCAATTGCTCAAAGATGTAAATCAATCTATGTCGACTTATATCAATGATTCAGAAATAAATAACTTCAATCGCATACCAGCAGGCCAAGTTATGCCGATTAGCACAGATTTTAGAGCGGTTGTAGCAGAGTCTATTCGTTTAGGTGAATCAACAAAAACGTTAGATGTAACCATGGGTCCGTTAATTGATTTATGGGGATTTGGTCCTGATAAAAAACCAACCAAACGTCCAACGGATGAAGCATTAGCTAGCATGGTTGCTAAAATAGGTGTTGATAAACTAAAACTGACTGAGCAGGGTTTAGCAAAAACTATCGATGGCTTAGAGCTTTCGTTTTCCGCGACAGCTAAAGGATATGGTATTGATAAAGTAGCAGAACTACTTGAAAGCCACGGCATAACTGATTACATGGTTGAAATAGGCGGTGAGCTGCGTATTTCTGGTAAAAAGCCGAATGCTAAAGAATGGCGTATCGCTATTGAGCAACCTGACGCCGAGCCGGGTACGCGAAAGGTGCACCGTATTTTAGCGCCAGGTAATAATGGTATGGCTACATCGGGTGATTACCGCATTTTTTATGAAATGGATGGTGTGACTTACAGCCACTTAATTGACCCTGTCACAGGTATGCCAACCCGACATGATTTGGTATCGGTTACTGTATTGCACCCCTCAGCGATGACAGCTGATGGGCTTGCTACTGCATTGACTATTATGGGCATGAATAAAGCCCAAGCCTATGCAGAAAAGAATGACTTAGCGGTCTATCTAATAGCTAAATCGAAGGATGGTTTAGTGACTTATTCGAGCCCAGCATTTAAACCCTATTTGTAGCCAAGCGCAAAGCGGTTTATAATACACACAGCTCAGTATTGATTGAGCGTTATTTTATTGCTGAACAACAGGGGCTAAGCAATGTCACTTTTTCTTCTTACTTTTGGTTTACTAATATTAATTGTCGCAGCAATGGCAATTGGCATGATAATGCAGAAAAAATCTATGGCTAGCAGCTGTGGTGGTCTAGGCTCAGTAGGTATTGATAAAGCCTGCGATTGTGACGATCCATGTGACAAGCGTAAAAAGCGCATGGCAAAAGAGCAGGTTTGGAAAGAAAACCAAATCTTATAAGCTCAAAATTATTTTATAAAAAGCGCCTATTGGCGCTTTTTTTGTCCTTTTTAAAGTGATAATCCATGCAGCCTTTTTCAACTAAAGTGTATTTTTTACGTCACGGTGAGCTTGAGCAGCAAAATGTATTAGCTGGGCGTAGCGACTTTGAGTTGAGCAAAAAGGGGGTTCAGCAGTTAGAAGATGCAGTTGTTGGGCTTTGCGATATCACCACTGTAACAAGCTCTCCCTTGAAGCGTTGTAAACTATTTGCTCAACAGCTAGCAAATACTCGCCAACTCCCACTCAATATAGACAGTACAATTGCAGAGTATGATTTTGGTGATTGGGATGGGCAAAGCTTTGAAGCACTTTGGCAGCAAGCCTGCTCACCGACAATTGGGGACTTTTGGCAAAACCCTTGGCAAATTACTCCGCCTAATGGCGAGCCAATGAGCGTGTTTTATAACCGAGTTGAAACGTGGTGGCAGCAATTGTTAGCGACAATAACGACACAAAATCCAGGTGCACATTTAGTAATAACCCACGCTGGCGTTATTAAACAAATATTAGCATTTGTTTGTCAGCTCCCGCGTGAATCTCTTATTAGCCAAAATGTGTTTTCAATCCCTTATGCTGGTCTGATTTGTGTTGATGTTTTCATTGATGAACAAGGTGAAGCTTGGCCTAAAATTGTTTTTTAGTGTGATTTTAGCCATCTAGAAAGATATTAATTGAAATATAAACTCACCCGCCCATAATAGGGGGGTATTTAGGAATGAGGTGAAAATCCTCAGCTGTTCCCGCAACTGTAAGCCACATTAGTGATAAGTCAGATACTAAATGCGTTTAATATTTTTGATTCATTGAGCGGGTAAACTCACTTATTTCACATGCATTTTGCGTGTGTCTATTGTATTGGGTTTTGCGCATGCTAGCAGAGATTAACATTGCAGACACCAATACCACTTCTTACAGTCAATAAACTATCTTGGGCTGTTGCTAATATACCCATTTTAAAAAATATAAATATCAGCATCGATCAAGGTAAATTTATAGGATTACTTGGACCAAATGGGGCAGGTAAATCGAGTTTATTGCGTTGTCTTTATCGGTTTAATAAACCAACATGTGGCCAAGTGCTTCTTGGGTCACATGATATTTGGCAATTAAGTGCTGACGATTTTGCCAAGCGAGTTGCAGTAGTTTTGCAAGAAACCCCCTCGCAATTTAATTTATCTTTGTATGATGTAGTGAGTCTAGGGTTAACCCCGCATAAGCGCCTTTTTAGTGGCACTACAAATAAAGATAAGCAGCTAATTCACCAAGCGATTGAGCAAGTAAGTTTAACAGAGCATGCTAACCAAACATTCGATTCGCTCTCTGGTGGTGAAAAACAGCGAGCTTTAATAGCGCGTGCCATAGTGCAAAGGCCGCAGCTTTTGATCATGGATGAGCCAACCAGTCACCTTGATGTAAAATATCAAATTCAATTAATGGAATTAGCTAAATCACTCGGTGTCACTGTGTTGGCATCGTTTCATGATTTAAATTTAGCGGCCAGCATGTGTGATGAGCTATTAGTGATAGATCACGGCGAAATAGTGGCATCTGGCACACCTGAGCAGGTTATAACAGAGAAAATGCTCAGCGATGTATTTGGTGTGTGCGCGCAAATTACTATGCATCCGCAAAGTAAAGCGCAATCCATTCCGCATATAACGTATTTTTATGGTTATCAATCAGGAGAGCATCATGCCACTGAAAAATAACCTAGCATTATTGCTAACCCTCGTGTTAAGCATGCTCAGTATTTTTGCAGCGTTGAGCTTTGGTGCAGCCCCCAGCAAGTTTATTGATGTTTACTACAGTGTAATTGGACAGTGGTTTGGCCAAGGGAGTGATTCCTTTCTGGAGCGAATCATTTGGCAGTTACGTTTTCCACGTACTTTATTAGCATTCCTAGCTGGCTCAGGACTCGCTATTGCAGGGCTGATTTTACAAACTGTAACCCGCAACCCGCTAGCGGATCCTTATTTGTTTGGCATTTCATCAGGCGCTTCCTTCGGCGTGGTCTGCTTTATCACGTTTACGGGTATTAGTGCAGGTTTTTCAATGTCGTTAGCAGCCTTTGTTGGCAGTATGCTGACCATGGTGCTGCTAGTATTTATCGCTGGACGAAAAGGCTCAGGCCAAGTAGAGACTATGCTATTAGCTGGGGTGGCATTGTCATTTTTATTTAGTGCGTTTACTAGTCTGCTGCTTTATTTTAGCGATCCACAAGCGATCACCGCGATTTTATTTTGGACGTTGGGAAGTTTTGCTCGTGCGCAATGGCAAGCTCTTTGGTTGCCAGCTTTAGTCATCATCAGCTGTATGGTTTTATTAATGAGTTTTAGGCGTCAACTCAATGCCATGTTGTTAGGTGATGAAAGCGCCGCTACCTTGGGTATTCCTGTGCAGCGCTTTCGCTTATTAATGTTGCTGTTAAGTTCATTGATCACTGCAGTGCTAGTCGCATTATGCGGTGGAATTGGCTTTGTAGGCTTAATGATCCCACACATAGTACGATTTTTTATATCTCAAGGAACCTTAACAGGCCTTGCGATGACAGCACTCGTTGGCGGTACATTTATGGTCTGGGTAGATGTACTCTCGCGTATTGTGATGAGCAACCAAGAACTACCAATCGGGGTGATCACCTCAGCTATCGGCAGTGTGTTCTTTTTATCTTTATTGTGTTTTCGTAAAAAGGTGTATCAATAATGTATTCTATTAAACCACTCAACACGCAATTTGATACGCTGATCAGCGATAAAATAAATCAAAAAACTAAACCGCTTGGCGCACTGGGTCTACTTGAACCACTTGCACAGCAATTGGTAACTATTTTTAGTCAAAACATTGCTACGCAAAATGGTTTTTTAGCTTTTCAACCAGCGATAAACCAGCCCACATTAATCGTGTTTGCGGGCGACCATGGTGTTGCAGCGCAAGGTGTGTCTATTGCCCCTAGTGAAGTTACTGCACAAATGGTCGCTAATTTTGCTGCGGGCGGCGCGGCAATTAATGTGTTTTGCAATCAGCTAGGCTGGCAGCTAGAAGTGGTTGATTGCGGTACTTTAACTAAACTACCTGATGCGGGTGTTCGTGATTGCCGTCTGGGGGATATAACCGAGCCATTGAATCAACAAAGGGCTTTGAGTATCGAGCAGGTACAGCAAGGTTTGAGTAATGCAAAACAACTTGTACTAGAGCTGAAAAAGAGAGGTTGTAATACCCTCGCCTTGGGTGAGATGGGCATAGGCAATACCACCAGTTCAGCCGCTATTATGGCGGCTATGCTTGAACTCCCTGCCAGTGAATGCGTGGGTAAAGGGACTGGTGTAAGTGATGAGGTGGTTGCGCGTAAAGTAAAGGTTGTGGAGCAAGCACTGTTTTTACACAAGACTCAGCTAGATAACCCAGTCACATTACTTGGTGCAGTGGGTGGCTTTGAAATTGTGCATATTGTGGGGGCTATGCTCAGCGCTGCTGAGCAACAAATGGCGGTACTGGTTGATGGTTTTATTTGTACTGCCGCGGCTTTAGTCGCGATAGCAATTAACCCCAATGTAAAAGCCTATTTAATATTTACGCATAGCTCAAATGAGCAAGGCCATAGTAAAATGCTGGCCCATTTAAAGGTTAGGCCTTTGCAGCAACTAGATTTGCGTTTAGGGGAGGGCACCGGCGCTGCATTAAGCTTACCCTTGCTACAGAGTGCACTGGGTTTTTATAACAAAATGGCAAGTTTTGCCGACGCTGCTGTAGATGATGTGGTGTAAGCGATGACCCAAGCACGTATCACGCAATGGCAATTGCTCCAATTAGCGGTTAGCTTTTTAACCCGCATCCCGGTAAAGCTTCGTTTTGAGGTAACGTCTCAGCACTTAAATCAAGCCAGCCGCTACTTTGCGTTAGTAGGCTTAGGGCTTGGTTTAGTACATGCTTTGTTGTTTTATTGCCTGCAATTTATATTACCTGCTTCATTGTGTGTGCTGTTAGTAATGGCACTTAGCTTACTCATCACAGGCGCATTTCATGAAGATGGCTGGGCTGATGTATGGGATGGTTTTGGTGGTGGCTGGCAGGTATCGCAAAAGCTTAATATTATGAAAGACAGTCGTTTAGGTACATACGGCGCGGCGGCACTCATTATTATACTGGTGCTGAAGTATCAAAGCTTAGTGATATTAAGTGATAAGATTGGTGTGTTGTTATTTGCTATCATTGCAGGACAATGCTTGAGCCGTGTCGTTGCGACCAGTATCATTTTTAGCATGGATTATGTCAGCGAAGATGCCAGCGCAAAAGTAAAACCATTGGCTATGCATTTATCTAAAATCAGCTTAGTCACTTTATTATTAACAGCTGCGTTGTTATTTGCCGCTACGTTGATTTTTCAGCTTGTCACTTGGCAGGCACTAGTAATAATAACCCTGATTTTAGTATTCGTACGTTTGATGGTTATGCATTGGTTTAAACGCCAATTAGGCGGTTATACCGGTGATTGCTTAGGGGCAGCGCAGCAACTTAGTGAGGTGAGTATTTATATAACCCTCATTGCTATAATGACGAGTACCGCTCAATGAAACCTAAACATACCTTAATCCTTGGTGGCGCCCGCAGTGGCAAAAGCCGCTTTGCAGAGCAGTTAGCAACAAACAGCCAGCAACCCGTAATATACATTGCTACTGCACAAGGCCATGATAATGAAATGCAAGCGCGTATTCATCGTCATCAGCAGCAACGCCCAGCACACTGGAAGCTCATTGAAGAGCCAATTGCGCTTGCCGATTCAATCAAAACACATAGCAAAGCTGATAACTGCATTTTAGTAGATTGCCTTACACTGTGGCTTAGTAATTGTTTATGCCAGGATGATAACTGCTGGTCGCAGCAAAAACAGGCATTGCTTGAAGTGCTGAACACGCTTCCCGGGCAGGTTATTTTTGTCAGTAACGAAGTGGGGCATGGCATTGTCCCGCTTGGGCAATTAAGCCGTGACTTTGTTGATGAGTCAGGCTGGTTGCATCAGGCAATAGCTGCAGAGGTTGCTCGGGTTGAATTTATAATGGCAGGCTTGCCGCTCACTTTAAAAAGTAGCCAATGATGAAAACAATAATGATCCAAGGCACCACATCTGATGCCGGTAAAAGTACATTGGTTGCAGCTTTGTGCCGAGTGTTTGCCGAGCAAGGTGTAAGTGTTGCACCGTTTAAGCCGCAAAACATGGCGCTTAATAGCGCTGTAACTGAAGATGGCGGCGAAATAGGCCGTGCACAAGCGTTACAAGCAATCGCGGCAAAGGTTGCTTCAAGAATCGATTTTAATCCGGTACTGCTTAAACCTAATAGTGATACGGGTGCCCAAGTGATCATTCATGGTAAAGCGATTAGCAACATGGAAGCGGGCGCATATCACGATTATAAAAAAGTCGCGATGGATGCTGTGCTCACCTCACAAAAAAGATTAAGTAAAGAATTTGATCTGCTCGTTGTTGAAGGGGCGGGGAGTCCCGCAGAAATAAACCTTCGTGCTGGTGATATCGCCAATATGGGTTATGCCGAAGCGGTGGACTGCCCTGTTATTATTATTGCCGATATTGATAAAGGCGGCGTTTTTGCTCACTTAGTGGGTACCTTGGCATTGCTCAGTGAGTCAGAGCAAGCACGCGTAAAAGGCTTTGTGATCAACCGTTTTCGCGGTGATATTGCACTGCTACAAGGTGGTCTTGATTGGCTCGAAGAGTACACGGGCAAACCCGTGCTGGGCGTATTACCTTATCTGCATGATCTGGCCTTAGATGCAGAAGATGCGGTTGCTATTGATAACACTGTAACGCAAGCCAAAGTGAGTATTGCGGTGTTATTGTTGCCACATATTAGTAACCATACCGATTTTGATGCGCTGCGGTTAAACCCGCAAATAAATATAAACTACGTGCGCCACACACAGGCTATTCCCAATGTTGATCTAATAATTATTCCTGGCAGTAAAAATGTCATCAGTGATTTAGCCTTTTTAAAAAATGAAGGCTGGGAAGAGCAAATTAAGCGCCATCTTCGCTATGGCGGTAAAGTACTGGGTATTTGCGGCGGCTTACAAATGTTAGGCACTGATATTTACGACCCTGCGGGAGTGGAGTCAAGCACTCAGCACTGTAAAGGGCTAGCACTGTGTGACTTTACAACTCAATTAGGCGTTGAAAAAGTATTGACGCAAGCATCGGCTGTTATGTATTTGAATGGCGGCGAAGCCCAAGTAACGGGGTATGAAATTCACGCTGGCCAAAGCCGTGGCCCTGCACTTGAACAGCCTTTGCTAAAATTTACCACACACCCACAAAGTGTGACACATGATGGTTTTGTATCTAGTGATAACAGCATAGCAGGTACTTACTTACATGGCTTGCTTGATAGCAGTGCAGCAAGCCAGCTGATACTAGACTGGGTGTTACCAAGCAGTGGTATAGAACAGCATATAGATATAAACACACATCGCGAACAGCAACTAACGCGCTTAGCTGATATGTGCAAACAACATTTAGATATTCCACAAATTACTAAAATTTACCAAAACTGGTAAGGAGCAAGCAGATGAGCGACACAAATAACGACAAACACCAACAACGTCAACAAAAAGTAAAAGACAAAGTGGACGAACGCATTGCTGCGGCGCAAACAGAAAAGGGCGTTTTTCAGGTAATTACTGGCAACGGCAAAGGTAAATCTACCTCAGGGTTTGGTACAGTAACTCGCTGTGTTGGTCATGGAATGAAAGCCGCTGTGTGCCAATTTATAAAAGGCACATGGCCGTGTGGTGAGCGAAACCTATTACAAGGCGCCGGCGTTGAATTTGCTATTATGAACACCGGGTTTACTTGGGAAACGCAAAATAAAGAGTCAGATACCGCCGCTGCGCAAGCTACCTGGCAAGACGCTAAACGCATGTTGAATGACGAATCAATCAACCTTGTGTTACTTGATGAAATTACTTACATGATCACTTATGGCTACATTGATTTAGAAGAAGCGCTAGAGGTCATTGCCAATCGCCCGCCGATGCAGTCGGTCATTGTAACAGGGCGTGGTGCGCACCGTAAGTTAACAGACCTTGCTGACACAGTAAGCGAAGTACGTAATGTTAAACACGCATTTGATGCGGGTGTTAAAGCGCAAATAGGGTTTGATTACTAATGTGGGTATTAAGGCTCGCATTATTTGCTGTACTAGGCTTGGTAAGTACCAAGCTTTTGGCTGAACCTAATAAGCAACAACTTAGAATTGTAGCCCTTGCCCCGCATATAGTTGAAAACCTTTATACCATTGGCGCCGGCGAGCAAATTGTGGGAACAGTTGAATACGCTGACTTTCCAAAGGCAGCGAATAAGATCCCGCGTTTAGGCGGTCACCAAGGTATTCAAATTGAAAAGCTGTTAGCGCTTAAACCCGATTTGGTACTTGCATGGAAAACAGGCAGTAAAGCTGACGACTTAGCCTTGATAGAGCGTATGGGTGTTAAGGTCTTATACAGTGAAGCCAATGAAGTCGATAAAGTGCCACAGGAACTGCTTCGTTTAGGTAAGCTGACAGGTCGTGAAAACACGGCAAAGCATGCCGCTAATGAATTTCAGCAAAAATTAGGTGCTATTAAAGCCAAACAACATGGCAAAACCAGTGTTGCTGTATTTTATCAACTGTGGCCTGAGCCGATGATGACGGTCAGTAAAAATACCTGGATCAATCAACTTATTGAGATTTGCCATGGCAGTAATGTGTTTGCCAATAGCCGTACCGACTATCCGCTTATAAGTATTGAAAACGTTATTGTTGCTAAGCCTGAGGTGATTATTCTTCCAGAAGAAAAATCAAAAACCAAACAGCCGGTTATCGATTGGCAGCAATGGCCTGAAGTTCCCGCGGTAAAGCATAATCAATTTATACAGGTAAATGCAGATTTACTACACAGATTCACTTTTCGTATCCTTGATGGACTGGGTGAGCTCTGTGATAAAATAGATCAATCAAGAGCTGTTTTAGAGGATGTACAATGAGTCAGTGGCAAACATTTTTACAAACTGAATGCGCTAAACCTTATATGCAAGACACGTTTGCCTATGTTGCTCAAAGGCGAAGTGAAGGGGTTGCAGTTTACCCACCAGAGCAGCAGGTTTTTAGTGCCTTTAAGGCAACTGAGCTTGACGATATTAAAGTGGTTATTTTAGGCCAAGACCCATACCATGGTGAAGGGCAAGCTCATGGTTTGTGCTTTTCAGTACTGCCAGAAGTGACTAAACTGCCGCCATCACTAAAAAATATTTATAAAGAATTAGCAACCGACGTCCCCGGGTTTGAAGTCCCACAGCATGGATATTTACAAAGCTGGGCAGAGCAGGGCGTATTTTTATTAAATACCGTATTAACTGTAGAGCAAGGACAAGCACACTCTCATAAACATCTTGGATGGGAGCAATTTACCGATAACGTGATTAATTATATTAACGCTCATACTAATGACGTGGTGTTTATTCTATGGGGCGCGCATGCGCAAAAGAAAGGCAAAGGCATAGATGCAACCAAGCACTTTGTGTTAAATGGCCCACACCCATCACCGCTTTCAGCGCACCGAGGTTTTTTTGGCTGTCAGCACTTTTCTAAAGCGAATAAGCTACTTAAGCAGCAAGGTAAAGCCACCATAAACTGGCAAGTGTAAGAATTAAAAAAGGCCGTTAGCTGTTAAGCATGCGGCCTTTTTTAAATTAAAAGTCTAACTCATCAACTGCAATATCGTCTGCAAAATAGTCTAACTCCTGTAGTTCTTTGCGTAAACGTTGCTTATCTTTTAAAGCTTCGATTTCGCGCCATTTTCTCTTTTTATTTTTTTGAGAGGTCTTTTTTGTTGTGCTAGGACCTTCTAATATTTCTAAAATATCATCTAGGCTATCCATGAACTTCTCCTATTGAATTTTGAACCTCGGAAATACCTATACCACAGGCCAAACTAAAATAGAATAAAAAAGTGATATTAATGTTACAGTAATGTGATGACTATATTAATTAGATTGATTCCAGAAAATAAAAAACGCCACATAGGTGGCGTTTTATAGAGTAAGTGTTTATTTACTTATCTTTAAATAGTTACATCGCTTTAAAACGGGCTTCTAATTGCTCTTGGGCATCAGCAAATGAGCGAATACCTTCAGCTAGCTTTTCTGTCGCCATAGCATCTTGGTTGTGTAACCAACGGAATTGCGTTTCTGTAAGTGGCTCTGGCTTTGGTTCTTTAGGAATATCACTATCAAGCAAGTATTCTTGTGCGCCTTCAAGGTTGCCTAAATCTTCTAACAGGTTAGGGCTAATAGTAAGCTTATCACAACCTGTTAGGGCAATAATTTCACCTGTGTTACGGAAGCTTGCGCCCATCACCACAGTTTTATAGTCATGGCGTTTATAAAATTCAAAAATGCTACGTACAGACTGAACACCTGGGTCTTGTAGTGGATCCGTTGGTTTTTCCATGCCATTTGCAACGTGCCAATCTAAAATACGGCCCACGAACGGCGAGATTAAAAATACGTTTGCATCGGCACATGCGCGAGCTTGGGCGTCGCTAAACAATAAAGTAAGGTTACATTTAGTCCCTTCTTTTTCTAGTTGCTCAGCGGCTTTAATCCCTTCCCATGTTGAAGCGACTTTAATTAAGATTTTATCTTTGCTCACACCTTCTTTTTCATACAGGCTAAGTAAAGTGTGTGCTTTATTAATCGTTGCTTGAGTGTCAAACGAAAGGCGCGCATCAACTTCGGTAGAGATATAACCTGGTACAATTTCGCTGATTTCTTTACCAAGCAATACAGCAAAGTAGTCACATGCTAACTCAAGTTGTTTAGCGGCATCTTGCTCGGTTTCTTTTGCGTAGCTCCAAGCTTTATCAAGGTATGGCTTATAAGCTTCAATCTCGCTCGCTTTTAATAAAAGCGATGGATTAGTGGTTGCATCTTCTGGTTGATGCTTTTTGATCGCTTCAATATCGCCAGTATCGGCTACAATAGATGAATGTTGTTTTAGCCTTTGTAGAGCTGAAGTCATTTGCTTTCCTCATTCCAAGCAAGTTAAAAGAAAATCTACACCCTTAATATACTTTGTTCATACTGCAACAGTGTGACAATGCTTGATAGGTCTTATGTCCTTATCAATTAAAAAACGGCGGCGTATGAATTTTTTAAGGGAGGATTTATTTAAACAAAACGTGCTTTTCGTTTCATTTAATGTTGAAATTGACATTAAATAATTTACAAGTCAATAGCTAACTATGATCACTGTTATTTCACCTGCAAAAAATCTTGATTACGAGACGCCACCGGCAACCGATAAGTTCACTCAGCCTGAATTACTCGAGCACAGCGAAGAGCTTATGAAAGTATGCCGTGAACTAACACCTGCACAAATTGGCAGTTTAATGAAAATTAGCGATAAGCTCTCAGGGCTTAACGCAGCGCGCTTTAGCGAATGGTCGCAACCATTTACTACCGACAACGCCAAACAAGCTGTGATGGCTTTTAACGGTGATGTTTACGGTGGTTTAGACGCAGGAACTTTAACTGCCGGCGAGCTTGATTACGCACAAAGCCACTTACGTATATTGTCTGGACTATATGGCCTATTAAAGCCGTTAGATTTAATGCAAGCGTACCGTTTAGAAATGGGCACTAAGCTTGAAAATAGCCGGGGTAAAAACTTATATGAGTTTTGGGGCAGTGTTATTGCGCAAAAACTAAATACAGTTTTAGCTGAGCAAGATAGCCAGTACTTAGTGAACCTTGCGTCTAATGAGTACTTTAAAGCGGTTGATAAAAAAACCTTAAACACACAAATCATCACGCCGCATTTTAAAGACTGTAAAAACGGCCAGTTTAAAATTATTAGCTTTTACGCTAAAAAAGCGCGCGGCTTAATGGCACGTTACATCATTGAAAATAAAGTAACGCAATTAAGCCAGCTCAAAGAGTTTACAGTTGATGGTTACTACTACAGTGAAGAAGCCACGGTAAAAGAGCTTGAACCTGTATTTTTACGCGACGAGCAAAGTTAGCTTTAATGACGATATTAATTTAAAACCACGCTATTGCGTGGTTTTTTCATTTTTGGCGCTTATTTTGCAGATACCTGATTATTATTAACGATTCCTCAGGATTAATGCATGTTAAAAATACCGACTATCAGTGAAGCTGAAAAGCTAATTGAAGAAAAACTAGGGGGCTGGGTTGATATTGTAATCAGCCACATTCCTAACTTTATAGTCGCAGTGATCATCGCTATTCTTTTTTCTATTTTGGCCCGCTTTTTGGGGTCTATGATACGTAATATATTACGTCGCTCATTGGACTCAAATCAAATAGCAGATTTAATGGCCTCTATTTTTAAGATGATTATCTTGTGCGTAGGTTTGTTTGTTGCGCTGGATTTTGTTGGGCTCAAAGGCACGGTTACGTCTTTACTTGCAGGTGCCGGTATTGTTGGCTTAGCTATTGGTTTTGCGTTCCAAGATATGACAGAAAACCTGATTGCAGGTATTGCAATGGGGATACGTAAGCCCTTTAAAACAGGGGATGTAATTAAGACAGATGATGTGTTTGGCACAGTAAAAGCAATTAACTTACGTAACACCTTAGTTGAGAATTTTTACGGGCAATTAAATTTAGTGCCTAACAAAATATTGTTTCGCAACGTTTTACGTAATTACAGCACGTTGGGGGTTAGGCGTATTGAGGTACCTGTTGGGATTTCATACGGTGATGACCCAGAACACGCTGCTGAAGTTATTGTTAAAAAAATTAACGAGTTCGACTTTGTAATAAAACAAGAGGAAACTGCAGTCTACGCATCTGGATTCGGTGATAGCAGTGTAAATTTACTGGTATGGTTTTGGATTAATTACCCTGGTGAGGCTGATTTCATGACAGTTAGACACAAAGCAATTGTCGCTGTGAAACAAGCATTAGCAGAGGCTGATATAAGTATTCCATTCCCAATTCGAACTTTGGACTTTGGTATTAAAGGGGGTGAAAAGCTTGATGCAATGATCAGCGATAAACAAAAGGATGATTAATACCCCAAAGAGCTAACTGCAATGTAAAAACGCGTGTTATTTAACACGCGTTTTTTGTATTTTTTACGAGTAAGTAAGACTAATTTACACAGCATTAAAAAGCCGTACTTTGAGTGGCAGCTTTATAAAAGCTATCTACATTTAAAGTAACCTCCTTTGATATGAAATATAAATGGTTAAAAGACTCCTAGATGAGCCTGGCACTCCTTGTATCAGGCGCTGCTGCCTTGATGCTGATGATACGTGCATAGGTTGCTTTAGAACGCTCGAAGAAATACTTAGTTGGCGAAGTTTAAGTGAAGCCCAAAAGAAGCAAGTAATGGCAGAGTGCGAGGTTCGTAAAGTAAAGCGAAAGAAGTGTGACTGAGAGAATACCCAAGCCATCTCAAGATGTGAGTGTCAGTTGGAATTAAAAGTGACTTAGGCAAGGCATTAATTGCATGGAGTCGTGGTTCTATTGTTTAAGTTAATAACGCAGTATAAGTCGCTTTTAAACCAACCCTTTGGACGTTCCACAGGCATTTACTGTCATCGTTGTTAGCTCTAAAAAGGGACTGCCATTGTTATGCAAAGTAGCACCTTGATATTAAGCCCCTTGAAACGCTGAATTCTGCATTTTGAGGTGGCTTGGTTATATTGCCATAAAAAAGGTGAATAAATTCAAAGTTTGGTGATACTTATGCAATGGAGGATATAAAAAAGAGCGCCAATGGCGCTCTGAAGGGGAGGGTGCGTAATAAGTTATGTATTATTGAGTCGCTTTTATTTTAATTTTATTTTCGATAATTTTGATGCCTTGGGTGTTTTCTAAAAACTTTTGTGCAAGGGCGCGTTCAAAGCCCGTTCTTGCAAAACCGTTCAATTCAATTTTATCTTTTGAGATAACGACGTTTAACTGAGATAAGTGTAAGTTAGGGTTGGTGCTCAATTTATTAACAGCGAGTTGTTGTAATGTTGGTTGCGTGGTTGCACTGCTGATCATAATGTTGCTAGGTGCTGCCATTACTTGTGTGGTGCAAGCGAGTAAAAAAATACAACAAAATGATATAAGTGATACTGTTAATTTAAAGCGGTTCATAATTCCCTCAATTTATCTAGCCAGTCTTAGTTCATGTTATCCAAATTCCATACCAATCTTAAGTTGTTGAAAGTAAATGGTTTATCTTTTTGCTTTTATTGGTGTACGTATTTTTTACACTTCATTGAGTAAAATGGGGAGTTTTCTACACGCTAAGGTTAAAAATTCACGCAAGTAAATTTAACTTTTTATTTACATTGTTTTTGAGTATTGATTCTGATATTTAACCGATTGAAAAATAAAAGGTTAAAGTATAACTCTTTGTTTTTAATTGGAAGGTTTGAGCTCTGTAAAATCACTTAATTGAACGTCTAATAAAGAAATGGCGTTGACAGCGTTGTCTTTGCGTGTTTCCATAAAAGGGTTGTGAATTAAATGTTAATTCACAACCTTAAATTTAACATCCAAGGAATTTAAAATGAGCGTGTCTAAACTACCTACCTTTAAGATCTCTGCTTTAGCAAGTGCGATTTTACTATCTACAGCCCCGGCAGCAATGGCGGAGCAAATTGAGTCAGAGCGATTTATTGTACATTTGTCAGAAAAAACAACAGCAGTTCACACAACATTTGCCCGCAGTCAAGCGCAGGTGAACGACATGAAACGCAGTTTGATGAATAACATTGCTACAGATGTAAATGTAGAAGTTGTTCAAGCACTACCTGACATTAATGCTATGGCCGTGGTATTAACAGCTGAGCAAAAATCACGTTTAGAGCAAAGTGCCGATGTAGTGAATATCGAAGTTGACCCTAAGCGCTATTTAATGGCTGAATCGACACCTTATGGAATTACCATGGTGCAAGCAAAACAGCTTTCTGACAACCTTACGGGGAACCAGAAAGTTTGTATTATGGATACTGGTTACACGTTAAACCATCCTGATTTACCTAACACCGGTGTGACAGGCAGTGACGGCTATGGCGCTAACAACACAGGTAATTGGTTTAACGATGGTAATGGCCATGGTACTCACGTTGCAGGCACTATCGCTGCATTGGGAGGCAATGGTCAAGGTGTGATCGGAGTTAACTCATCGGGTCAACTAGGGTTGCATATCGTTAAAGTGTTTAACGATCAAGGTCGCTGGGCATATGGCTCAGATCTTGTTGCTGCAATTGGTCAATGCCAAAGTGCAGGCGCAACTGTAACCAGCATGAGTTTAGGTGGTCCTCAGTCATCTAATGCTGAGCGCCAAGCTTTTGCCAGCAGTTATGCCCAAGGGATGTTGCACATAGCTGCAGCGGGTAATGATGCCAATAGTTCACTAAGTTACCCAGCATCGTACAATGAGGTTGTGTCGGTGGCTGCAGTAGATCGCAATGGTACTAAAGCGTCTTTCTCACAATATAACGCACAAGTTGAAATAGCAGCACCGGGTGTGGGCACTAACTCAACGTGGAACAATGGCGGGTATAAAAGTATTAGTGGTACGTCAATGGCAACCCCTCATGTATCGGGTGTTGCAGCATTAGTGTGGAGCCACTTCCCACAGTGTTCTAATCAACAAATTCGTGATGCATTAAATGCCACGGCGCAAGATAAAGGCGCGCCAGGGCGTGATACTTCGTATGGCTTTGGTATTGTTAAAGCAAAAGATGCTTATGACTATTTAGCTCAATCAGAGTGTGGTGGTGGTAGTGGTGTGGATAATGCGCCTGTGGCACGTTTTAGTGCGGTGGTAAATGCTAAGCAAGTTACCTTTTCTAACGCCTCAACTGATGATAAAGGCATAAGCAGTTACTATTGGAATTTTGGTGATGGTAATTCAGCCACCAGCGAAAACCCAATTCATACCTATGCTGCCGATGGCAACTATTCCGTTACGTTAGAAGTGACTGATACGGCAGGTCAAACAAATCAACGCAGCCAAACCGTTAAAGTAACGTCGGTGGTTGGTGGTGAATGTGATGGTGTTGCATCATGGAATGCCAGCAAAGCATACCGCATTGGTGATTTGGTTGAGTATAATCAAGCTAAATACAAAGCGACTTGGTGGTCAACAGGTGCAAACCCTGCAGTATTTTCAAATGTATGGTCTCGCCAAGGAGAGTGTAAAACGGGTGGCGGCACAGTTAACCAAGCACCTAAAGCGAATTTTGATTTTAGTGTAAACGGCTTAGCGGTGAGCTTTACTAATGCGTCCACGGATGATGCTGCTGTAACGGCATATAATTGGACCTTTGGCGATGGCAATGCTGCAAACACTAAAACCCCAACGCACACATATAAAGGCGCTGGTAGCTACAAAGTTGAGCTTACTGTAAGTGATGCGCAGGGGCTAAACCACAGCTTAACAAAAACCATTACGGTGAGTGACGGCGTAACACCGCCTAATGGCTGTAGTGATCTGGCAGTATGGTCTGAATCAGCTGTCTATAACCAAGGTCAAGAGGTTGCATTTAATAGCCGCCGTTATAGTGCCAAGTGGTGGACTCAAGGTGCTAACCCTGCGGATAATTCATCAGCATGGGCTGTGTGGAAAGATTTAGGCGTATGCCAATAACACTAAATAACTATAGTTCAGGTAAAAAGTAAAAAGCCGAGGCTCAAATTAATGAGTCTCGGCTTTTTTAATAACCTTAAAAAATCAACAGATCCTAAATTATTATTTCTTTTTCTTCACTTTCGTTTTTGCTTTTTTGCGCGCTTTAATTTTAGCTGGATCTTTCACTTTTTTGATAGGCATTTTCGCTTCTTTATGCTGAGGCTCAATCCCTTTAATTACACGGCGTTTTAGCTTTTGCTCAGTGTAACGTTCAACCTTAGATAAAACAGCAATATCATGTGCTTCAACGAGTGAAATTGCGATGCCTTTTTTACCTGCGCGGCCTGTACGGCCAATACGATGAACATACACGTCAGCAGTGCGCGGCATATCAAAGTTTATAACGTGGCTAATATCAGCAACATCAATACCACGGGCAGCAACATCGGTAGCAACCAAAATTTTAGTGCGTCCACTGTGAAAGTTTTCCATGGCTTTCATGCGTTTATCTTGTGGCATTTCGCCACGCAACCATGCAGCTTTAACGCCGTTGTTGGTTAACTCACCAATTAAGGTTTCTAAACGCTCACGGGTTTTTACAAACACAATGGCTTTTGTTACATCTGGTGCATTTAAAGTGTTAACTAATAGCTCTAGTTTGTGATGATAATCATCAGCTAAATGCACCCATTGGTGGATCTTGGCTTTTTCTTTACGCGATGATTCAGCCTCCAGCAGTGCAGGGTCATTTAATATTTGCTCAGCAAACCTCTCAACACTGTCGCCTTCAAGTGTTGCTGAGAATAAAAAGCACTGACGGCGGTTCTTCGCTTCTTCACAAATGCGCATCATTTCTTTTCGAAAGCCCATGTCGAGCATGCGGTCTGCTTCATCTAAAATAAGCATCTCAACATTTTCAGCGTGAAAGTTTTCAGTTTCTAAATATTCCATTAAGCGCCCAGGCGTGGCGATGAGAATATCGTTGTTTTTTTCAAAAATTTCTTTATGCGTACCGTAGTTTATCCCACCAGTAACGACACCAATTTTTAAGTGTGTTTGTTTGGCAAGTAACTCACATTGTTCATGAATTTGATAAGCAAGCTCGCGAGTCGGTGTCATAATTAACACTCGCGCAAAACCAGGTTCACGGCGCGGGAAATCCAATAAGTATTGAATTGCTGGAATTAAAAATGCAGCGGTTTTGCCTGTACCCGTTGGCGCAGATGCTAAAATATCACGCCCTTGCAGCGCTTCAGGAATAGCTTGTTGCTGAATACTAGTAGGGGTTTCATAACCCATTTTAGCGACGGCGTTTAGTAACTTGTTATCGATATCAAAATCAGAAAATTGCATAGAGTGTCAAAAATAGAGGACAATGCAGATAATTATACGCGCTATACAGCGGTTGGTGAATGAAAAGGTGAAAAAATGTCAGGGTTTGTGTTTAAACAATTTAAAGTTGAGCATGAGCAGTGCGCAATGAAGGTATCGACCGATGGCATTTTATTGGGTGCCTGGGCTAAATTAACTCACGGCCAACGAGCGCTCGATATAGGTACAGGCACAGGGTTATTGGCTTTGATGTGTAAACAGCGAGCTGTGCACTTAGCCATAACAGCTGTTGAAATTGATGGGTCTGCTTATCAACAAGCAAGGCAAAATATTGCGCAAAGCCCGTGGCCCGACATCGCACTGTATCACCAACGTATTCAAGAGTTTGAGGCCGATTCGCCCTTTGATGTGGTGATTAGCAACCCGCCTTATTTTAATAATAGTTTAAAAGGGGATGATGCGGGGCGAAACACAGCACGCCATACAGACGATTTAAGTTTTACCCAGTTAATCACTGCTTTTAAACGCTTAACAAACACCAATGCGCTATTTAATGTGATATTACCCTGCGAAGAGGCGAAATTATTTATTGCCGATGCGTTATTACAAGGGCTTTATTTACAACATCATTGTTTAGTACAAACTAAAAAAACTAAGCCTGCAACGCGCAGCTTAATGTGTTTTGGCTATCAAGAGGTTGATTGCACACCTCAGCACTTAATTATTCATAATCAAGACGGTCAATACAGTGATGATTTCGTAAACCTATGTAAGGACTTTTACTTAAAAATGTAAGCTTTATTGAATAACAGGTACAAATAACGCACACTAACTAAAATGACTCGGAGTAAATAGATATGGATAATCAATTGCCTAAATCATTCATGATACTGTTAGCTGTGTTACAAGGGATTGCTCTAACACTGTTATATCGCAGCCTTGAAGGGGCAACATGGCCCGCCTCAGACCCGATTTGGTTTACCTCTTTGGCTACATTTGTAATCAGTTTTCCTTTACTGACGTTACTCGTTGTGGAGCAAGGTAAGATAAAAAAACTGCTTATTTATTTGCTTCCTTTTTGCTTATTGTTGTCACTATTAGGTGCATATATTGGATCTGAGCATTACCCGTTAGCATTGATTGATAATGATTGGCTAACAGCTACGTTCGTAATGACCTCTTTGGTCGCAAGTTTTAAAGCTTTAATGTATATCCAGCAGTTTATAGATAAAGAGGCGATTCATTATGCTCAGTTGTTCAAACTTTCATGGCAAAATTTTCTTTTATTTATAGAGTGTTGGTTATTTGTATTAATTTTCTGGGGCATTTTGAATTTAGGCGCTGCCTTATTTGATGCGCTGGACATTGAATTTTTTACAGCGCTATTAAGAAAAGAATGGTTTTGGATCCCTACAATTTCTTTAGCGTTTGCTTTTGCGAGTATTGTATTTAGAAGTTTGTTAAATGTAGAGCAAAGCATAGTCACATTACTGCAAGTTATAATTAAGTTTTTACTGCCTGTTTTAACCATTGTTTCTTTGGGGTTTTTAGCGACTTTACCCTTTGCAGGGCTTGAAAAATTATGGCAAACAGGCAGTGGTACTTCGTTGGTTTTATGGCTGCAATTGCTAACACTGTTTTTTATAAATACGGTTTATCAACATGCGTCATTGCAGCGCCCTTATAATGTTGTATTGCATAGGCTGATTATTATAGGTGTTGGTTTATTACCTATTTATAGCCTAATTGCAGCTTATGGGCTGTGGCTACGTGTTGACCAATATGGTTTAAGTGTTGCCAGATGTTGGGCCATTTTAATATGCTTTTTACTGGCGTGTTTTTCGTTTGGCTATTTGGTGGGGATTATTAAAAAGCGTGACGCTTGGCTCGAGGTGCAAAACAAGGTCAATATTGGCATGGGCCTTATTGTGCTGGTAAGTATGCTGCTGGTAAATTCACCTTTGTTGAATTTTCAACGTATCGCGAGTGATAGCCAGATTGCGCGCTTAAATGATGGTAAAGTGACGCTTGAAGAGTTTGATTATAATTACTTTGCATCAAATCTGGGACGGCAAGGTTATCTTGCAATGCAAGATTTGAAAGCGCAAATAAAAAACTCGCACCCAGAGCAAGTGGCAATTATTGAGCGAATGTATGTAAACCCTGATTTTGAGACTGTTAAAGAGCTTGAAACTCTCTCAGAATTTATCGAGCACAGTGTATTTTGGCCGCAGCAAGAAGCGTTTCCAGATGAACTGATTAAGGCCACTTTCGATACTCTGCATTTTAGTAATTGGGCACCTTTAAACAGCCACTCTTTTTATTTTATCGCCATTGATTTGAATAACGACAACCTGCCAGAGTATGTCTTTATTGATGAAACGAATCACTTTACAGAGGCCAAACTTTGGTTTGAAAATGACGGTGGGTGGCAACAAAAGTACATGAACACAGATAACCCAGCGCAAATAAAGTTATTAAAAACCTTATTAGAAGCAGGCAAAGTCGAAGTAGAAAAACCGCGCTATAATCATTTAAAGGTAGGCGATGTGGTGTTTAAAGTAGCTAACGATGTGCCTAATTAGTTTTAAAACCGTTTAATTTTATGGCGTTTACAGAAGTAAACGTCATCTATTTTAAAAGCCACTACATTTACTCAGTAGTTAAGGGGTTATGTGCCACCCCTTTTTGTTCAGCTTCCAGTAGAAGTTAAAATACTTCTGACTGTTACAAAGTTTCGCTGTATTCAGTCATTATTTGCTCAACCCAATTGGCAATTCTCTCATCACTGTGCTCGTACTGACTGTCTTCATCAAGCGCAAGGCCGACAAAATGCTTGCCATCAGGGGTGAGTGCCTTTGAGGCTTCAAATTCATAGGTGGCATCATTTGGCCACAAGCCTAACAAGGTAAATTCTTGGCTGCTCATTTCATCGTGTAGCATGCCTAACGCATCTTGGAACCATTGGCCGTAACCTTGTTGGTCACCCATACCAAATAGGGCGATGGTTTTTCCCGTTAGGTTAACGTCTTTAATGTCATCCCAGATTGATTCCCAATCTTCTTGTAGCTCACCAAAGTCCCATGTTGAAATACCAAAGATGATAAAATCGTAATTCTCTGCATTTTTTAGTGGCTCATCTTTGATATTGTGCAGGCTGACAATGTCTTGCCCAATGATATCGCGGATTTTTTCTGCTGCTATTTCAGTATAACAAGTTGTAGAGCCATAAAATAAACCAATTTGCATCGTATTTATCACTGTGTGTTTGCTTGATATGATAGGCTCAAGTTTACCGTAAGGTATTACTAATTGATACCTTGATTACATGGGAATAACTGTGACATCGTTAAACAAAAACAAGCCATTAGAAACACTTAATGACGTTGATAATGAGGTATTAACTAATATCGATTATTTAGAATCGTTTTTAGATAACCTCTATCTTGAACAGCATGTCAGTGAAAATACGTTATCAGCGTATCGCAGTGACTTAGATAAATTTTGTTTATTTCTTGAGGGGCAAGATTTACTCACAGTATCCGCCTTAGACATTGAAAGTTATTTAGCCCACCGAGTTGATTTAGGTTTAAAGCCACGCAGTACAGCGCGAAGTATTAGTGCATTAAAGCGCTTTTATCAGTATTTAGTGCGCGAAAAGTATTTAAGCGAATCGCCGATGGTGAATATCGCTCAGCCAAAAGCGGGCCAGACACTACCTAAAACACTTTCTGAAAATGAAGTTGAAGCATTACTTGCTGCACCTAATGTTGAAGAACCCATGGGACTGCGCGATAAAGCCATGTTAGAGCTTTTATATGCAACGGGCTTGCGGGTTAGTGAGCTTGTTGGCTTACGAATGGAGCAAATAAATCTTCGTCAATCAGTCGTGTTTGTAAAAGGCAAAGGAAATAAAGAGCGTTTGGTACCACTTGGCGAAGAAGCCATGCATTGGCTTGAGCAGTTTTTAAAAGTAGGCCGAGCGCAAATGATCAAGCATGCCACCGATTTTGTGTTTCCTTCCAAGCGCGGAGTGGGTATGACGCGACAAACTTTTTGGCATCGGATTAAACACTATGCTATTTTGGCATCAGTTGAGTCGCCTTTATCACCGCATACACTGCGTCATGCTTTTGCAACGCATTTACTAAATCATGGTGCAGACCTGAGAGTTGTACAAATGATGTTAGGGCATAGCGATTTATCAACAACACAAATTTATACCCATGTTGCCAATGAACGGTTAAAATCGGTACATCAGCAGCATCACCCGCGCGCTTAATGAAATTTTTTAGTGCAATAGCGGTCATAGTAAAGACGAATTATCAGGATATAGAGAACATGATGAAAAAGTTAGTATTAGCCGGTGCAATGTTAGGCACCAGTTTAAGTGCGTTTGCAAATGGTGTATTAGCCGTACCTGATGCCAATGACCCGATTGTGACTAAGTTTGCAGAGCTTGGAGTGACTGTAAAGCACATTAATCCAAGCCCAGTGGCTGGTTTAAAAGAATTAATCACTGATAAAGGTGTGCTTTACGCAAGCCCAGATGGTCAATTTTTAATGCAAGGCACATTAATTGATTTAAGTAATCGCAGTAATTTGACCGAGCAAGCATTAAATGGTGTTCGCAAAGAAGGGTTGTCAGATTACGAAGAATCAATGATTGTGTACAAAGCAAAAGATGAAAAACACAGCATTACCGTTTTTACCGATATAAGCTGTGGTTACTGTCGTAAGTTACACCGAGAACTTGATGACTTGCTTGAAGCGGGTATTACAGTTAAATATTTAGCATTCCCACGTGGTGGTTTACAAGGTTCTGGTTATACTGATTTAATGAATGTTTGGTGTGCTAAAGATCAACAATCAGCACTTACTGAGGCAAAAGCTGGAGCTGAAACAATGGCAGTACAAGGCTGTGCAGCACCAATCGCTGAGCACTACCAATTAGGGCAAAGCTTTGGTATTAGTGGCACACCAGCCATTATCTTAGAAGACGGTACTATGATCCCAGGTTACCAACCTGCAGCAGCGCTCAGTGCTGCACTTGAAGCGAAAAAGTCTTCATAATTAAATAAAACGTTTTAAAAAGGCCGTTTTAGGCCTTTTTTTGTTAGCTCTCCTAGCTTAAAAGTACCGCCAGCTGCATGAAAAAAATAATTCAAGCTCGACAAACTGTGGATGACTCACACCTTCCTAGTAATCTACACCCAGTTATTAAGCAAATTTACGCCACTCGCCAAGTAAGCCATGCCGATGAATTAAATAATAGCGCAGCCACATTGCATGACTTTAGGTTGTTTAAAGATATTGATAAAGCCACTGAGCTATTAATTTGGGCGCTGCAAACTCAAAGTAAAATTCTTATTGTGGGTGATTTTGATGCTGATGGTGCTACCAGTACTGCAACATTAATGCACGGCCTGACCATGTTTGGTTTTGCGCATTTAGATTATCTGATTCCAGATAGGTTTAGCTTAGGGTATGGGCTGAGCCCTGCGCTTGCTGAGCAAATAGTCACCATAGCGCCCGATTTAGTAATCACTGTTGATAATGGGATATCTTGCATTGCAGGTATTGAGATTGTTAAAGCAGCAGGTATTAAAGTCCTGGTTACTGACCACCACTTGCAAGGTGAGCAATTACCCAATGCCGATGCCATCGTTAACCCAAACCGTCACGACTGTGAGTTCCCATCAAAATCAATTGCAGGTGTGGGGGTTGCGTTTTATTTATTAATCGCACTGAGAAGTGCTTTGCGCGATTCAGGGCATTTTACTGCGCAGCAGCCCCCTAATTTAGCAGCGTTACTTGATATTGTTGCACTGGGCACGGTTGCTGATGTGGTCGCGCTGGATGCGAATAATCGCACTTTAGTGCACCAGGGTCTAGCGCGTATTCGTAGTGGTAATACGCGCCCTGGGATCACCGCATTAATAGAAGTTGCAAATCGCAATGCTGCACGCTTAAGTGCCAGTGATTTTGGTTTTTCATTAGCGCCACGCTTAAATGCTGCAGGGCGCTTAGACGACATGAGTTTAGGTATAGCGTGTTTGTTATCAGCGGATTTAAATCAAGCAAGGCGCATCGCTGGAGAGCTCGATAGCTTAAATCATGAGCGCCGTGAAATAGAGCAGGGTATGCAAACAGAGGCACAGGCGGTGCTTGACCGGCTTGCATTTAGTAGCGATACAGTGCCCGATGCAATTTGCTTGTATCAAGAAGATTGGCATCAAGGTGTGATTGGTATTTTAGCGGGGCGCTTAAAAGAAAAGTATCACAGGCCCACCGTTATATTCGCTGGTGGCGATAATGGCGAAATTAAGGGCTCATGCCGTTCGATTGAAGGGCTGCACATGCGCGATCTTCTCGAGCGTTTAAATACTGTGCATCCTCACTTAATAAGCAAATTTGGTGGCCATGCCATGGCTGCGGGGTTGAGCATCAATGAACAGCATTTCGGTGAATTTAAACAGGCATTTGAGCAAGCGGTAACAGCGCAATTAAGCGAAGAGCATAAACAGTGCATTATTCTGACCGACGGCGAATTACCCAGCGATTGTTTTAATATGGATTTTGCGCAGTTAATTAAACAAGCAGGGCCGTGGGGGCAGCAATTTCCAGAGCCAGTGTTTGAACACACCTTTGAAGTTGTTCAGCAGCGAATTGTTGGTGAAAAGCATTTAAAGCTGGTGCTTAAACATCAATCTGGCCGTTTGGTCGATGCGATTGCTTTTGGCGTTGACGTTAAAGCGTGGCCTGACACTGAAGTACATTTTGTTGATGTTGCTTATCAGCTCGATATAAATGAGTTTAGGGGTAAATTTAGTCTGCAATTAATTGTCCGTGAGCTGCAAAAGAGCCCTTAAAAAATATCGCACTAGGGTGTATAAAATACTAATAAAACGCGCGGTTTTTTGTTAAAATCGGGCGTTTTTATTATTTAAAGAAATTTATAGGGCAAATTGCCGTGTAAATCAGCCATTTTGGAGTAACGTAGATGTTTGAAGTGAATCCTGTGATTAATCAAATCAAGGAAATTCGCGAACGTACCGAGCTGCTTCGGGGGTACCTTTGACTACGCTCATAAACAAGAGCGCCTAGAAGAAGTTAACGCCGAACTTGAAGATTCAGCGGTATGGAATGAGCCTGAACGTGCGCAAGCACTTGGCCGTGAAAAATCAGCACTAGAGGCCGTTGTTGAAACAATTGATAATCTTGTTGCCGGTGCTGACGATGTTGAAGGTTTACTTGAACTTGCTATAGAAGCTGAAGACGAAGAGACTTTTAACGAGGCGCAAAGCGAGCTGGATGACTTAAACGAGCAGCTCGAAGGTTTAGAGTTCCGTCGTATGTTCTCAGGCCCCCACGATTCAAACGATGCTTACTTAGATTTACAATCTGGCTCAGGCGGCACCGAAGCACAAGACTGGTGTAACATGCTACTACGTATGTATTTACGCTGGGGCGAAGCGAAAGGCTTTAAAGTTGAGTTAGTTGAAGCCACTGACGGTGATGTTGCTGGTATTAAAGGCGCCACTGTACGCTTCGTTGGTGAATACGCTTATGGTTGGTTGCGCACAGAAACTGGCGTGCATCGTCTAGTACGTAAGAGCCCCTTTGATTCAAGTGGTCGTCGTCACACATCCTTTGCTTCAGCATTTGTATACCCAGAGATAGACGATAATATCGAAATTGATATTAACCCGTCTGATTTACGAATTGACGTATACCGTGCATCAGGCGCGGGTGGTCAGCACGTAAATACCACCGAATCTGCAGTACGTATTACCCACGTGCCAACGAATACGGTTGTACAGTGTCAAAACGAGCGCTCACAGCATAAAAATAAAGCGCAAGCGATGAAGCAGCTAAAGGCCAAATTATTTGAGCTTGAACTGCAACAACAAAATGCTGAAAAACAAAGCCAAGAAGACGCTAAATCTGATATCGGTTGGGGTAGTCAAATTCGTTCATACGTACTTGATGACGCCCGCATTAAAGATTTACGTACCGGTGTTGAAAACCGTAATACCCAATCGGTACTTGACGGTAACTTAGACAAATTTATTGAAGCCAGCCTAAAATCTGGTTTATAACCACCAAGCTAAAAAAGAGCTAAAAAATGACTGATCAAATCCAAGACGAAAATAAGTTAATCGCTGAGCGTCGTGGCAAGTTAGACGCTATTCGCGAAAATTGCCCAGCCAACGGTCATCCAAACCAATTCCGTCGTGAGCATTACACGGCAGATTTGCAGGCTGAGTTTGGTGATAAATCAAAAGAAGAGCTAATAGAGCTTCAGCATGTAGTGTCAATTGCTGGACGTATCCTTGCTAAGCGTGGTCCGTTCATGTCTATTCAAGATATGAAAGGCCGTGTACAAGCGTATGCATCTAAAGATGTACAAAAAGATTTAAAAGCAAAATACGGTCAACTTGATATTGGTGACATCATCGGTGTTAAAGGTGCACTTAATAAATCAGGAAAAGGCGATTTATACGTAGAAATGACAGAGTATGAATTACTTACTAAGTCATTACGCCCACTTCCTGAAAAATTCCATGGCTTATCGGATCAAGAAACGAAGTATCGCCAACGTTATGTTGATTTGATCACTAACGAAGCAACCCGTGAAACGTTCCGTATTCGTTCACAAGTGGTTGAAGGCATTCGTCGTTTCTTAGCTGACCGTGATTTCATGGAAGTAGAAACACCGATGTTACAAGTTATTCCTGGCGGCGCAACAGCGCGTCCATTCGTGACTCATCATAACGCCCTTGATATCGACATGTATTTACGTATAGCACCAGAGCTTTACTTAAAGCGCTTGGTAGTAGGTGGTTTTGACCGCGTATTTGAAATTAACCGTAACTTCCGTAACGAAGGGTTATCAACACGTCACAACCCAGAATTCACTATGATTGAGTTCTATCAAGCGTACGCTGATTACATTGATTTAATGAACATCACCGAAGATATGCTTCGTACAGTGGCAACAAACGTACTTGGCAGCCCAATTGTTGTTAATACAACGAAAGATGAAAACGGTGAAGTGATTGACTCAGTAGAGTACGACTTTGGTCAACCGTTTACTCGTTTAAGCATGGCAGATGCTATCTTAAAGTATAACCCTGAGTTTGATGCTGCGGTATTTAACGACCCAGAAAACCACTTTGAAGAATTAAAAGCGTACGCTAAACAAGTACACGTTAAAATTCCTGAAAACTGCGTTTGGGGCCCTGGTAAATTCCTGTGTGAGATATTTGAAGAAACGGCTGAGCACATGCTTATCCAACCTACATTTATCACAGGTTACCCATGGGAAGTATCTCCTCTTGCACGTCGTAACGATGAAAACCCATTTGTTACTGACCGTTTTGAGTTCTTTGTTGGCGGCCGTGAGCTTGCAAATGGTTTCTCAGAACTTAACGATGCGCAAGACCAAGCAGAGCGTTTCACGCGTCAAGTTGAAGAGAAAGACGCCGGTGATGATGAAGCAATGCATTACGACGAAGATTACATTCGCGCACTTGAGTATGGCTTACCGCCAACGGCAGGTGAGGGGATTGGTATTGACCGTTTAGTTATGCTGTTTACCGATTCATCAACAATCAAAGATGTTATCTTGTTCCCGCACATGCGCCCGCAAGCTGACTAATACTACTTTTATTAAATAGTAGAAAAGCGCCGCTTAAATGCGGCGTTTTTGTGTGCGATATATCTGTAAGGCAGGTGCGCTATTTCGGGATGTTAAGCTGAGGGGAGTCAAAAATTACCTATTCATTACTGTAATTAACTGATTTTTATTAAGTTAGAGAATCAGTTAGATATAATTTAATAAAAAAATGCAAAGTAATAATTTTAGGCTAAACTGTTCAGTGTAAATACAGCGTAAAGTATGTACTTTGATTTAAAAGTTAACCCTAAAGTGTTTTTACATAAATGGATTTAGATATGGATGATAAAAAACAGCCAAAGTTAAACTCTTTGGATAGCTTCACAAATGAGCAGCAAAGACAAAATTACTATCGTGCGTGTATCGCCGAGTTCCAACAATTAGGTTATCAAGATCAATACTTAGAGCAGCTAGGTGATGAGCTTGTTCCTTTGATGGGTGTTGATACTAGTATAAAAAAATCCTAAACAGCTTAATCATCAAGCTTAAAGCGTTCTTTTTTTATACTAATGAGTGTTCTCTGACCGAACAGCCACTTTTAACAAGAAAAGTGTTTGACATATTTTCTGAAATCTTTATTATACGCCCCACAAGACGGAGAGGTGGCCGAGTGGCCGAAGGCGCTCCCCTGCTAAGGGAGTATAGGGTTTGTAGCTCTATCGAGGGTTCGAATCCCTCCTTCTCCGCCATTTATTTTTATAAATGGTATCTTGTAATGTAAAGAATGGGCGCATAGCTCAGCTGGATAGAGTACCTGGCTACGAACCAGGCGGTCGGAGGTTCGAATCCTCCTGCGCCCACCATCCTTTACTAAAAAATCAAAAAGTGGGCGCATAGCTCAGCTGGATAGAGTACCTGGCTACGAACCAGGCGGTCGGAGGTTCGAATCCTCCTGCGCCCACCACTTTTGAATACAATTAGTTTAGCAACTGATTAAAGTCAGATAAGACCTTAAAATCAAAATAGATTGTGGGCGCATAGCTCAGCTGGATAGAGTACCTGGCTACGAACCAGGCGGTCGGAGGTTCGAATCCTCCTGCGCCCACCACTTTCTATAAATTCACCTTTATAGAAAAAGTAACCGACAAGTGTCGGTTTTTTTATGCTTCAAAGCAGGTGTAAAAGTCAGATAAGACCTTAAAATCAAAAATAGAATGTGGGCGCATAGCTCAGCTGGATAGAGTACCTGGCTACGAACCAGGCGGTCGGAGGTTCGAATCCTCCTGCGCCCACCACTTTCTATACATTTACAGAACGATGTAAGAAAGCTGCAACCGACGAAAGTCGGTTTTTTTATGTCTGAAATAAAGTGAAATTAAAAAAAGTAGTAGGCTACGAACCAGACTATCAGAGGTTCACTCTTACAAGCTACGTCCTGCGCCCACCACTTTCTATTACTATTAAAGTTAATAGAAAAGCAACCGACGAAAGTCGGTTTTTTTATGTCTAAAATAAAGTGAAATTGAAAAGAGTAGTAGGCTGCGAACCAGACTATCAGAGGTTCACTCTTACAAGCTACGTCCTGCGCCCACCACTTTCTATTACTATTAAAGTTAATAGAAAAGCAACCGACGAAAGTCGGTTTTTTTATGTCTGAAATAAAGTGAAATTGAAAAGAGTAGTAGGCTACGAACCAGACTATCAGAGGTTCACTCTTACAAGATACGTCCTGCGCCCACCACTTTCTATACATTTACAGAACGATGTAAGAAAGCTGCAACCGACGAAAGTCGGTTTTTTTATGTCTGAAATAAAGTGAAATTAAAAAAAGTAGTAGGCTACGAACCAGACTATCAGAGGTTCACTCTTACAAGCTACGTCCTGCGCCCACCACTTCCTATTACTATTAAAGTTAATAGAAAAGCAACCGACGAAAGTCGGTTTTTTTATGTCTGAAATAAAGTGAAATTAAAAAGAGTAGTAGGCTGCGAACCAGACTATCAGAGGTTTACTCTTACAAGCTACGTCCTGCGCCCACCACTTTTTCTATCACTTAGTTGTTATGGCTTATATTTGGTGAAGTTAAAACAGCTGATAATGCTCTATGGCTCAATTGATTTGAGCCATATTAAGATTATCAATTAAAACAATAAACTCACATTAAGGCGTATGGTACGTGGTTCAATAGGGTGGAAGTGGTTATCTTCAACACCTTCGTTTGGCTCACCAGCTAATCGAGAGGCATAGTAGTAATCAATGTCATGATCAGTGCTGTCAAACATGTTTAATAGCTCCAAGCCAACCTTCCAATGAGTTTGTTGATAGCTAACCAACCCGTTTACGACTGTAAGCGGTTCAGAGCGCTTACTACCATCATCATTAAGTGTGCGTTTACCAATATGACGAATACGAACTGAACTCTGCCATTGCTCATTTAAGTGCCAGTTAATACCTGCGCTTGCTACCACGGGCACTGCACCTTCAACGCGATCGTTGTCACCACTAATATCTAGTCTTGAATGTGTAAATGACGCTTCTGCATCAAGGCTAACAGCTTCGTCTAACCAATAATAAGCACTTACCTCAAGGCCATAACGATTAGATGCATCACTGGCCTCTGTATTACCTGCATCGCCGACAAATAATAGCTCGGAGTCTAATTGCAGCCACCACATAGCAGCCGAAATATTAAAACGTTTTTCATCAAAGTACCGAACACCCAGCTCACCACCTTCGCTCTGTACAAGAAGATCAACTTTATCGGTTGGTGCTAAGCTAACTGGATCTAGAGTGATAGTTGCGCCGCGAGCATCATTAGAGTGAAATGACTGCCCCCAATTTGCATAACCTGCCAACTTATCAGTAAACACATAGCTAAGGCTTGCTTTAAAGCTAACTAAGTCGTCGTTGGCATCACCTGAATTTAAGCGGTTATCGCCACTTACTTGGGCATCAAGGTAATCGTAACGAGCACCTAGAGTAGCCTCTAAGCGTTCAGTTAAGCTCAATACGCTTTGCCAATAGGCTGAGTAGCTTGTTTCACTTATATCATCTTCTCTCACTGTAGATAGATACTCCCTCGCTTGGGTATTGTATAAACCAACCTTATCAATATTGTCATTGCGAAGGTCTAAGCCAACAGTGTGAGTAACAGGTATTTGACTGATTTGTTGAGCAAATTGATAGCTAAGTGCAGCGCCAGAAATAGTACGGCTATCACGCTGTCTAAACTGATCGCCGTTGATTGGATCATTTAAAAAGTAAGAGAAATTTGAATACAAGCTTAGGTCGTAATCAATCACATAAGCGTTTGCTGAGAGGTTTTGACCTTGCCAGTTAGTTGATAGGCTATAGCGACTTGAGCTGCCTCCTAGAGTTTTATCGAGCGAACCAAGCTGTGAAATAATGCCTTGATCAACAGCTCGCTGCGGTATTTGATCTGCTGAGTTCCATTGGTTATCGTAAGCCATAGCCGTGATTGATAGGTCGCCACCTGCTAGGCTACCCGCATAACGCAGTAGTGCATTTTTCTTGTTTACATCTTCATCTATATCTTGCCAAGGGCCATCATAACCTTGCCACTCAACAGCACCAATAAGCTTTCCTTGCCCCACATTAGTGTGGCCCAATGCTACGCCTCTAAGGTAGCTGTCTTCACCAAGGGTAAAATCAAGCTGCTGATGTTTAGGGTTATCGGCTAAATTAAAATAGGCGCTACCAGCGGCAGAAAAATCGCCTTGCGATGCATCGTAACTGCCTTTTTTATAGCTTACTGTTGCGATTGTTTCAGGGATAATAAAGTTTAAGTCAGTGTAACCTTGGCCGTGCCCGTGGCTGCGCATGTTAATTGGCATGCCATCAATGTTAGTGGCAAAGTCAGTGCCGTGATCAAGGTTAAAGCCGCGAATAAAATATTGATTCGCTTTGCCAGAACCACTGTGCTGGGTAACAGCCATACCTGGGATAAGTTCCAGCATTTCAGTACTGCGCAGCATGGGTCTGTCTTCAATTTCGCCTTGACCGATAATGCCGCTTGATGCGCTTATCGACTCGCCAATAAGCCCTGTACGATGACCATAAACAGTTATTTTTTCAATATTTGCCAACGCTTGCTCGTGGCAAAAAATGTAGCTAGTCAATAAAAGCAGTTTTTTCATTTTATCAATCCTTATGTAATTATACTCAAGTAACGATTGGTCAAGCGGTTTGGATGCAATAAAATTTAATAAACTCAAGTTTGAATTAACCTCCTGTGCTTTTGGGCAGAAAAACCAAATCCTAAGCAGCTCTTTAAACTAGGCTGTGTTATTTTAAACACCTTGTTTAAAAGGAGCTTGCTGTATGTTTCCAATAAGATTTTTTATGGTACTTTTTATACTCAGTACCGTGACTACGGTTACCGCTCAGGCTAATGACGCCAAAAATGCTATTTCAGTTGGTGCGCAGCAGTTTGCTTTGTACTTACCGCAATTAAAAGATAAACAAGTTGGGTTGGTGGTTAACCAAACTTCTGTGGTGGGGCGCACGCATTTAGTCGATAGCTTATTAGCTAAAAATGTAAGCATAACTAAAATCTTTGCACCTGAGCATGGTTTTCGTGGTGACTATGACGCCGGAGCACATGTTAAAAATACCGTTGATAGTAAAACAGGTATTCCACTCATTTCTATTTACGGTAAAAACAAAAAGCCAAGCGCAGCCCAATTAAGCGGCCTTGATGTAATTATTTTTGATATTCAAGATGTTGGTGTGCGGTTTTATACTTATATCAGCTCTATGCATTACATGATGGAGGCAGCAGCTGAGCAAGGCATAGAGTTTATTGTGCTTGATAGACCTAACCCAAATATTAGCCATATTGATGGGCCAATTTTAAAGCCACAGTTTAAATCGTTTGTGGGCATGCACCCAATTCCTGTATTACACGGTATGACGGTAGGTGAGCTTGCTAAAATGATAAAAGGCGAGAAGTGGATTAATAATGCCGCTGATCTAAAGTTAAGCGTCGTTCCAGTCGGTCATTACACGCGCACCAGCCGTTATAGTTTACCAATTAAACCGAGTCCTAATTTACCTAATGATCAGGCTATTGGGCTTTATCCTTCGTTGTGTTTTTTTGAGGCAACGCCCATTTCAATTGGTCGAGGTACCGATTTCCCGTTTCAAGTGATTGGCTTTTCGCCTCTACCATTGGGTGAATTTAACTTCACTCCTCGTGCAATCAAGGGAGCAGCAATGAATCCTAAGTTTAAAGGCATTGAGGTATCTGGGTTAGATTTACGCCAAAGTGATATTAAGGGGCTGGAGTTAGCGCTTTTTATTTCGGCATACAAGCAATTAAAAGCTAACGATATAACTTTTTTTGAACGAAAAGACTTTATGGATAAGCTTGCAGGCACAGATCAGTTACGCTTGGCTATTGAAGCAGGGCATTCAGTGGAGCATATTAAGCAAAGTTGGCAGCCAGAGCTTAGCCGCTTTAAGTTAAAGCGTGCGCCTTATTTATTATATCGATAGGCCAGTTAATCGGCCTCAATAAAAGTACTGAGGCCGCAGAATGCTTAACGAATTGACTGGGTGAGTGACATAAATAACATATCAATCACAAAATCTTGTGCTGTACGCGTCAATATAGACTGAAGCCGAGCCGACTTCTCATCTGCAATAGTATACAGTTGCACATGAGCTGAGTTTGCAACGGGGTTACTGCCATACTTAGTTAATGATATTACATTGCAGTTGTTTTGCTTTGCGTGCTTGATGACATTTACAATATTTGGTGTGCAGCCAGATTCAGTGATCGCAATAATTAAATCATTGTTATCAAATGTTTTTACATAAGGAAGTAGCACTGCATGGTTTAATTCTGCTATTGCAGGTATGCCAAGCTGTTGCAGTTTGTGTGAAAAGCCTTTTGCAATCAGCCCTGAATCATCTTCACCACATATTAAAATGCGTTTGGACCCTTTAATTAACGCCACCGCGCGTTCAAATGCCGCTGTTTCATTAAGGTCTTTAGTTTCGTTCAGTACAGCATGTTGGTTGCTGATCAGTTTTTCACTTAATTGTTCAATGGTATCACTACGCGTGATTTTGCCCTGAGGTTTAGGCTCAAACGGTTCTCCATTTAATGCATCAATAACGGCTAGTTTAAATGCTGGAAAGCCTTTATAACCGAGCTTTTGCGAAAACTTTACAACACTAGATTGACTTACACCCACTGCAATTGCGAGTTCGTTAGAGGAAAGGTTTCTAATTTCATTTGCCGAATTTAATGTGAAGTCTGCAAGCTTTGCTTCACTGCTCGAAAGAGACTGACGTAACGCTTTGATTTTAATAAAAGTGGACATACTACTCACTTATTAAGGTATTTGTCGTATTTATAGCATTAAATAGAATAATTTTGTACCTGTTTTGTGTTCAGGTGTTACCACCTGTAAATTGAGAGCACCGACTAGTAAATAAAATTTTTCAGTTGTATTTTGCAAGGGGACTGTTTCTATTCTCAATGATTTTTATTTTACCTCATAAATATTATGGAGTTACTGCTATTTTTTATTTAATTTAATGGTTCGCATAAATAAAAAACTCTAACCTCCTCCCACTTTGTACTGTTTGAAACGTTATAAACTATTGCGCTTAACGCTGAATTAACTCTAGAGGTCATAAAAATAGAAAACCACCTAAATTGGCGTTATGCTTAATGGGTTGTATATAAATAAATTTGCCACATAAATTGGATGATAATTCGCTGTTTTATAATGAGAAGGCTATGACGTTTGTATCTTGGTTTAAGAACATCAGTTTATTTATCATCGTATTTTTTTTGATGAGCTGCGCCTCTTCACTTTATGAATATTCACAATCTGAAAATTACAGTCACCGTGTTAAGTTTTTAGTGATGCATTACACCGGAACAGATTTTAACTCATCACTGACTCGGTTAACGCAAAAAGGCGAGGAAAGTGCACATTACTTATTACCCGCCCAAAATGATGCAACTTACCTCAACGACAAACTTAAAATAATTCAGTTAGTTGATGAGCAACACAGAGCTTTGCATGCTGGCCCGAGTTTTTGGCAAGGGCGAAATGAACTCAACGATCATGCCATTGGTATTGAAATTGTTAACATACCAACATGTCATGCCCCAGAGTTAAATACAGCCCTTCAGCAGCATACTAGTGCCTCCAAGCTATGTATTTATCCTGATTATGATGCAGAACAAATTGCCTTATTAATTAAACTCAGTAAATCAATTTTAGAACGTAACCCTGATATAGGGCCTACACAAGTTGTTGGTCATGCTGATATTGCACCGAGCCGCGAAAATGACCCAGGCCCGCGTTTTCCATGGTATCAATTATACCAAGCAGGTATTGGCGCTTGGTATGACAATGAAACCGTTGAAAAATATTGGCAGCATTTTAGTGTGGCTAAGCCTTCAATTGTTTTAATGCAAAAAGCGCTTCGCGATTATGGTTATGACGTACAGCCAAGTAATCAATTAGATTCACAAACGCTCGATACCTTAAACGCGTTTCAAATGCATTTTTTACCCTGGCATGTCAGTGGTGATGCAGATGCACGCACTGCATCAGTGCTATTTGCTTTGCTCGAAAAGTACTTTCCTGAAAAAGTAGCGCAATTAATGCGGCAATATCACCAATCGCAAAAACGAGGCACTAAGCCAATAAAGCCTTTAGCGGACGCGCAGGTTACTGCCAGAGTTCCCGCTTTGAACCCAAGCAGCAGAGCATTGGTGAATGATCGAGGTACATTTAAAGCGTACCGAGGTCGAGGGGAATTAATTATTGAAAATGATAATGCAACCAGTGCAGATATTTTTATTAACGGTGAAAAAATCAATATTGCTAATCCACTTAATCATCAGCAGCTTTATCAATACAGTTTAGCTAAGCGTACGCATAATGGTATGAATACCTTTAAAGTTGAAAACGTTATGCCAGAGGGTGCGGGTTTAACGTTGCGTTTCCCTTATCCAACTTTGAGCGATAGGCAAAGCACACACATTAACTTTGATGCTGTTGATGAGCTAATCAATGACGAGATAAACAATGGCTTTCCAGGTGCTGTATTAGCGGTGATAAAAAATGGCAACATCATCAAGTTGAGCCAATATGGTGATGCTAAAAAGTACCACAGTGATGGCACTCTGCTAGCTCGTCCGCAAAAAATGCAAGCCGATACGCTATTTGATATTGCCTCTAATTCAAAAATGTTTGCTACTAATTTTGCACTAATGCGGCTGGCAAGTGAAGGCAAGTTAGATGTTGAAAAACCGCTTATTAATTACTTACCAGAGTTTAGAGGAAATGGGCGAGAACAGCGGACTGTTAAAGACTTGTTGACTCATCGAGCAGGCTTTCCTGCTGTGGTTGATTTTCATCGCAAAGATAATAAGTTAGGTGAGCAATTTTTTTCACAAAATAGCACGCGTACTAAAAATTTATTGCTAACCGGTGTGCCGTTTATTGCTGGGCGCAACGTGAGTCATATCTACTCTGATATTGATTATATGCTGTTGGGTATACTCGTTGAGCGTTTGTCGGGGCAATCATTAGATAGCTACGTTGAAGGTCATATTTATCAACCCTTGGGGTTAATGAATACTGTGTTTAACCCATTGCAAAAAGGGTTCATTAAACAGCAAATTGCTGCCACTGAGCTTCAAGGTAATACCCGAGGTGGCCGTATTGAGTTTGATAATGTGCGCACGGATGTTCTCCAAGGCCAAGTACATGATGAAAAAGCTTATTATTCTTTTGATGGAGTAGCAGGGCATGCAGGGCTGTTCAGTACAGCACGTGATTTAAGTGTACTTACACAGGTGCTATTAAATGGCGGTGGTTACGCTAATAAGCAACTATTTAACGCCCAAGTGCTTGAGCAGTTTATTGCGCCGCAACCGACCAACCAAACCTACGGTCTTGGTTGGCGCCGGGCAGGCCATCAAGCGCGTAAATGGCACTTTGGCCCGTATGCAAGCCCGCAAGCTTATGGACATACAGGATGGACAGGCACAGTTACAGTGATAGACCCAACTTATGATTTAGCGATTATTTTACTCACTAATGCTCGACACACACCTGTTGAAGGCGGTGATATCCATTATGAATTTGCCGGGAAAAAGTTTGAAACCGGTAAATATGGTTCAGTGATCTCGCTTATCTATGAAGCGATATTAAATCATTAGTCGAATTAAGTTGAGTTTATTACACAACCGATTAAGCTACTTGGGTCTGTTAGTCTTTCAAGATTGAAATTTGTTCAATTTGGAGATGCTAAAGCGCGGCGCTAGATTTTTAAGCTACTGGACTAGGTAAAAATTGGGCTACAAAGAGCTAATCGCCCTTAGGCCTAATAATCCTTCGGTCAGCGCAAGTTTGGCGTTGATGCTGCGTTATTGTCTATTTATGTGGTACAACCACACTGCATACACTCTGTCTTGTCTAATAACTAAACATGCAGCTGCAAATTTAATCTCAAAGATAAACAGGCCCTAGGTTTGTTCTACCCTTCATCATATAATTGAAGGCACATAACTATAAGAGTGGGCACGACTCACTAATTATTAAGGTTAACGTTTTATGCATTGGTATTCTATTTTACCGCCGCTGATCGCGATTGCTATCGTGTTTTGGCGAAAAGAAGTGATTATGGCATTGCTTGTTGCAGTGGCATCTTCAGAGTTCTTACTCGCTTTGCAAGGCGATGGGAATAGCGTATTTACGACATTTTTAAATACCATTGAGCGTATTATTTCGGTGGCAAGCTCGCCGGGTAACACCCGTATACTCATATTCAGTATTTTAATTGGGGCGTTACTTGCCTATATTCGCGAATCAGGCGGTGTTGCCGCCACAGTAAACATGTTGATGAATAAAGGCATCGCCAAAAACAAACGCCAAGTGGGCTTTTTAACCATGTTTACTGGTGTGGCGGTGTTTATAGAATCAAACTTAAGCGTGCTTACCTCGGGTATTGTGTCACGTGGGTTGTTTGATAAATTTAAAATGAGCCGCGCGCGTTTGGCCTACATTATTGATAGTACCAGTGCGCCAGTGTGTATTTTGATATTGCTTAATGGCTGGGGCGCGTTTGTGCTTGGCTTATTAGGCAACTACGAACTGGGTGAGTCGGCTGTAGCTGTGCTGTGGGGCAGTGTTGGTTTTAACTTTTATGCCATAATTACCTTGGTTATCGTATTTTATACCATTGCGTTTGACAAAGTTCACGGCCCAATGAAACAGGCTGAGGAAAAGCTAGAGTTACAAAAAAACGAGCTTAAAGAAGACGTTAAAGGCTCTAAAGCGCGCTTTATGTTGGTGCCTTTACTCACGCTGATTGTTAGCATGGTTGGCTTTATGTTGTATACGGGTAATGGGGTACTGGCAGAGGGCAGCGGCTCTAAATCGGTATTGTATGCCACGGTACTGGCTATTGTTGTAGCTTATTGCTTAATGATTAGCTCACGCCAATTTACGCACCATCAATTAGTCGATACCGGCTTTAAAGGTATGGGTGAACTGCTGCCATTGGTGAGCATTGTTTTGCTGTCGTTAACATTGGGTGCCAGCTTAAAAGAGCTCGGTACAGGTGTATTTGTGGCATCACTTGTTGGTGATTACTTGCCTATCTACTTAATTGTGCCGGTGCTGTTTTTAACCGGTGCTGTGATGTCGTTTACCACAGGCACATCATGGGGCACGTTTGCGATTTTGATTCCTATCGGCGTACCGCTTATTCAAGCGCTTGGTTTACCGCCATCGCTAGTGGTGGGCGCTATTTTAGGTGGCGGCATTTTTGGTGATCACTGCTCGCCAATATCCGACACCAGTGCGGTATCAGCGCTGGCATCCGGGTGTGATTTACTCACTCACGTTAAAACCCAAATGCCGTATGCACTATTCGCTGGTGGCTTGACGTTTGTGGCTTACCTGATTACCAGTATTATTGTGTTGTAGGTTGGGTAGAGCGTAGCGAAACCCAATACGGTAACAGATAAAAGCCTGCATTGATGCAGGCTTTTTTGTAGTGTGCGACCAGCTAAGTGGTTAAATAGCCGTTTATTGATGGCTTGCTCCTTGTTAATAAATCAATAATTTTTTTATCGCAAACAGTGAGCCTTAATCGGATTGTGAGTGTATAACCGTATTAAATCTAATTAGCTCAAGGAAATAAGAATGAAAAAAACAAACCTCATGTTGCCTCTGGCTATTCTTGTAAGCGCAGCGGTGCCATTAAGTGCATTTGCCGATGGTCATGGTAAACATCATGTCGATCATTCGCACCGTAGTGACGCAAATCAACAGCGTGATGAATTTCGTAAACCCTATCAAACACTCGCATTCTTTGGTGTAAAACCATCAGACAAAGTCATCGAAATCATGCCAGGTGGCGGTTGGTACACGGAAATTTTAGCGCCAATGCTAAAAGAAAAAGGCGAGTTAGTCGCTGCCCATTACCCGATGAGTACACCTTCAGAATACCGCAAGCGTTCACGCGTGAAGTTTGAAGAAAAGCTCGCTGATAATAAAGGCGTGTATGGCAAGGTGACGATGGCAGATTTTGACCCTAAAGCAGCGGTTGATGCCAAAGCGATGAATGCTGACGTTGTATTAACGTTCCGAGGGTTGCACGGCCTGCAAAACGGTAATGATTTAGCAGCTTCATTCAGCCAGTTTAATCAAATGCTTAAAAAAGGGGGTACCTTGGGCGTGGTGCAACATCAAGCGCCAGAAGGGGTTGACGCTGTTGCAACGGCTAAAAAAGGGTATTTACCTAAATCACACGTAGTTGCTGTTGCAAAAGCGGCTGGGTTTGATTTAGACGCCGAAGCGTATTTTCATAATAATAGCTTAGACCGCATTATTGTAGATGGCGTTGAGCGTGGCGTATGGGCACTACCACCGTCATTAAATGTTGAATCAGATACAGATAAAGAAAAGTTTAAAAAAGTGGGTGAATCAAACCGCATGACGTTGCTATTTAAAAAGCGTTAATACATAAAGTAATTAAAAAAGCCGGGGCTTAAAACTAAGTCCCGGCTTTTTTTATATCAGCAAAATGATGCTGGTGGTTAAATTAGCTTTTTGGCACAATTTTGAATATACCCATGCCATCAATGCCTAGGTATAAATCACCATTTGGATGGGTTGAAATACTTCTTACTCGGCCTGCCCCTTCAAATAACTTACTGTGGCCCGTTATTTTACTGCCATCGAGTTCAAGCAGTACTAAGTGAGCAAACTTCATCGAGCCAATCACGATGCTGCCTTGCCATTGTGGGTATTTATCACTGCTAACAAACTCCATACCCGATGGCGCAATAGATGGCACCCAAATCCAATCAGGTTGTTGCATGCCTTCGCGAGATGTTTCATCAGTAATGGTGCTGCCGTTGTAATTAATGCCGTAGGTTATTTCAGGCCAGCCATAGTTTGCACCGGGTTTAATTACATTCACTTCATCGCCCCCACGTGGGCCATGTTCATGAGTCCATATTGCACCTGTTTCTGGGTGCATCGCCATGCCTTGTGGGTTACGGTGGCCGTATGAATAAATACTTTGGCGTGCATCTTTTTTATTATAAAACGGGTTTGATGTTGGAATAGAGCCATCTGCATTGATACGGTGAATTTTACCCGCATCATGGGCGAGGTTTTGCGGGTGTACATCGCGGTTACCACGATCGCCGATTGAAAAATAAAGGTACCCGTCTTTATCAAACTCGATGCGCGAACCATAATGGTAGGTTGTTTTGGTGTTTGGGCCGCCATCGAACAATAACTGCTGATCTATGAGCGCCATGTCTTTTAATCGGGCACGCATAATCGAGGTGTTATAGCCTTCCTCATCGCCTTCATAGCCGGAGTAAGATAAGTAAATCCAGCCATTGTCTTTAAAATTTGGGTCAAGCTCTATATCCAGTAAACCACCTTGTCGCTCAGCATGTACTTTTGGCACACCACTAATAGGCTGCTCGAGAAGTTTACCATTGCGGATCAATCTAAGCTCACCGGCACGGTCTGTCACTAAAAGGTCTTGTTCGTTAAGCCACACCATGCCCCATGGAATTTGAACTCCTTTGGCAACTAATTCAAGTTCATACTTATCTGCGCTTTTAGCAACTGGAATAGGCTGCTCAGGTTGCGCGCTGGCAAACATAGAGCCCAGCCCCAGCAGGCTCAAAACTACGCTGGTGCACAAAGACTTTTTCATATTAACTCCATCAATTAAATCGGCTGATACTACAATAGCGTGATACGCACGAAATTGTTACTAGGATTCAACAAAGTGCGATTAGCGGCAGAAAAATAAGATAGGAGGAAGTATAAAGCGACGCATGCTTTGCGCTGTATTAGGGGTGTATTGACGTTAGAAATAGAATATATTAACTGTGTTTACAATAGTATAGGGATTTACCGTGTCAGCTCAGAGCAATTTTCAAAATAATGTACTAGAAAAAATAACAAAACAAAATGCATTGGCAGCCGCACTCGGCGCTGTCTTTTGGTGTATACCAATTTTAGTGTTATGGATGTTTGTTTATGAGTTAAAACCAGCAGCAGCGACTGTCATGTTATGGCTCAGTGGCGCGTTAATAGGTTTAGCTGTTAGGTTTCATGGCCGTGGCTATGAACGGCTATTTTCTGTAATCGGTTTTGTGTCTCACGCGTGTATTGTTTTAATTGCCTGGGATGTGCAAATAGTGATTGGTGGCAATGTGCTGTCAGTTATTTTGATTGGCGTTTATGTACTCGGCGCTTGGAGCGCTGCCTACCTTTCACGTATCAACATCTCGATGCATGACTACAAAGCATTTAATGCGTTTTTTGCATGCCCTGATTACTTACAACAAAAAAAGTTAAAAAACAGGTGGTTTGTGGTTCTACCTCTGGTGCTAGTGCTGACTTTTGTGGTTGGTTATATTGTTGCCATTGCGGTGCTCATTTTTCAAGAAGGGCAGTACATAGAAAATGAAAAGAACCAGCAAGCACTGCATGCAGCCGATTTTCGCGATAAGCACATAGATACCAGTGATGAAGCGCTCGCTGCAATAAGCCAGCATAAAGCACTTACTTATGCTTTTGCTTACCACTCAGGTAGGCAGTTTGATGTTCAAGGGCGCTACTTAGGTAAATACCCACAAGATAGCTACCAAGCGCAATTAATTCTGCGTTATTTAGCAGAGCAAAAAAGTAACCCCCGCGCTCAATTTATACTAGGCAAAATACTCGATAGCAAAAAAGGCGACGCACTCATTAAGCAAGCACAACAGGGCGGCGATACTTTTGCAAGGCTTTACAGTATTTATGAATTTGGTTGTTTTATGGATGCTAAAAAAGGCAGGCAGTTACTCAACAGTTTTGCTAAAAATATTGAAGAGCAATCAGTAAAAATTGATATCCATGGCATGCTCAGTGATGACTTTAACAATCATTGCCAAGTATTAGACAACCCCGAATTTGATTATCGTTATATAAAAGATTACCAGTTTAAAAAGTAGATCGCCCCTTAGGGCGAAAAAGTGAATGTCACCACAGAGGGCACAGAGGCGCTTCGCGCTGCACCGAGGTTAAATAATGTTTGCAGGGCAAAGCTTTAGCATGAACGCTTTAACATCAATTTTAAGTGAGCCACCGTAGGCGCCAAGCTTGCTGGCGCGTGTGTTTGTAGGTTGGGTTGAGTGCAACGAAACTCAAAGGGTTTTAATTGTAGGTCGTCCTTTAGGGCGACAAAAGTGAATTTCACCACCGAGATGTATGGACACAGAGGCGCTTAGCCGCGAAGAATTTAACACAAGTGATAAGTTAAACACCGTAGGCGCTAAGCTTGCTGGCGCGTGTGGCTATGGCTTCGTGCGGCGGGCGACGAGCTACGGCACAATCTTGCTAACTCTTGTCGGGATAAATCCGCGACCTACATTAAAAACCTTATTTAAGATTTTGTCGCGCTGGTGACGGCAGCCAAAGAGGGTCTAGAGCTTTTCAAACTTAGCTCTGCTGAAAGTAATTCATCCCTGAAGCTGGGTTCCTGTCAGCATCCATGCTTACACTTCCTCGCGCTGCGAAACTTCGTTTCGGTCACTCGTCATCCAGCGGCCCCGAGCATCACGCTATTTCCTTCAAATAATCAATTGATGTGAACGTAAACGGCGAAGATAGGTCAACTTACACATCCTTGTACGCTCCCCAGTTCGGCCATCCATGGCCTCTCGTTCAAAGCTACGTTTTTCACCCATGGCTTAGCTTCGCCTCATCGCGCATTGCCTACATGGATGTAGGTACTTAGGATTTGTCGGGAACAAAATCCTGCCATGCGCGATATTACTCATCAATTACTTATTTTCAGGGTGTGATGACGGGGAAGGGTGTTAAACGTGAGATCGTTTTTCGGCCTTGGCAAGAAGCAAGTCTTGTGCTCTGATTTTAGAATCGGCGATAAATGTTATCTGATTAAAGCTGGCAAAAGTTACAACTCTAGATTGCTCGTAATGATTGCTTTTTGTCTGTGAATGTCCTTTTACAATAACCACTTTGTGTTTGTACTGATGTAAATCGTAAGTTATGCTTCCCAAATTAGAAATTGAGCGTCTTTTAACTTTTTTGTAAATTTCGATTTCTTTATGGTGAGTATACTGGTAAGTGAGAGAGTTTTAAAACAGGTCAGAAGTACTCTGAAGACCTTGATATAGCTTAAATCGTGAAATATAAAACGATAAACAATTCCATAATACTTCATTAGGCTTTGAACAGGAGTGGAGTTATGGTGGTTAAGTGTATTACTTTTATTAATATTTTTGTTTTTTGCTTATTGAGTTCAGCACAGGGTATGGAAACTAAGCAAGATATGAAGCTATATGAGGGGTTAAAAGTAGCCATATTAGAAAATGATAGTAGTAAAAAGAAGTGGGTGTTATTAAATCTCGAAAAGCTACAAAATATAAATGTTACAGAGTATAACTATCTTTATGGCGTAATGGCTTTATTTGGTGTGTTCATCAATAAAAGTACAGAATTAGCGGTAAGTAAATTAGATCTAGCAGCCAGTGCTGGCCACATAGATGCCAGTTACCTACTTGGCTCTTATTATGCTCATTCTGAGTCACCCTCTAGAGGAGCTGATGAGGTGAAGTTACTTACATATGCAGCTCAAAATGGCCATCTTGGTGCAATGTATAATCTGTATGCAGTTTATGAAAATGGAGGGAAAGTAACAAGAGAGCAAGCAATGCATTGGCTTGCAATAGCAGCTGAGGCTGGTGCTGAAAACTCTTCTTTAATTTATGCTCAGATGTTATTCACTGATGCTAAAGATCAAGGAAATTCTGAATTGTCATTAAAGGCTTTGGAAGTATTAAAGAAAACAAACTTTAATGAGTTTAAGGGTGAAGCGTTTTTTTTAATGGCTCAAATTTATGGAGATGATAATTTAGAAAGTGTATTTGATTTAGCTAAAAGCTATTATTACATCGAAAAATCTGCAAATGAAGGTTTCCCACGAGCGATATTTTTGTTCGAAAATACAGAAAATTTATCAAACATGAAAAAATAAAATATGGCTAGCATTGGCACAGAAGTCATAATTTGCCAAGCTAAATATGAGCGACTGAATGTCGCAAAACTAATTTGTACATTCAAATGATCATATCTATAACTAATTTGTTTTATATAATTTCCAAACACATTAAATCTGTTAACCCCTACAAACTTTAATCCCATCTCCCGCATGTTTGAGTGCGATAATTTGGCCTTGGCTGTTGTGGGCCATGGCGAGCATGTCGCCCATGGTGATGCCGCTTTCAATGGCGTGTTTGGTGTTTAGGTCATTCAATAACGAGTCTTTTATTTGAATGAGTACTTCGTTGTGGCAGCTGGCGATGTACCAGTCGTCATCTACGCTAACTAATTTACCGTATTCAATGTAGCGCTGCTGGTGCAAGCGTAGGTCGGCGGCGAGTTTATCGTCGAGCTGTTGTTTTTGTGTTGTTATTTCACTTAAATAGCTGCCTGCACTGTCGACTTGGTGAACTTCTATAAAATGATAGTTACTTTGCTGCACGGCATAGGTGTTAAGTGCCGTTTGCTTTTCATTGGTGTTAAACATGGTAAAGCCGAGCACGACCAGCGCGCAGGCAAGGCCGGTCATTTGTAGGGGGAGTAAAAAGCGGGTGGGCTTTTTGTTTGCTGCGCTTTGTGAGAGTTGCGTTAATGCGTCGCGTTGCTCTGCACTGAGCGTATGGCGTTTTTTACGCTCGCTAAAATGCTTATCAAGTTGCTCTTCAAATTGCTCGTTATGCTTGGTCATTGTTAGCTCCTAATATGATTTTTAAGTTTTGTTTTGCATAACGTAGCCGTGTTTTTACGGTTTCATGATTGCTTTGGGTGATATGCTGTATGTCGTCAAGTGAAAAGCCTTCTTGTTGTAGGCTGAGCGCTTCGCGTTGGACAAAGCTTAATTGCATTAACGCCTCATTAAACTTGTCGTAATCAAAAGGTTGCTCTGTGCTTTTTGCTGCAATTACGGTGCTGTCTTCAAGCTCTACAAAGCGCTGTTGTTTGCGGTATTCGTCAATTAACGCATTGCGAGCCAAACGAAATAGCCAGGCTTTTGGGTTTGCTTGAGGTTGATAGTGATGGCGTTTTTCCATCACTTTTAACCATGTTTGCTGGCTTATATCAAAGGCGAGTTGCTCGTTACTTTGCGTTACTAAATAATGATATAAGTCGTTACCGAACAGGGTGACGAGCTTGGTTAAGTGGCGTGTGTCGCCACTTTTTGCGTAGTCAGCTAAGTGATCGTCACTTGGCTGACTAATAAACCATGATTTTAAACTTGTAAGCATAGGCACCATCAATTTGTATTGCGCTACTGGGTTTGGTCTAATCTAAAATCAAGCTGCACGCTTTGGCCTGTTTGCACCTGTGCTACGCCATCAATCACTTTAGGGCGATACTTCCACCGTTTGATTGCTTTTAATGCTTCTCGGTTGAAAATACGTTTTGGCTCTGCATCAATCACTTTCGCATCAATCACTTCCCCTGTTGGAGATACATTAAAGCTTAATTGTACCCAACCTTCAATGCCATCACGTGCTGCGGTTGTGGGGTATTTAGGGTTTATACGCACAATGGGCGTGGCATCGCCCGTCGGCCGCGTTAGGTTTGTGTTGAAATCATTGCCTATTTTATCAATGCTAATGTCAGGCGTAATTGCGGTAGTAACGACGTTCGTATCTGTGCTTGGCGGTGTACGCGGGGGCACTTTGGGTGGCGTTTGCATTTTTGGTGGCGGCGGCAATGTTTGCTTTTGTTGCACTTTAGTGTCTTCGGGTACTTTGAATATCTCAACAACCACAGTGTCGCCGTTAAAGTTGGTTGCACGTTGCTCACCGGTTATTAAGTACTGCATAAAGGCAAAGGCGGCAAAGGTCATGGCTGCACCGCCCACAATCGCGGTGGTTGTTTTTAATGTGCTATTAGTTTGGGGAAAGTCTACTGTTTGCATAAGCAAATCCTCGGTCATTAATGATGTATTTATCACTAAAACGTGCGGTAAATTAAAAAGGGGTGAAATAGTTTTAAAAAGTTTCGTTTTTGTTTGCGGGCTTTGGTTACAATGGCATCTATACCCAAGCCACCTCAAGGTGCAGAATTCAGCGTTTCACAGGGGCTTAATATCAAGGCGTTACTTTGCAACAATGGCAATCCCTTTTAATAAGTAACAACGATGAGAGTAAGTTCCTGTGAAGCGCCCCATGGGTTGGTTTAAAAGCGATTTATACTGCGTTATTGATTTTAACAATAGAACCACTATTATTTGCAATCAATGCCTTGCCTAAATCGCTTTTAATTCCAACTGAAACTCGCACCTTGAGGTGGTTTGGGTATAGTATTTTTTAAATTTATTGGGCAGTTATGAAACTAATTCAAATTGATAAAGCGCGTTATCGTAAGCATTTAAACCGCGTAATTATTGGCTGCGGCTTGGGGTTAGCTGCGGGCAGTTTAGCTATTTCACAAACCTTAATTTTATTGTTTCCGGATGAAAGCGGCAGCCATTTTCATTGGAACTTATTGGGTGTGGTGGTAACCAGTTTAGCCATTGCGTATGCGTTAAATAAATACCGTAAGCATGACTTCATGACAGAAGTTGTTTATGTATGGGAGCTTAAACAAGCGCTTAATAAAATAACTCGTAAAATGCCAAAGCTTAAAGCCGCAGGTCGTGAAGGTAATGCGGATGCGCTGCTTGCCATTCATTATAGTTATGCGGGGTCACGTTTGTTGTGGCAGCTCGATGACAACACCATCACCATGGATGAATTAGCTATTAAGCAAGCTGAACTCGATAGCGTTGCTGAAAAATTTAACTTAACGCTAAATGCCGATGATTATGATGATGCGATTTTGAAAGCATTTTAATAATGTGATTAGGTAAACCATAAGCAATAAAAAGCTCGGCAATTGCCGAGCTCTTTTATATTTACCCTTAGGTAATTAACTTTGTAGTTCACCGGTTGATGATTCGATGTGGGCTCTTACAAACCATTGGAATTGCTCAAGCTCAGCAAGCTGTGCGATGATCATATCCTCTGATACAGGGTCTAATTCAGCTAGTTTATCAACTGCTTTACGGTGATCAGCGTTAACCCCGTTATATACTTTATCTAGTGCGACTAGGTGATCTTTCACCAGCCCTTTACCAATTGAATAATCTTCCCAAGAGCGACGGTCAACGATTGATTTAGGAGTACCTACAGGTACGCCACCTAATGTTGCGATTCGTTCAGCAATGGTGTCGGTCATTTCGCGAATAGTTTCAACTTGTGGGTCCAGCATTTCGTGAACACCAATAAAGTTGGGGCCAACCACATTCCAATGAATGTGCTTTAAAGTAAGTTGTAAATCAATTAGCGCTACCATGCGATTGTCGAGTTGAGATATTGCTTGCTCTGCAGATTCGCTCGTCATACCTGGTGCTGTAAATTCTGCTACTTTTGAAGTGTTACTCATCACTACTCCTCGTTTTAGATAATTATCAAACCTGATTTACGGCTTGTATTTTGTGTTGTATGAATAGGAGCAAGCACTATGCCTAGTTGTTACATAACTTTAAGTTGCTGTTATTTAGTTGTTTTTATTTTATTTTTAGAGAGGAAATAAAATCGTCACCAACATCATATGAAAATTATGCACGAGGAGTGTAAATTATTCAGTGTTTAAAATAGGGACTTGGATCTTTATATGAATTGTTTTAGATGTTGGTGAGGTCATGTATTGCCACTGAATACAGAACTCTAAAAAGCATTAACTATACTTCTACTTTGTTTCGCCCGCTCTCTTTGGCAACATACAAGCGGTCGTCAGCTTTTTGGATTAATAGCTCTAGGGAGTCATCGCTAAGTGAACTTGCAGACACACCAAAGCTGGCACTGATCGTGATGTGTTTATTTTTGACTGATAGCGGGGTTTCATTAATTTTTATGCGAATTTTTTCAGCTAAAGTCACAGCGCCATTAGCATTTGTTTCAGGCAGCAAAATTACAAACTCCTCACCGCCAAACCTTGCTAACACATCCGAACTTCTAATATTTTCTTTTGTGATACGCGCAACATGCTGAATGGCAACATCGCCCGCAGCATGACCATAGTTATCGTTAACAACTTTAAACTTATCAATATCAATCATGATGATACTGGATGGTTTTTTATTGCGTTTACTACTATGCAGTAGTTTTTCACCAATCATAAAAAAGGCACGTCTATTATAAATACCCGAAAGGTAATCATGGGTTGCTTCCCACTGCAATCTGCGTGCAAATGAGCTGATTTTTGAAACCATGGGCCTAAACACAAAAACGGCTTCAATTAAAATAGTAAAAATGGTGATTATAAGCACGACTTGTTGAGCTGAACGCAGGTTATCTACTTCATCTAGGCTTTCTTTTTCGTAAAGGCTAACTACATCATTAAGTGCAGTTAATAATGGCTCTTTTGCCATTTGTTTGAATTCTAAATTTTCAGAACTAAAAACCTCTATATTGCGAGGTGGCGACGCAAGAGTGTCTGATATTAGGCTTACAAAGTGTGCTAGTTGTTTATCTACATTGTTATCTTTGTTGAAGTAGAGGTTGAGCATGTCGTTTGAAAGCCCCGAAGGCTGATTATTTGATAATGCTTTATAGTGCTCAGATAGTAACGCTTGATGATTTGAGATCATTTGGTCTATGGCTTGCTGCGCTGTGCGTTTAGCATCACTGGAGCCTGTTTCTAAATAGTCGAGTGTGAACAAGGTTGCACGCTGGGTTAGCATACGCTGTTGACCACTGATATTAATAATTTTGCCAGTTTGTAGTTGTTGCTCAATTACTGAGTTTAATAACATGTGGGCAGCAATAGCGAGTAGAGCAATAATAGACAAAGAGATAACGTAAATTCTAGTCATCATTCTTCGAGGGTTATGAATAGTGTCGCTCGTTTGTTCGTCGTTCAATGTGGCTATGCCTTAAAACGTACTAAGTAAAATAAGCATGATATTTGTGCTCAGCTATGATGTTGTTTTTCCTATCACTTTAAATATAGCGCGAGTATTTTAATTTGCACATTAAAGTAATCAGTTAGCCGCTAAGGCAGCCCCAGCTTACACTAAACAATTATGATAATAGCGCGGCAGCTAAACGCACAAAGTCTGACGATGTCAAAATACCGATTAAATCGTTATCTTCATCTACCACCGGCATACAGCCGTGTCGGTTTTCGACGAAGAAGTTAGCAACCTCGTGTAAAGGTTGTTTAGGTTCAATGCTAGTAAAGTCTGTTGCCATGATATCGTGAATTTTGATTTGTTTTTCTTTTCGTTCAAGGGCTGTAGAGCTGTAGTTCGCCATGATCCCCATGACCTGAGCAATTAAAATCTTTTGCGTTAACATGCCCACTAAACCACCGCTTTCATTAATGACAGGAATGTGGCGGATGTTTTTTTCTTTCATTAAGTTGTGTGCATCATGCAAGGTATTATCTGCGTTAATGGCAAAGGGAGCTGGAGTCATTAAATCAGCTACATGGTGAATCATAGTTCAATCCTTCTTAAATGAGTTTGTAATAAGTGTAGCTTTAATATGGCTGATTACACCGTAGTGAGATCAATGTTTAGTTAAAAAAACAGGTGATTCTATGGCTGTACTAAAACGACGATTACCAGAATAAACATTTATATTGAAATGGATTTTATAAAATGGCGGTCTGTAGGGGAGGGTTAAATCGTAAATAAAAGGCTATTTAGAGATGACAAAAACAACACGCAGTAACAAGCCTACTATTGGTGTTTTTCGTGTATGTGCGTTGGCAGTATCAATGGGGGTATTTGCAACAGCTACATTATATTTTGCCGGGGCTTTTAACGACGATCAAGTAACAGCACAAGCGTTTGTTGACTTGCAGCAAGGTAGTAAGGTGCATGCCGGATTTAGGCGGGCACATGCTAAAGGAATATGTGTTTCGGGTAACTTTGAATCTACCGGGTTGTTGTCAGCGTATTCAACCGCCAATGTATTTAAACTTGGCAATACACCCTTTATCGGGCGTTTTTCTATCGCAGGTAATAACCCAACGGCACCTGATTTAAAGGCACCTGTGCGTAGTTTGGCGTTTGTGGTAAATACTGCCACTGATGATGAATGGCGAGTTGCGATGAATACACCGCCGGTTATGGCTGTGGCCACGCCCGATGCTTTTTACAAACAGCTACAAGCGCTTGCACCTAATCCTGAGACTGGGAAGCGAGATGCAAAAAAAATTAGCGCATTCTTTAAAGCTCATCCAGAGAGTAAGGCATTTAACGAATGGAAAGCCAGCTATACGCCAGCCAATAGTTTTGCTACGGAGCAATATAACAGCATAAATGCATTTTATTTGCACGATGCACAAGGGAAAAGGCAAGCCGTGCGTTGGCAGGCTGTGCCCAGTATGAGTGACCAAGAGGTCGCTGGACTTGATCAGCAATCACCCGATGCCTTACAACAGCAACTTATCTCACAATTAGAAAAGCAACCAGTTAGGTTTGATTTAATGTTTACGTTGGCTGATAGCAATGACGATGAAAATAATCCAACCATTCCATGGCCTTCATCGCGCCAAGTCATTAATGCGGGGTCTTTAGTTATTGCAGATTGGCGTTTTCAAAATGAAGGGGCATGTGGGGCACAAAACTTTGATCCACTCGTTTTACCTAAAGGGATGAGTGCAACTGCAGATCCTATTTTACGTGCTAGAGGTGCAGCGTATGCGCAATCATTTCGTCGCAGAGCAACAGAGACATTACTCAATCAGCATATAACAGATAAAGAAGGAGCGGGTGATGCACGCAACTAAACACTACTCAGCAACAAGCAGGCTATTACACTGGGCAATGGCACTCCTGTTGATTTCAATGCTTTTTCTGGGCTTATCCATGGTACAAAGTTTAGCTGTGTGGCAAGTTGAAGCGGTCGCTTTGCATAAATCGTTTGGTATTGTTGCGCTGATATTGGTGATTATCAGGCTTATCAATACCTGGCGCAGTGTGTCGCCTTCTCTTCCTAATGAACTTAGCCAGCTGCAGCGTATCGCGGCTTCTGCAACGCATACCGGGCTTTATATTTCGATGTTGTTAATGCCGTTATCGGGTTGGCTAATGCAAAATGCGGATGGTCGGGTTGTGAATGTATTTGGGTTGTTTAGTTTGCCAAATTTGATTGCAGTTGATATTCGTTATTTTGCGTTTTTTCGTGAAGTACATGCGTTGGCTGCGTGGGTATTTTTACTGTTGATATTTATGCATATAAGCGCTGCGCTTTATCATGGGTTAATAAAAAGCGACGGTGTTTTTTCATCAATGTTTAAAGGTAAGTAACACGTGACACTAATAGTAGATATATCCAAAAGGTGAACCCCCTTTACTTATCTTTTATTAAGGTCTGTTGACCTTTACGGATTAAAATTTGTTCAAGCTAGGGACGGTTTAAGCGCTAATAGTGAAATAAAGTGAAGGTGCTCATCTTCACTTTTTACATCAATATATACAAAGCGGGTAAGGCGATACCGCTGAGTATCCACAGTGATCTTATACCCCAAGGGCTGTGTTTCCCTTTAATCATGAACAGACCACTTAGCGCTAAAAAAATGAGTAACGCAGCAAAGGCATCTGAAAATATAACCCAAGATGCTTTTGTCTCGTTCAGATGTAAGCGGTTAAATGCTTGAAATACATGGCGAGGAGTTATTTTTTCATACACTATTTGCTGATCTTTAAGGTTTAATAGTAGGTTATTGCCATTTTTAAAAAACAGTTTAAATTGAGTTGGTGATGCCCAATATGAGGCCTTAACTTTTTCATTAACTTCACTTATTGCAAGTAATTGATTAATGAGTTTAGTGTCGTTATCAAGTGACCACTTTTGGGCTGAGACAGATATTACAGCTTGTTCAACACGATAATTAGGATTCCAGTCATCTTTGTGATTAACCGCAATCCCCGATACTGCAAAAATGATCACTAAACCCATACAAAAGTAACCGATATCACGATGTAAACTACGGTTTAATTTATACCAGTTAATTCTTCTTTTTGTTTTACTCAATAATCTCTACACCTGTAGGCACAAGTTGATAAATTGCCATTGGCTCTGTCACTGTGTTTTCGTCAAATTCATTCCCTGCTTGTTGTGCTCGGTGTGCTAACAAAGCTTTAGTTCGGGTCAAGTTGAGTTGGATTTTATTTAGCTTTCCTGTTGCCATTGCTTTGCTGCCTTTGGCAGTCATAGGAAATACCATATCGCCGTCATTAACCTTGATTTTCAAGTTTTGAAAACGCTTATCAGAGGCAATCGTCATCCAGCACCCTCGTTTAGCGCATACACCTACAACAGTCCCTTCAATGGTTATTTGTTGATCTAAAAAGCTATCCGGTGCGGCCATTATTGTCGAAATTTTTAATAAGCTTGCATTATCAACGGGTTTGCCAAATTGTTCTGCGTTGGCAGTGGAAAGCCCAATTGTGACAATAATTAAAACTAAGAGTTTGCAAAAATTCATCCTAGATCCTTTATGTTCAGTGAAATTTAGTCAAACCATTTTAAAGTTACGGACTAATAATCTTTTTTAATATAATCATAAGTAATTAGTTATTGCAATTTCAGAGGGTAAGCCCTAAAGTTTACTTGTACCCAAATAGGGTTTGCTTGAGGTTTGTAAAGGAAAATTATGCGCCACTATCCACTCTATAAAATCGACGAAGTGCGTTTACGCCGCCTAGGAGTGGGGGTGATTAATACTTATAACCTAACTCATATAACCAATCTAGATACTGAAAAAGCTATCAACAAAGAGTGCCTTGATTTACTTGCATTAAATGACGATTGCACGCGTGATGATTTTATTGAATTACGCCAGCGTAGAAATATCAGTGATGATGTACCTGACGACGACTTATTTGCTCAAGTAATTGAAGATAATAATGGTAACTTATTCGTAGCCAGTGTTTGCCGTAATGATGATGACGAAACTATGTTTGAAATCTTTAGCGAACATTCATTAACAGAAGCGGTTTTAAAAGAAGTTGTGGCCTATATTAGTGAGGTTTTTTGTTGGTGCACACCTGTGCACATTTGTGTTTGGCCTGCGCCAGAATCACCACAAGTACAGCACTTACAGTCATTACTTGGTGCTCGTGCTGTTGACTCCTTATTAGGTAGCCAAACGCCATTGCTTGATGTGAGTGACGCTTTAAAAACGGATATCTCTTTACAGCCCTTTGAGCTTGAGAAAGATTGGCCTTGGTATGAGCAGGAATACAACCAGTTTCTAACAGAAAACCCAGCAATGGCAAACATAGTGCCAATCAGCGATAAAGAAGAGCTGATAGAATCCATTGAAGCTGGCTTATGTAGCATGGCATTCTATCAAAACCAGCCCCTAGGAATGGTTATGGGGGAGGTAAGTGAAGAGTTAGGCTTTGATGGTTTATTGGTGAGTGATATTTTTATTACTAAACAATTTAGAGGCCAAGGTTTAGCCTCGCCGATGCAGCGTTTATATTATCAACAGTATATAAAGGATTTTGAATTTTTTTTTGGATATATTGATGCAAGCAATAGGCCTTCATATCAGAATGCACTCAAACAAGGGCGTAAATTATTGCGCCAAGAACTTTACCTCCCAGCGCAATTATTTCTATAAGCCGTTATTCATACCCACGTGATTTTTTGGTTTTAATAATGGCAATGTAGCCATGCCAGCTGGCATAACTAAGCAGTGGCATTATCACAATAAATCCGGTGCCGCCAGTTACAAAGCCCACAGCAACCAACACAAATATACAAACCGACCATACAATCATTGCTGAGAAATTACTTTTAACTGCATTCATTGAAGACATAACGGCGGTCATAATATCAACACGTCGTTCCATCATAATTTGCGGTGTAAACGCTGAAATGGCAAATACAGTAACCAACAGGATGCCACCTATAATACTACCCAGTGTTAAAAATGCAGACAGTTCTTCAAATGTTGGGTTGGCATGACTTGGGTATAATGCATGTACCAAAGCGGCTAGGCGCATCCAAATAATCATTATAACCATTAAAAGTATGGCAAATCCCCATTCACCAACCGGGTTTCTAAACATCGATTTTAACGAATGCATTAACGTTGGTTTATGCCCTTTTTCAAGCTCCCAGGCCACATCATATAAACCCACAGCAAATGCAGGGCCAATTAAGGCAAATGCAACAGTTGCAGGTAAAATAACAAGATGGGTCCCTGTGTACAGGGCGCTGTAAATAATTGCTAAAGGAATAATTGTAAAAATTAATCCATATATAAGGCTAAGCAAGGGCGCGCGGGTCATATCTTTTACTGCTAGCGCAAGCCAATGAAAAGCAGCAAAAGTATCGACTTTGTTGCATTCTAAGCAACGTGCAAACTCGGTGTTTTTATCGATTGTGTTCGTTGACGGCATAAATGAGTCTCCTATTGGGGCTACTCTTTAGGTTTAGAACACTCGGGTATTATTTACAAATTTTTAAGGATTTTTTTGTTACCAACTTGTTTGTTGGTTGATGGTTTAGGTGCGCACAAAAATTAAAAACTAATTAATTAGTTGATAGAGTGAAAATTGCGCGCTATAGTATTTAAAACTAATTAATTAGTAGAAAGTTTAAAGGGAGAACACAATGGCTAGAAATAAATCGACTCAGTTAACTGACGGTGAGCAGAGCATTATGGAAGTGCTTTGGAAGAAAGGAGATGCGTCTGTTCGTGACATAACGGATGAGTTATCAAAACAAAAACAAACAGCGTACACCACGGTACAAACACTGTGTAAGATTTTGGCGGAGAAAGGTTACGCTGATTTTAAAAAGGAGGGTAAAGCCTTTATTTACACCGCTAAAATCACCCAAAAAGAAGCACGACAAAGTGCGCTTACTTCAATGTTAAACAAGTTCTTTGGTGGCTCTCCTAAGGTGTTAGCACAGCATTTAATGCAAGAGACTGATATAGACCTTGATGATTTAGAAGCACTGCAACGTAAAGTTGATGAAAGTAAAGATTAATCAATCCAGATAAGGATGTGAAGACAATGATGATTGAATATACCTTATTAACAACCTTGGCATTTCACCATCTAGTAATTGGCTTTATTTTATTGATAGGGCTGTCGGTATTTAACCGATGCGTAGCAGGGAGTGCAGAATTAAAAAGTTGGCTTTGGATGACGGCGTTTGTTGCTGCAACGGTGATTCCTTTTAGTTTGATCACCCAAGGTAACGAAAATACGCGAGTGAATGTGAATACTCCGGCGCCAACTATTGTATCTAATCAGGCGTCTAATATGCCACACTCCAGTAAAAGCGATACCGTCAATACATCAGATGATAGCTGGCACTTACCCAGCGAAATTGTATTCAACTTCTCGTTTTTGCTTAGTTTAGGAGTGTTTATATGGTTTGCTGGTAGTGTATGGCGAACTTTCACGGTGCTTTCATCATACATTCAAACGCGATTTTTATTACGCTCTACCATTATGCAAGCACCCCACCTTTCAACGCATATCGATACCCAGGTCTATACCTCAGATAAAGTATCTTCTCCTTTAGTTATTGGCTTTAAAGAGCCAAAAATTATTATTCCTCAAAGCCTGACCGAACAACTTAAAGATGAGCAATTACGCGCAATCGTCTTACATGAACATGCGCACATTAAGCGTAAAGACAATTGGTTTGGTTTATTTCAAGAAGTTATCGCCATTTTATTTTGGTGGAGTCCGGTGATTCGTTTACTCAACAAACGTATTCATGTTGAGCGCGAGATAGCCTGTGATTTACGTGCGGTGAATGAACTACAAAGCACTCAGTTATATGCACAATCGTTAATAGATTGCGCTAAGTTAATGATCACACAACAACGCAGTGTGCTGGCTATGGGATTATTTAGTAAGAAAAAAGAGTTGAATTATCGCGTTGGTGCCGTGCTAAATAATAAGCAATTTAAAAAGCCACGGTTCGCTACTATTGTCTTAATTTGTGCGGCTGTAACAGCCACAACAATTCAAGCTACACAAGTGTTTTCACCTAAAATTAGTATTAAGCACACGGTGAAAGATGCGCGACATTATTCATTATTACCTCAGGCTGAAAGTAATCTATTAATAGAAGCTGTCTCTCGAAATGATATTGAAGCGGTAAAAGCACTTCAAAACGAAGGGGTTGATATAAACATTCCGCTAATTGGCGATGGCACTGCACTGATGATTGCCGTAAAGCAAAATAATAGAGTAATGGCGCAAGAGTTAATCGACCTAGGAGCCGATGTAAATCAATCATCCAGCGGCGATGGCAACCCTCTAATAGTTGCCGCAATGAGTAACAACCTAGACTTGGCGAGATTACTACTAAATAACGGCGCTGATGTAAACGCGGTTGTACCAAGGGATGAAACGGCGCTTATCAACGCAAGTTATTTTGGCTTTTATGCCATGACAGAGTTGCTTATTCAACGAGGTGCCGATGTTAACTTGGCTGTCACAACAGGTGCATCAGATGGCTATCAACGACGCTCACCTTTGAATCGTGCGCGCACTGAGCGTATTAAATCACTTCTTATTGCTAATGGGGCGCGCCAATAAAATGCGGTAGTGGTTTTGGGCCCCATAATTTTATGCTAACGCTGATTACATTTCGTTAATCAGCGCCAACAAACACATTTAACTAATTAATGATTGAATGATTTTGAACCTACTTTTTAGTGGGCTGGCCAAACTCGTTCTAAAAAAAGGAAATCAGCATGTTTACACTGTTTCATAACGCTGCTACCAGGCTTGCTATAAAAAAGGTGGCCATATGATATTTAATACCCCCATATTCTTTTGGTTTTTTGCCATCTTTATTTTGTTTTATGGATTTGTGTTTTTAAAACAAAAACCCAAAGTTTATTTAATTCTAGTAGGTAGTTTGGTGTTCTATGGCGCATGGAACTACAGCTTTATTCCTTTGCTGGTAGGCAGTGGGTTGGCGGATTACTTTATTGCCCAAGCGATTTATAAAGCGCCAACGCAGCAACGCAAGAAGCAGTGGGTCACACTTTCAATTGTTTTAAATTTAGGTCTTTTGGCGGTATTTAAATACGCTGATTTTGCACTGAACTCGGTGTCAGAACTACTGACTACGCTGGGCTATCATGCCTCATTAGACACACTGGGTTGGGTGCTTCCCGTTGGTATCTCTTTTTATACCTTTCAGAGTTTAAGTTACACCATTGATGTCTATCGCGGTGATATGAAACCACGTAAAGGGCTGGTGGAGTTTGTGGCAGCGTTATCTTTTTTCCCTCAGTTAGTTGCTGGGCCTATCTTAAGGGCAAGCCATATATTACCGCAAATGCATGCAATCGCTTTACCTAAATTCACAGCTATTAAGCATGGTTTTTTATTAATAACGGTTGGCCTAATTAAGAAAACAGGCGCAGATATCTTAGCTATTCCAGCGCAGCATGCTTTTGAAGCCAAAGGCCCTGTTAGTACTTTAGAGCTTTGGACGGGGGTGCTGGCATTTGCTGGGCAAATATACGGCGATTTTTCTGGTTATACCGATATGGCAATAGGGATTGCATTGATTTTAGGGTTTAGCATTCCGCTCAATTTTAGGGTGCCTTATTTTGCACTTTCTCCGGTAGATTTTTGGCGTCGCTGGCATATTTCACTCTCTACTTGGTTACGTGATTATTTGTATATATCACTGGGGGGAAATAGGCATGGTAACCGTACACGTAATGTGTTTTTAACCATGTTATTAGGTGGTTTATGGCACGGTGCTGCATGGACCTTTGTTGTATGGGGAGCATTCCATGGTGCCATTATTACTGCTACGCATTATCTTGCAGGGCTTAGAATATTCGCCCGATTTAATCAATCTACAACATGGCTTGTTAACTTTATTAAATGGGCGATCACTTTTTACTTAGTTTTGATTGGTTGGGTATTCTTTGCTGCAAACGACCTTACATCAGCCATTGATATTATTACGAATTTACATGTGCTTAATTCAACTATTGCATCAGGTAATAATGCCATGACTATTTTCACTTTGACCTGTGGGTGGGTGTTATTAGTGCACATTATGGATTTTTATGTAATTAAAGGGGCTGACAAGTTGGAAAATAAACCGTGGTTATTCTGGTTGTTAATGATGTTGGGTCAGGGAGTATGTCTATTTATCGGGGAGCCAAGTAATGAGTTTATCTATTTCCAATTCTAATCAGCAAGGTAAGTCACCAATGACATCACAAAAATTATATGGCAAAACAATCTTTGCAATAGGCTTATGTATTGCGTTAGCACTGCTTAGTATATATTTAATTTTGCAAGGAATGGGCGCTAACTCACAAGGGGCGTTAGGCCGAGTTACAGAGTCTCGTGCCGCGCTACCAAAAATAGTGAAAGAGCCAAACGAAGTAGTTATGTTTTTTGGCTCTTCAATGACACGTGCTGGTTTCTCACCCCGCAAATTTGATGCTGATCTAGCCGAGCAGGGTAAGCAGGTTAAGTCGTTTAATTTTGGTTTCGGTGGACTTAACCCGTATTTTCAGAATTTTTTATCACGTCGTATTGCAGATGAGTTTGTTAAAGAAGATCGCAAAATTAAGCTCGCAATGATTGAATTTAACCCTTTTCAAACAACTCAAACACGTTGGAATAATGCATCCCCCGTACTCGATTCGTTTTTAACCTTGCTAGCCAATGATGAAGAGTTAATGGAAATAGCTAAAACGGATTTAACCCGTGGCATCAGGCTTTTTAACATTAAGTATTTACGCGGTAGTATTTCGGCTGAAATGATCACCAGCTTTTTTGCTCGGGAGTTATTTCCACCGCAAGCCCATCAAACGTTTAAAGACGATGATGAAATTATTGCTGAGCGTGGTCGTTTAGGGCGTTTATTGGGGGAAAAATTTGATGAAGAATACCCAAATTATAAAGGCGAAGCATGGAGCTACACATGGCAAGGTGGAGGCACAATACCACAAGAGCGGTCAGAGGAAACACTAGCCATTTTTGATGACTACTATCGTGTAACGCAGACTGACAACATGATGAAAAACGACCGCCTTAGCCGTATTCGTAGTGCTGATATAGAGGAATTAAATTTTGAGCCTCTGCTGGTTGAGCACTTCATCAATATAATAAAAAACTTTCAACGTGTTTCCGAAAACGTTGAAGTGATGATGCTACCAAAAAATAGCAAATGGATAAAAACCACCCCCGCGGCAGAAAAGCGTTTAGCGGCAGTGGTGAAGCAAATTGAAGAAGCGACAGGGATTAAAATGAAAGATCATCAAAACTTACCACAAATTACGTCGGCTATGTACCGTGACACGACGCACTTATCTCGTTATAGAGGTGACATTGCGTACACTAATTACTTAATACAGCAGTACCAAAATATACTGTGAGGATAAGCCCTCGCCAACGTAAATTAAAACGTTGGCGGGTTTTAACAATGAATTTAGCGCGAATGTGTGGCTTCATTTTGCTGCTCTTTTATTAGTAAAAGTAACTCTGCGGTTGCGGTGGCGTCAGCAAGTGCGCGGTGATGATTAGTGAGCGCTAACTCAAAGTGCTTAGATAAGTTACCTAAAGAATACGATTTAAGACCGGCAAATGCTTTACGTGACTCTACAACCGTACACAGCTTTGGCATTTTAAAGTAGTGACCTGCCATTTCGCACTCTTTGCGGATAAAGCCATAATCAAAATTGACATTATGAGCAACAAAAATGCTCCCTTTTAACTTATGTAGCAGGGTGTCAGCTATTTCACTAAAGCGTGGTGCAGTGGCAACCATGGTATCTGTGATACCGGTCAGCGACACAATAAATTTTGGAATCCGCATTTGTGGATTTATCAGTGAGGACCAAGTTTCGATAACCCTGCCATGCTGTATTTTAACCATGCCGATTTCAGTGATTCGATTACCACCTTTTAAGCTGCCAGTCGTTTCAATATCGACCACGCTGTAAATGCGATTAGGATCATTAACCCAATTAACGGCTGCAATGTGTACATCGAACCCAGAGTTTTTAAGGTTGTCGATGGTGGTCAGCTGATTACGCCTAAGTTTATCACCAGGCGCTTTTACCTCTTCGAAATAGACGGTGCCGTCTTTTAAAATCATTAAGTCTGGGTAGCCGTCTTTAAGTTCTAAAAAACGTAGGCTCATATTTTTTAAGTGGCTTTTTAACGCTGTGATAGGGCTATGTAAAATCAATACTTCTAGTGGCTTTAACAGCTCACTATGCCAACGAAATAAGCCATTTGGTTGATCAAAATAGCGCGCTGCGTTTTTGCATACATGCTTTAGTAAATCTTCAGGTGTTTGCCACTGTTCAAATAAAGCATCAATCTGTTGCTGTTGTGTATGATAAAAAGTGTTAGTGCGTAATACGTGTGGGAACAAATCAAATTCATTACACGGTGGGTGAGGCGTTTCTACGTATAGCTCGTGCCAAAATACCAGGCCAAATAGGCTTTGCCAGAGCGTGTTCTCGGTGTTAAATGCTCGCAGACCTTGGTTTTCATAATATTGTGCCACTCCTTGCTCTACATCACCGCGATAAATCTCATCTATTTCGATTACACACTGTGTATCCGCAAGCATGGCACTTAAGCGAGAACGGGTTTGCTTATTAAACTTACGCATTAAAAAATCATCAGCAAAATACAGCAAATCATCCGTCTGTGGATCTTCAATAATGCTTTCAAGCTCGGCTTTAACCCAGTCTTTATTGCCTTGGCGATATTGCTCGCGTATTTGTATTTCAATCGCTTCAGGGCTGTTTTCGCAGGCATTTAAAATACTAAAGCTCAGCGCTGGATCTACTTTTTTGAGCTGCTGATAAAGCCTCAGTAAAAGCTTATTTTTAAGGCTTATTGCCAGTGTGCCTTGTGCGTGTTGCGCCATAACTTCGTGAGCTAAACCTTGGTATTGCTCGTCAGCTGTAATATTTTTAAATGCCAAGCGAAAGCGGTTTAACGCATAGTTCGACTTTGCCTCATCTAAAGTATCAAAGCGTGCCAAGCTCTGAGTATGGCTTTGGCGCGTAGCTCTAACACCTAGATCGCGCAGCACAAAACTGTTTTGATGATTTATATCGCCTTCGCTTAGACGGCCAATATATAAAAACTCAAAATATTCATACACATCACTGCGATTATTTATAATAAATTGACTGTAGATAGGTGCTAAATATTCGCGATTTTCTCTAAATATATTTACGGCTTGAATAACAAGCGCTGCCTTCGAGGTGCTTTTTTTTATCACTAATTCAGGATCAAAAGACGCTAATAGTTCAATTAACGCAGGTTTGGTCAAGTGATGTAAAAGAGCGTCGTAGTCGTTATCTGTTGGGTGTGCAATTAGCCCCGTTTGGATTAATTGTTTAATTGCGAGCGGTGCGTTATCTATTTCGGCGTAGTTAAGGGTACTGATCGCAACAAAGCGAGGCTTGCGAGAATAAATACGCGCAAGCATGCATTGAGCCTGCTCGCCAAGTGTATTTACCTTGTTGATAAAATCAGTATGTGTTTGCTCTAATAATTGCCCACATTGCTCATTTATAAAGTCGATGAGTTCTTTAAAATGAGCTAAATAGTATTTCGCGGGTAGTTCTTTTTTCATTAGTCGGCCACACAATATAACTGTATATAAAAACAGTATCTAGTAATTGTGATGCTTTTTCAATAAATCAAAGCATAATAATTTAATGGTTTATAGTACATGTCAGTGCATTTGCTTGTTGGCAATAATGAAAGTCTAAATAATAAAATTCTTTGGCGGGTTTTTTATCATTAACAATTACCTCAAACATTAGTTGAGCGCTTAGCCGGCCCATCTCAAATGGATTTTGTCCAACATTAGCAGATGATAACCCTTGGTGTAACGCGTCTAACTGTATTTGTTCTGTATCTGCTGAGATGATAGTTATTTCATTTAAGGCAAGCGAATCTTTATAAGGGGTAAGTAATTCAACGTATTGAGGGTTAAATTGTGCAAACCCTGCCACAGCTACAAAAGCGGGGGGCTGTTTCATTTTTACTATGTTGACAACTTGCTCTAAAGAAAGCCCTCTTTTCCCTAGGCTATAAAGTGGGCAGCGGCTAAATTCACTCCAGCCGTTTTGACCCGACAAACGTTGTTCACTTTGCCCCGAAAGAGCAAATCTTACGCCCGCAATTCTTTCGTTTAAGTTAGGCGCAGTCTGATGGCCTGATTGAATGCATATATTTTTAGTGTTTTTATCTGTTATTTGCTTGAGCTGGTTTCCCAGAGCAACACCAAAATCAAAATTATTTGTGCCAACGTAAGCCATTCTGTAACGGCTATCTTTGGGTAGCAAATCGGAGTCAAACGTAATGACAGGGATTTTTTTTTCGTACAGATCTTTAAGTGCGCGATTCACTAGGTAGTCAGAATCTGTTGTTGAAACCAATAAGCCATCGATACCACTTTTAACCATATCATTAATAATTAGAGCTTGTGTGCGAATGTCTTGATAGTCATCAGGCCCATCATATAAGCAAGTGATCTCAGGGTGAGACTTGGCGAAAGCCATACAGCCTTTGTAAGATTGAATATAGAAGCTGTCGTTTTTAGTTTTACCCACTATACCTATGACAAATTTTGCTTGTAAAAAAAATGGTAAGCAGGCGATTAAACATATCAGTGCACTAAATATTTTGGTTGGATAGCGGCGCGTAGGTTTAGTTAAAAACAAAGATACATGCTCCATAAAAAACGCTTTTTCAAGAATAAAGTATGTTTAGACAGTTTTAGATTAGCACGAAGTTATTTTAATGTTAGCATTTTGCTTACATTTTATGTGTGCGATAAGCCATTCCATATACAAGCTTGGCTACGAATTACACTCAGTGAGATCTAAGAATGACTAGCGAACGTAGTGTATTTAACCAGACCTTATTTAAACCACCGTTATGTTAAAAAACCTCGTTTCTATTTTACTTATCATGCTCTTAGCTGGATGTTCAAGCCAGTACCCTAATCAAACACCTGTAGGAAAGCAGTTCCCAACTGTTAGTGGTGAAAGCCTATCTAAACAAGACATTGTGATACCAGACGACTTTAATAATGAACACTCTTTGTTGTTAATTGGCTACAAACAAGATAGCCAGTTTGATATTGACCGTTGGCTTATAGGCTTAGATATGTCAGGTGTTTCTATTCCAACTTATGAGCTGCCGACTATACAAGGTATGGCGCCGCGTATGTTTAGTACATTAATTGATAACGGCATGCGTAAAGGTATACCTAAGGAACTATGGGCTGGTGTGATCACAATCTACAAAGACGGTGATAAAGTACAAGCCTTTACAGGAAATGAAAATCCAAACAACTGCCGCGTTGTGCTAATTAATAAAGCAGGAAAAATTCTGTATTTTTATGATCGAGGCTTTTCAGTGTCAGCACTCAATCAGCTAAAAGTAGTGTTGGCAAAAAATAAATAGCCCGATAGGTGGTTTAAAAGCGATTTACACTGCGTTATTGATTTTAAAAATAGAACCACTACTGCGGCAATCAATGCCTTGGCTAAATCGCTTGTAATTTCATCGATGCTCGCACCCTTGGCGAGTTTGAGTATGGCACTAAAATGAACCACAACATCCGATGTGGTTCTCTCAATCTTGATGTAGTGAGCGCTTTATTTTATGAGCTACTTACTGTAAACCTTTTTTGCAATAAACCCTCGTTTAAAGTCATTTTTATTCTTGTTATTTACTCGAAAATACACGCATTTATAAACATTTCATAGAAAAACGACACTTTTAATAATTTTTTTAATCTATTTTTCATATCCGTTTTAGCTGCATTATTACAGGTGCTTAGCGGCACTTTAGCCTGTTTTATTTAGGTTGTTCACAGTTTGTCAACCTTGAATTATCAGTTCTATTACTCTAACCTTTATTTTTATTGAACGATCAATTAATAAAAATTATGCCTAAAGTTGGAATGGAACCTGTCCGTCGTCAGCAGCTAATTGACGCCACGATTGAGTCAGTAGCTGAGCTTGGTTTACAAAGCACAACTATCAATAGCATTAGTAAAAAGGCGGGCATGTCGTCAGGCATTATTAGCCACTATTTTGGTGGCAAACAGGGATTAATTGAAGCGACGGTGCGTTATTTACTCACCAACTTGAAGCATGAACTTATTGATCGCGTTAGTGCAACAACAACACCCACGCAACGCTTGATGTTTATTGTTGAAGCAAACTTCGCTCGTTTACAACTGCAAAGCGACACCACAAAAACGTGGTTAAGTTTTTGGGCGCAGTCAATGCATGATGTGCAATTACACCGCTTACAAAACGTCAATAGCCGTCGCCTGTTAAGCAATTTAACGAGTTCATTCAAGCAATTAATGAACGATGCTGATGCCAAGCTTGCCGCACAACTATGTGCAGCAATGATTGATGGGCTGTGGTTAAGAGCGGTGTTGAGCAAGTCTGACGAAAATCAATTTGAACATTGCGAGCAATTAGCCAAAGGCTATGTACATTCACTTATCAAACAGTATGGGGCTTAATGTGACAACACCTGTTTATCAAAATTTTATCAACGGTCACTTTTTAAAGAATCAAAGTGGCGATACTTTTGCAGTTAAAAATCCTGCTACAGATGAAGTAATTTACCATGTAGAAGTCGCCGATGCATTTGTACAAAACGCAGCTATTGAAAGCGCCAAACAAGGTTTTGCTGCTTGGTCTGCTATGACGCCAATTGAACGCAGTCGGATTTTATTAAAAGCTGTAGAAATACTGCGCGCACGTAACGATGAGTTGGCAAAAATTGAAGTACTTGATACGGGCAAGCCTTGGCAAGAAGCTGAGTGTGTTGATGTACAAACCGGCGCAGATGTTATCGAATATTTTGCAGGCCTTGCCCCTGCGCAAGTTGGCCAACAACAAATGGTTGGTGAAGACTTTTATTATACCCGTAAAGAGCCATTAGGTATTTGTGCAGGCATTGGTGCGTGGAACTACCCGTTACAAATTGCCTGTTGGAAATCAGGCCCTGCGCTTGCTGCGGGTAATGCGCTTATATTTAAACCATCTGAAGAGACACCGCTTGGCGCAATTAAATTAGCGGAAATATTCATCGAAGCAGGGGTCCCTGCAGGTGTATTTAATGTTGTACAAGGTGCGGCTGAGGTTGGCCAATGGTTAACACAAAGCGATGATATCGAAAAAGTATCGTTCACTGGTGAAGTAGGCACAGGAAAAAAAGTGGTCGCAAGTGCAGCAGGCTCGCTTAAAGATGTGACCATGGAGCTGGGTGGAAAATCGCCACTATTGGTATTTGATGATGCTGATATTTCGCAAGCGGTGAGTGCGGCTATGCTGGGTAACTTTTATACTCAAGGCGAAATTTGCACTAACTGCACCCGTATTTATGTCCATAAAAACGTGTACCAGCAGTTCATTGACGAACTTAAAACACGCACTGAACAAAACATTATTGCTGGCGATCCAATGGATCCTGAGGTGAACTTAGGTGCGCTTATTTCAAAAAATCATCATGATTTAGTGATGGGTTACATAGATAAGGGCATTAATGAAGGGGCAACCTTACTTACGGGTGGTAAAGCTCTAAAACCAGAATCTGCACCGAATGGCTACTTTGTCGCGCCTACGGTCTTTACTGATTGCACCGATAACATGACTATCGTTAAAGAAGAGATTTTTGGTCCTGTAATGAGCGTACTGGTGTTTGATGATGAAGACGATGCAATTCGCCGCGCTAATGACACCCATTTGGGTTTAGCTGCGGGTGTATTTACCAAAGATATTAAGCGTGCACACCGTGTTATTCATCAATTACAAGCGGGTATTTGTTGGATCAACAGCTACGGTAACTCGCCAGCTGAAATGCCTGTGGGTGGTTATAAGCAGTCGGGTATTGGTCGTGAAAACGGTATCGAAACACTTGATCATTACACCCAAACTAAATCAATTTATGTTGGTATGACAGATATAGAGAGCCCATTTTAATGACTGCACAAACTTATGATTACATCATAGTCGGTGCAGGCTCAGCAGGGTGTGTATTGGCTAATCGCTTGTCTGAAGACAGCAATAATCGTGTTTTATTGTTAGAGACTGGTGGCAGCGATAAAAGCATTTTTATCAAAATGCCAACAGCGCTGTCTATCCCGATGAATACGGATAAGTACGCCTGGCAGTTTCACACCCAAGCTGAACCGTTTTTAGATAACCGCGAAATGCATTGCCCACGTGGCAAGGTACTAGGCGGTTCGTCATCAATTAACGGCATGGTATATGTACGTGGTCATGCAAAAGATTTTGATGAATGGCAACAACATGGCGCACAGGGTTGGGATTACCAGTCATGCTTGCCGTATTTCCAAAAAGCCGAAACCTTTTATTTAGGCAAAGATGAATACCGTGGCGGTAACGGTCCGCTGGGCGTTAATAACGGTAATGAAATGGCCAATCCTCTGTATAAAGCTTTTATTAATGCCGGTCAGCAAGCAGGTTACGCAGCGACTGACGACTACAATGCAGGGCAGCAAGAAGGGTTTGGGCCAATGCACATGACTGTTAAAGGCGGTGTGCGCAGCTCGGCTAGTCGTGAATATTTAGACCCTGTTAAGTCGCGCAGTAACTTAACTATTGTAACGGGTGCATTAGCCGAAAAAGTATTGCTTGAAGGTAAAAAAGCCACGGGTGTTCAGTACAGTATCAATGGTCAAACTAAGCAAGTATTTGCTGCCAAAGAAGTGGTATTAAGTGCGGGGCCTATTGGTTCACCGCATTTATTACAGCTTTCAGGCATTGGTGACAGCGAAACACTTGCAGCAGCAGGCGTTGAAGTGATGCATCATCTACCTGGTGTTGGTCAAAACCTGCAAGATCACTTGGAATTTTATTTTCAATACAAGTGTAAGCAACCTATTACCTTAAACGGCAAGTTAGGGTTAATTTCTAAAGGCCTTATCGGTGCCCGTTGGTTATTAAATCGCAGTGGCTTAGGTGCAACCAATCACTTTGAGTCGTGTGCGTTTATTCGCTCAAAACCGGGAGTTGAATGGCCTGATCTGCAATATCACTTTTTACCTGCGGCAATTCGCTATGATGGTAAAAGTGCCTTTGATGGACATGGTTTCCAAGTGCATGTGGGTCATAACAAACCTAAAAGCCGCGGGGCAGTATCAATACAGTCAGCCGATGCCAAAGTTGCACCAAAAATTCAGTTTAACTACTTACAGCATCAAGATGATATTGAAGGGTTTAGAGCGTGTGTACGTTTAACCCGTGAAATCATTGAGCAAAACGCATTTGATGACTATCGCGATGATGAAATTCAACCCGGTAAAGACATCCAAACCGATGAGCAAATTGATGCATTTGTTCGCCAAGCTGTTGAGAGTGCGTACCATCCGTCATGTTCATGCAAAATGGGTGAAGATGAGCTAGCCGTCGTGAACTCAAATACACAAGTACATGGCCTAGAAAGCTTGAGAGTGGTTGACTCGTCAATCTTCCCAACCATACCAAACGGTAATTTGAATGCGCCTACCATTATGGTGGCAGAAAAAGCGGCAGACTTAATATTAGGTAAGCCACCACTTACTAAATCGCATGCAGCGGTTGCCATGGAATCACAATGGCAAACAAAGCAGCGTAGCTCGGAGATTTAATAAATACCCAAACTCGCTTCATGAGGTGGTTGGGTATAAACGCCACCTGCAGCATATTTTTGCTGTGGGGCTTGCAGTGGCGCGCACTACAAGTTGTTTGTGGTGCGTTAATGCGAGATAAAACACACGGAGAAAAAATGACATATTATCATTTATTTTGGGGGGCAAATTATGACCTTATGGCTTAGTGCTGGCATTATTTTTACCCTACTGGCAATAATCGCAATTTTAGTAAAATGGGGAAATGTAAAGTGTGTAGGCGTTACACCGGTTAGAACATTTACCTTCATCGCAATCTTATTTACATCAGGCTTAGACGTTGGCTTGATCATGTTTCCACTAACAGAGTTTGCAGGTTATGCAGACATAAAAGCAAGCCCAGAATATGCGTTTGCCAATCCGATGGCCATTGAGTTTGGTTATTGGGGCTTTCTTATCTGGGGATTTTATTTCCTTACGTGCTTTTATTTCTGTGTAATAGAACCTAAAGTAAAATTTTTCGAAATTCCTTTGGTTAAATTAATCAATAATGTAGTAATTATTGGTACTTGTGCATTTACTGCCTTTTTACTGCTCTCAAACCTACCTTGGTACTTACCTGCGTTAGGTGATGGCGAATCAATTATTCCTTCGTTTTACTTAATCGTCTTTGCAGCGATATGTTTTGCTGTCTATTCAAGCACAGATATTAAATATGTGCGCTTTCTAAGTATCTCTACAACTTGGCTGTTTATTGCTTTAATTGGCTTTATGTGGGTTGGTGCGTTTACAGGCGATAACGGTCAGGTGTCAGATTTTACCAATAACCTTGCGTTAATTGGCAGCTATTTTGGCAACCTAAATGAGTTTATTTTACCGCTGAATGATTACCACGAGTTTTATCTTTTCTGGTGGTTTGCTTGGAGCATAATGATTGGTCAATTTACTTCTCGTTTTGTTGGTGGACTGAAAACCTACCAAGTGCTTGGTGCAATGTTGATTTTCCCTTCAATCCCCATCGCAATTTGGTTCGGTGTGCTTTATCACTATCATGAAGCAGGTATACCGACGCAAGGCATTAAAAATATTGCCATGGTTTTTGTTGGTGTTGTTTTTGTTATCAATTCACTGGATTCACTTATCCGCTTGTACACAGATAACTTAAATATGACGGTAAAACGTTTAGGCAAATTTAACTACATTATCTTAAATGTAGTGGCTCTGACATTGCTAACTTTATTATTTAAACTAAACTTTTTGCAAATACAGTGGGTTGGTGCACTTGTAATTGCGTTGTTCTTTAGTTGCGCAGGGTTTATTGCCTATAGCAAGTTTAAGACTGTGAGTAATATCGATAGCTCGCCAAAAGATAACAAAATTGACTATACAAAAGTTGAATCAGTAAGCTAAGGAATTAACATGACAACACAAAAAACACTACTTGCAATAGCACTACCATTTGCTCTTTTTTCAACATCAGCTTTGGCTGATTGGTCAACAACGATTACTGGCGTATCAGACTATACTTTTAATGGTGTGAGCCAAACGCAAAACGACCCAGCAATTCAAGGAAGCCTTGATTATTCATTTGGTGAGTCGGGCATGTATGCTGGAACGTGGGCATCAAACGTGGATTTTGGTGACGATACCAACATTGAGTGGGATGCGTATTTTGGTCGTTATGCACAGTTAAATGATGCGCTAAGCGTTGATTATGGTTTAGCGTACTATAGCTACCATGGGCAAAGCAATTCAAGCGATGGTAACTACTTTGAAGCGTACACTAAGTTTGGTTATGCCAGCGATTTAGGCCAAACAGAACTTAACTTTTGGTACAGCTGGGACTACTTTGGTACTGGTGCTGGGCATGTGATCTCTATGGTTGCACATACCATTGAACTTGCGCCTAATCATGCACTGCGCGCTAGTTTTGATATTTCAAACTCGCTTGATGGCGATAAGTTTGCTTGGGATACCGATGGCAAATCTTACAATCACTATCGCTTAGCCTATCAGACTAGCTTTGAAGGATTTGATATTGAGGTGGCTGCGGAAAACACTAGCCTAGATATTGATACGGCTGATGAGCGCATTGTGCTGTCAATAGGTCGCACGTTCTCACTTTAAACGTTTAAAATTATTTTGTTTAAGCACCAAAACGGCCATATTATATGGCCGTTTTTTTATCTATCAGAATGCTAGGGTCTGTTGACCTTTCAAGGTTAAATTTGCAGCAGTCTGTTTGGTATTTAGGCAAGGCAGCGCCTATGTGGTGTGGTTATTCCCCATAAATAGGCGATAACGCAGCATCAATGCCAAACAGGCGCTGCCCTTCGGGTTCAGCCTAGGGGCAATTTACTCTTTGTTGCTCGGTTTTGACTTAGCCCACTAGGTTACAAACCTCGCGCCGCGATTAAACCGCCCCTAGTTTGAACAAATTTTAATCCGCAAAGGTCAACAGACCCTAATAACAGACTACATATACCTCACAGTAAAGCGGTTCAATCCAGCCATTGACACGGTATATAGGCTTATTAAAACAAGTACAAATAAGCTATCGCCATGATCGAATATATAGTTCGCTAACCCCATATTAAAACCAAACGCCAAGCAAAGAAATACACTCAATACGTTTATATTTTTGCATACATTACTGATTGCAAAGCTAACCAATACGCCACTAGCGCAGGCTAAAGCATAGCTTAAGGTGTTGAAAATAAATAACTCTTTATAAGGTGTAACTAGCGCCAATACAGTGACAAAAAACAAGCTTGCGATCATGATGGCTAATTTTAACGAGCTGTGACTAAGCGCTACTTTTGCGTTGTGGCTGGAGTTATAAATAGGCAGGGTAAATAATAGCTCCCACGAATTTTGCTTTTGAATTTTACTCCATAAACTTAATGTTACTATGGTGAATAAAAGCAAGGTTAATATGAATACGGCATGCTCTACAATATTGATAAATAAGTTTGCAGCGACAGCCATGGCGCAAAAAAGAGCGATGAGTATCAAATACTGCGATAAGCTTGCGCCAACAAAGTAGCTGAGCGGGAAGAGTTGTTTGTTTATTGCGTTACCGTAATTAGATAAAAAGCCACTGGGTATGGGTGACCAACCAGATTGAAGGCCTTGACGATAGTTAGCCAAAGAGCTTGAGTGCCATCGGTATGCATTGGTAAACGTTTTATGTGCCAAAACAATACCGATAAAACCAAGAGTGCTAACGGGTGCCAGCCAAAGTGGTAGCTGGTCGATTAATACAGAGGTAAGTATGCTAATTAGAAAGAAGATATAACAACTAGCTGTAAATAAATGGCTATTAGAGCGATTTAAAAACCAAATAATAATACCAAGTAGATTCGCTACACAAAGTGTTGTTAGCAAGGCTGCATTACCTGCAATGGTGATACTCAATAAAGCGATTATATTATTGAAGACAAGAAAAGCTTTTCCTTGAAACATGACATGTTTGCAATAATCAGGTACCAATACTTGCCATTCAGTGGCTTGCATTTTTACGCTTTGCCAAGCAACAGCGCTGTACATACAGATAGTGGAGAACAAGATCATTAATTCGAGTAGCTCTTCATCCATCCCGGTTGCTACTAAGCACAGTAAAGTAGATACAAGGGCTGCTATAAAATAACTGGCGCAGCCAGGTTCTTTAAACCATAGGCTGGTTATACCTTGATACCAAGGTCGATTAACTACTTGCATCATCCATGCAGCTCCACAAATAATTGCTCTAATGACAGTGTATTAGTTGCAATAGCGCCTGGAATTGTATCGCCTGTGTATCCATAGATGATGGCACTGTTTTTTTGTAAATTAAGTACGTTATAAGCGCTTAAATCGATACCTGAGTCAGAAAAACTAATTTTTCTAACCGTATCACGAATTAAATCGAGTTCATCCATGATCAATAGTTCGCCATCTTTTATCAATGCAATATGACTGGCAACGCGCTCGATATCAGACGTTATATGTGATGAAAATAAAATGCCTGAATTAGAGTCGAGTGCCAAATCAAATAAATCGCCCATAAACTCACGACGTGCGATGGGATCTAAGCTCGCGACAGGTTCATCTAGTATTAGTAACTGTGGGCGATAGGCCATGGCCATGATAAGCGCCAATGTTTGACGTTGGCCTATCGATAAGTTGTTTATGGCAGCGCTTGGGTCAAGATCAAACCGTTTAAGCCATTTATTTTCAAGTTCGCAATCCCAATCAGGATAAAAACTGCGGTGTAAGGCGAGGGCATCTGCGATTTTAAAGCCTTCATAGCCGAAGGTTTGTTGCGCAACATAGCCAATCTTTGCTTTACTTTGGGCGCTAAGTTGATCACTTTTTTCGCCAAAAACGTAAACGTTGCCTTGTTCAGGTGTTAAAAGTCCTAGCGCTGAACGTAATAAAGTTGTTTTACCAGCTCCATTTTTACCCAATAAACCGACCACCATGCCTGGTTCTATTTCAAGGTTTACATCATTTAATATTTGGCGTTGCTGGTAGCTTTTACAGACATTTTGATAACAAAGAAGTGGCTGTGTCATTGTTCTAATTCCCACCGTTTTTTTATAAGTTCGACTAGGGTTGTTTGCGGTACATCGAGCTGCTTGGTTTGTTGGATAAGCTGATCAATGGCTTTGAAAAGTAAGGCTTCTTGTTGATCTGATTGCTGGGCTATATTTTGCGCAACACGAGTGGCTTGGCCACGGCGACGTTCAAGCCAACCTTGATCAACTAACTGGCCAATTGCTCTTGATACTGTCATAGGGTTAACAGCGAAGTGATCGGCTATTTTTCGCACCGAAGGTAACTCGTCCCCAGTTGCTAATTGGCCGCCCACAATCAAGCGCACAATTTGCTCATGCAATTGTTTGTATATTGGATCGCCACTATTAGGGTTGACATTAATAAATTCTAGCATTATTCTTTCTCTACTGTATTAATACATTAATACACCGATACACTACATACTAAGTTATCACATTAGGTGTAAAATGCAAATAAGGGAAAGCGCAATGAAAAGTACATTCAAATATCGTAATAGGCTGATAAAATTAGCAATTTTACCTTTTTTAATCGCAAATTCAGCAATGATACAGGGACAAGAAAACAACAATAATCCTGTAAAATTAACGCCATGTTACATGGAGGGCCTATCGGATAGATTAATGTGCGGCAGTATTGCTCAGCCATTATCAGATAACCCAGCCGATGGTGAAATTGATATTCACTTTGCAGTTATACCAGCAATTAAACCAAGTAACCCTGATGAGGCTGTTCTGGGGTTTGCTGGTGGGCCTGGTCAAGGAGCGGTTGATTTAGCGCGAATTTTTAATCGTAACTTACGCTTTGCCCGTGAAACACGAGACATTGTACTTGTTGATCAGCGCGGTACTGGTTATTCAAATCAGCTGCAATGTGACAGCGATGATTTAAAAACACAGTTTGCATTTAATGATGCGATAACTGATTTGCAAACCATGAGCAAGCAAGACACCGAGCAATGTAAAGCGAAGCTCAACGTTGATTTAAGCCACTTTACGACCTCTGCTGCGGCAAAAGACTTTGAAGCAGTGCGTGTTGCACTGGGTTATGAAGGCTTTCATTTATATGGGGTGTCATATGGCACACGTATAGCGCAAGAGTACACCCGTCAATTTCCTGCTTCTGTTATTACAAGCACCTTAGACGGTGTGGTCCCGATGCAGCAAAGCTTTGCTGCTATCGGCGAGGCCATAGACGATTCATTGCTTGCCTTGTTCGAACGTTGTAAAAATGATGTTGCCTGCAATGAGCAGTTCCCCTCTTTAGAAACGCGTTTTAATGAGTTTCTAGCTAAACTTGAGCAACAACCCATTGAAGCGCAAGTCAGGCACCCTCGCACTTATGAACTCATCCCTTTTACTGTCACTAAAATGAAGTTTTACAGTGCCATTCGTTTAGCGCTTTATAGCCACACAACGCGTTCGATTTTACCGCTAGTGATTACTAAAGCGGCTCAAGGTGATTTTTCGCCATTGGCAGGTTTAATGGCAAACGCAGATTTAACTCAATCGCTCGCAATGGGCATGCATAACGCGATTGTATGTTCAGAAGATTGGCCCCAATTGACACCTCAACTTCGCAGTAAATACAGTAATACATACATGGGTAAAACCATGATTGAAGGGCTTGATATTGTCTGTCCAATTTTAGAAGTTAAACCTACGGATAAAACATTTTATAAGCCATTACAAAGCGATAAACCAACTTTATTGTTATCCGGCGCACGCGACCCAGCAACACCCCCAAGCTGGGCGGAACTTGCAATGGTGAATATGACCGATGCGACACATCTAGTAGCCCCAACCGCTACACATGGCATTGGTTCACAAACCTGTGCGCCAAAGATTATCGCCCAGTTTATTGATCAAAAAGCCATGCAAGATATTAATACCGATTGCATCAGTGAAGAAAATGATAAGCAATTTTTTATGAACATTAATGGGGTTGCAAACACGTATTCAACACCAACAGCGAACAAGGAGTAAGTCATGATTAATGTATCTAATTTGACCAAAAAGATTGGTGATGTTAACGCATTAAACGGGTTAAGTTTTAGTGCAGAGAATGGCAAAATCACCGGCTTGTTAGGCCCTAATGGAGCCGGTAAAACCACTTGTTTACGCACTGTTTTTGGCTTATTAAAAGCAGACAGCGGATTTGCTGAAATTGACGGTATTGATGTTGCAAAACAGCCCATGCAAGCAAAACAAAACTTAGGACTATTTCCAGACCCATGTGGTTTATATGAGCGACTTACGCCGCGGGAATATATCAGCTTTTTTGCTCAGCTGAGCGGCCTTAATGCTTCGCAAGCAAAGGAAGCGACTACGCAAGTAATTGATAAATTGAGTATGAATGATATTGCCGATCGTCGTTGCCAAGGTTTTTCGCAAGGCCAACGAATGAAAACGGCATTAGCACAAGCGGTTGTTCATAACCCAACAAACGTAATTTTGGATGAGCCAACGCGCGGCCTCGATGTAATGAGTACACGTATTTTACGAGAGCTGTTATTGCTACTTAAAGCACAAGGACATTGTGTTTTGTTTTCATCGCACGTGATGCAAGAAGTCGCGGCTTTATGTGACCACGTTGTCATTATGGCAAAAGGGCAGGTGATTGCTCAGGGGTCTATTGAGCAGCTCTGTGATCAAGCAGGCAAAGACACATTAGAAGAAGCATTTATTGCGTTAATCGGTAGCGATGAGGGGATTGCAGCATGATCAATATATTAAAAGTACTGTTTAAAAAAGAAGTAACAGATGCAAGTCGTGATAAACGCTCTGTGATGGCGGGACTTTATTATGCGATTGGTGCGCCGATTGGTATGTGCTTACTGATGAGCATTTTACTACAGCAATTAGCTTCTCCTGATGCGCTTAAAATTACTATTGAAAACGCAAAAAATGCTCCGGGTTTAGTGGCTCATTTAGCCAGTCGTGATATTAAAATAGCCGATGATAAAAATGATCCCCTGCTTAAAGCGATTACGCTGACTATCAGTGATGATTATAAGCAAAATATGAGTGAGGGCCGCCCAGCGACAGTGACGCTAATTGCTGATAAGTCAGATGATAAACTGGGTAAGCATATCAATCGTGTTGAAAAAGCAATGGCCGTTTATAGTTCAGAAATTGCCAGTTTACGTCTGGTGTCTCGCGGTATTGACCCTAACTTAATGCGCGCGCTCGCCATTGAAGTTAATGATCAAGCAACTCCTGATTCTAAAGGTGGGATGATCTTAGGGCTGGTCACATTTTCTATTATTTTAACCTTATTTTATGCGGCAATGAGCCTAGCTATCGATACCAGTGCAGGCGAACGTGAGCGTAATTCGTTAAGTTTATTGCTGAGCCATCCGTTAAGTAGTTTGCATATTGTGCTTGCCAAAGTGGGCGCTATTACGGCGTTTTCAATGTTGGGCTTGGTGATTATTTTGATTGTTTCTAAAGTAGTTTACCCTATGGTGGCATGGGAGCAATTAGGGTTTAGCATAACGATTACGCCAGAGTTTATGCTGTTTTGTATTGCGATATGTTTCCCAATTGCATTGATGTCTTCAAGCTTACAAGTGTTTGTCTCTTTTATGGCTAAGTCATTTAAAGAAGCGCAATCTTACGTCACCATGGTGTTATTTATCCCAATGGCTTTAACTATGGTTACTACTTATGATATTGCGACGGATATTGTGCAGTGGCTTCCTATTGCTGCGCAGCAGTTTGCCCTGATGGAATTTATTAAAGGTAATCCAATCCCTGTTCCACAGTTGATATTGTCAACAGGGGTAACGGTTGTACTATTTGCTCTGTTTAGCTTTTTAAGTGCCCGCATGCTTAAAAGTGAAAAGGTGGTATTTGGCTTATAAAAGTGGTGATTAAAAAAGCGGCCAGTTGGCCGCTTTTTGTTGTTTAGTCGGTGTTTTAATACACCTAACTTAACTGTTTAGAAGTAAGCTGTTACGCCAACCCAAAAGTTACGGCCTTTGTCTTTTACATTGTAGTCATCGGTAAAGCTCACTTCGCTAATAACTCCACGGCCTGTTAAATATTCGTATTCACCATCACCGTTAAGATCAGTATAGGTTGTACTGTACGAGGTAAAATCTTCATCAAGCAAGTTGTTAACGCGAGCATTGATTTGTATGTACTCATTTACGTAAAACTGAGCACCTAAATTAAATAGGTTATAGTTTTTGTAATAAAGCGCTTGATCATGAACATTGTCCCAACCACGGTAACGATCAGAGCGGTATACACCTTGAAGATAAATTTCCATGAAGTCTGTGGCTTCCCAATTTAGGGTGATATTAGCCATGTGTTCAGCACTGTTTGTCAGCGGTTGGCCTTTTTGTGAACCACTTTGTTGCTCACTGTCAGTCCACGTATAGTTACCATTTAATGAAATGGTCTCTGTGAGTGTATATTGGCCTGCAATTTCAATACCTTGTAAATCAACTTCGTCAATATTGATTTTTTGGCTATAGCTTTGATAACCAAGTTGGTCGTATTGACCCAAGTTAACACACGGGCGAACATCGTTGGTTTGCTCGCAGCTGAAAACGGTATCACCACGGGCAATTTTATCTTCAAACTTGGTGTTGTAGTAGGTGATGTTAAAGTTATGCTCACCGCCTAACGAGTTCCAGTACAAGGCAACTTCAGAGTTTACGCTGGTTTCAGGTTCAAGCTCAGGGTTACCTGCAAATGGACTCGTCCCTTGACCGCCAAAACCTGTAATCCCATCGTATAGATCCGTTGTTTTTGGCGTCTTATAACCTGTACTGATACCACCTTTCACTGTCCACGTGTTATTTACGTTATACACACCGTATAAACGAGGAGAAACTTGGCTACCAAACACGTCATGGTTATCAAAACGAGCGCCCGCTGTAAGCGTAAAGTTGTCTGTCATCATCCAGTTGTCTTCAGCAAAAATAGAGTACATGTTTTGTTCTTGTACTTTACCTGCTTCATTGCTTTCTAAACCAAATACGCCGTCTTTTAGTTCGCCATCGATTAATTGACCACCCACTACAAAGTTGTGATCGCCTAATGCGCCACTCATTGGAATATCAAAACGTAAATCGTAGGTATATTGGCTGCTTTCTAGTGGACGTACAGGGCGTGGTAAGAATGTTTCTTCAGCAAGGTCTTTACGTGCTTGCTCATCCATATCTGCATACTCGCCAGTACCGTCATACATTTGTTGTAACTGTAGGCGCTCTGCAACACTTAAAGGAAGTGTACGGCCATTATTCTGAGTATCAACATAAGAAACAGACGCTTTAACTGTGGCCCATTCAAGTTCACCATCGTAGCTTAAAGACCACCATTGACGGTCAAACTTTTGGTCTGCTGCATAACCTGCACGTGGGTTTACTTTTCCTCTTCTGCTTGCCCAAATAGATTCAATATTATCCTTGGTGCCAAGTGGATAGGTGATGCTACCTGATTCAAGATCATAGCTTGGGCTATTATCGTAAACTTGGCTCGAATTATCATAATCGAAACTCAAATGATGATCTTCAAATGGTGAATAGTTAATAGTAAAACCAAACTGCTCATTGGTGTTATCAACCGTACGTCCGCCTCTGCCAAAACCTAAAGAGCGAGCATGAACAACTCCGTTTGGATCTGTAGCAGCTTCAAAAGTCGGTGATGACGCTTGCTGCTCGTAAACACTACCGCGAAAACCAAGACTTAATACATTTTCAATAAGTGGACCAGAAACGTTAATGTCTGTTGTTATGTCATCGCCAAAGCTATCATCTTGTTGCAATGAGCGACTAAATGAGACTGCGCCACCCCAATCTGCAGTGTGCTTTTTCGTGATGATGTTAATGACGCCACCGAGTGCATCTGCACCGTATAGCGTTGATGCTGGCCCACGTATCACTTCAACTCGTTCAATGGCATCAGCAGGTGGAACATGGTTAAAGGCATTTCCGCCAAAGTTATTAGGATAGATGTCGCCATGGTTATTTTGGCGTTTGCCGTTAATCAGTAATAGTGTGTATTCACCCGTTAGACCGCGCATGCTTACACTACCTTGACCTGTTTTGTCTCGTGTAGTTCCAACATCAATGCCTTCTAAATATTGCACTGCATCTAAAACTGAAGTGAAAGCATGAGACTTAATATCTTCATTAGTGATGATAGAGATACTTGCTGGTGCTTCAGTGACTTTTTGTTCAAAGCCAGTTGCTGTAACAACCATACGTTCCATGTTTTTTTCAGGAATTTTTTCATCGGCGTGAACAGAAAAGTTAGCTGCCACAGCAAGTGCGATTAAGCTAGGTTTTACTAGGTATGACATTGATTTCATCTCTTTATTATTTTACAACAATTAGGTACGACGGCGGGTATAATACAGAAAGTGCAAATCTAATCAATAACTATTTTCATTTGTGTTTGGTGTGAGGTGTTGATATTGAGCCGTTTTTATTTTCAATTGCTAAAAACTGAATTTTCTTACGTTTTTTATTGTGCTTAAATAATATACTTTCTGTACGCTAACTGACGAATCTATATGTATGTCTTCGAACGAGTACCATCTGAGTTATGAATGCTTTTTAGAACACCCACTTTATCAGCAGATATGCTTGCCTAACCGTTTCATTAAAGACCTTAATCAAGCTCATAAACGCTTAGCTATATTGCGTGTTTTGACGCATTGGTTGCCCTTTTTATTTAACTGGGATAGAGCAAGTGTGGTGTTAGCACACTATGAAGGCTACCTTAATTTAGTCTCTGCGTTTGGAAGCGAAGCAATAACAAATGAAATCCCATTGCCGATAGATTTCACCTTGGTCGGACGTGTCTACAAAACAAAAAAATTGATTATTTGTAAGCATCTAAGTTTAAGTAAAGAGCAAGACTGTCGTATGCTCGCACAGGCGGGGTTAGTTACCTGTATGGATGCTCCTATTATTTATCAAAAACAATGCTTTGGAACACTAAATGTGGCGCGTTTTAGTGGCGATTTTTCAAAAGAGGAAGCGATTCAATTATTTTTTATTGCTGACTTATTGGGGAGGGCATTGCAATTGTGTAAAGACTAGGGCGTTTCGCAGGCACTCACTCTCTTCGTTGTTCCTTCATAAAAGGAATGGTCATAGGTGAGCACGTCCTAGCATTACTTGTTTTATGCAGACTTTTTAACTATTTTTTGTTAACAGTCGATATTCTAAAACGGTGCACAACATGTCTGTTTCATTTATTCCTAAAGGGTTTCATGCGGTGACGCCCTACCTAATTGTTGACGGTGCAACAAAGGCGATTGAATTTTATAAAAAAGCGTTTTCAGCTAAGCTCGTTATGCAAATGCCCTTGCCTGATGGTGGGGTGGCACATGCTGAGATAAAAATTGCAGACTCTCATCTGATGCTCTCGGATATGTGTCCAGAGGCACATTTTAAAAGTCCCAGTCAGCTAGGGGGGACACCTGTGAGTTTAATGCTTTATGTTGATGACGTTGATACAGTTTTTGATAATGCGATTAAGTTAGGTGCAACAGAAGTACGCCCGGTGCATGATCAATTTTATGGTGACAGAGCGGGTACATTAGAAGATCCATTTGGTCATGTTTGGACTATTGGTACTCACCAAGAAGACCTGACCAATGAAGAGGTTAATCAGCGAATGTCTGATTTTATGAGTAAAGATCAGGATGCCTAGGGGCGATTTACTCTTTGTAGCTCGGTTTTGACTTAGCCCATTAGGTTACAAATCTCGCGCCGCGATTAAACCGCCCCTAATATCAAACCCTATTCTTTTATTCTGGCAATGTGCAAATAAAAAGCCACTTAGTAAAAGTGGCTTTTGTCTGAGGTGATTCCTCTAACTTATTTTATTTCGATCCATGCCATGTTCCAATATAAACCAACACCTGGTTCATATTGATTAGCGGTTTGTGACCATTGCACGCAGTAGCCGTTGTAAGGCCAAGGTTTACATTGATACACCTTGTTATTTTTAGGTTGTAAAACCACAGTACCCGCTTTATAACGAGCTAAACTTTCTGGGAAAATAAATTCTACATCTGCAATTGGTTCAACAACAGGTGGAGTTGGTTCTTCAGGGAGCTCAGAGTTTACAATGTTTAAATGAAACATTTTTTCATCTGTAACACCCTCATTAGTAATATAGCTAATAGTTAAATTATAATGGCCTGTTTCTGCATTTGGGTAGTTAAGCGAAAGTTGAGATTGGCCTTTAACCACTTCGTAAGCTTTAGTAACAATACTGTTATACGATTTATTTAATGTCGCTTGGATTTGTGCATTCGCATCTAAATTAACAGTAAAGTCAAAATTGACAGCGTCGCCCTCTATCAAATAGTTATGCGAAACACCTGTAACAGAAAAATCAGGCTTAGGTAACGGCGCCATTTCAAATTCAAGCTCCACAGAGCTTATTCCTGCATTGCTCTGAGCAAAAATTTCATTTCGCCCAACAGTGATTTTTACTTCATTGTTCTCGTTAAGTTGGCCTGCTTGGATCCAAGATTGAGATGCATTAATTTTCTCAGCGAGCGCGATGGTCCAGTTTTTATTTAACCCTTCGTTCTCATTGTTAATTGTTAATACAGTTTGAAGAGATGGAATTTCTTTAGAATCACCAAATACACGAGTTTTTACTTTATCGCCCACTTTTAAATCGCGACCAGTGACGATATCACCCACATCTTGCCAAGTTGCTTTTTGTGTATCGTCGTTATCAATCATAACATCGACCACATTATAAAAACTCATAGGGGTATCGGCAACGTCCCATACACCGAGTACAACATGGTAACCAGTTCGTTCAGGTACATTACACAGGTGAGTTAACGTTTTTGGCGGTTGTCGGTTATACCCTTGATACTCACAAAAAGGGACTGTTTCAAACTGGTCTCTTGTCAATGGGCTATTTGGATCCCATGATGTTTTTGTGATGAAATAGCGCCAGTCTCGTGATGAGTGCGCAGCTGTAAAGCGCCAGCTAAACTCATTTGGGCCTGTTTTTATGTGGCGTTTAGTCCAGCGGTTAATAGATTGATCGTCCAAAGCGCCAAATGCTCTTAAGCCCGCGCTGGCGATATGACCATCAATCGGCCCTGATTGCGGGAAGCGATCCTGTCCTTCTAAACTTTGTGGCTCATACACTACATTGCCACAGTGTGTATTTTCTCTTAGGCGGCATAAATAACCGCGAGCTTCTGGTTTTGAAATATAGCCATGGGCTGATGCTTGGTGTGACATTGGTAGTAAGAGTGCTAGAGCAACGGGGCTGAGGGTAAGCAGTGATTTAGTCATTATTTTCATTGTTTTCCAAGGTAATGTTATCGCGTATCATTGTTTGTACCAATAAATGGTAATTTAGATGTGGCAATGAAACAATCACCCTTTATTATCAAAAAGTATTACTTTCAATTTTTTAGCTAGTTCTTTAGTGTTTTTAATTGGCGGTCAAACAATTGGCCTATATGCTTATTTGTTTTTAGGTTGGCTTCTTGGTGCGCCGAGAAGAATAGCTAAGTGGCATACACAGACTGAGAGGAAAGCACTTAACCCCAGTGCCCCGCCATAGCTATAAAGTAGTGGTACAAGGTAATGAAATAAAATAGAAAAAAGTATACTTGCAGAGCATAAGGTGTAAAAGCCGAAGCGCTTGGGGGCGCTCATGCCAATGAACGTACCGCCAAAGAATAGCATTGAATAGAGTTCAGCATTGAGACCTAAAAATAAAAATAGGGTGTAAGCGATAATAGATAAAGTAGCAGATGCTCTAATGGCCCCAATACGCTCATACTTGGCTAAAAAAAATGTTAAAAAAGCCCCTAATAGCGATACTAAAATTGACAGTAAGCTCATATAACAATACCTCGAGCAATGACAAAAAGTGCAATACTGACAAAGGCTATACTGCCAAGCTTTCCACCAAAACCGGTAAATAATTTTGTGCTTGTTGCGTATAACACAGCGCCAATCAAAGAAATAACGGCTAACTCCCAATACCCAGTGATCAGGCCTTCAGAGCACATTCCGGCAAAACTACCGGCATAAATTGCAGAGTGGGGATGTTGCCCATATGACTTTGGTACAGGGATAAAGCTGCCGACCAAGCCAACTAAACATGAGGAAATTAGCGGTGGAATTGCAAATTGGGTGTGAAAAATGAAGCAAAGGCTACACCCTAAATAAAAAGCAACGTATTTTAAAATAAAGAATTTAGTCATTAGAATAGAGTAAATGACGCGCCGTAATTAATCTATAAAGAGTTCATAGGTAACTGCCATTTTGCTAAAATTTCTTGATACTCACCGGTCTCTTTCACCTTTAGTAGAGCTTGTTTAAGTTGTAGGCTGGTTTGTTTATCGAGTTTTTTATTGGCTGCAAAATAAAGTGTTGCTGGGTAGTCGTTTAAATGTACTTGTTTTTTAACTTGGCTTACATCGAACCCAGCGAGTTTTAATTCGTTTTTTAAAGTAAGCGTATTTGTTAATACAAAATCTAAACGTTGTTTAAATAGCATCTGCCATAGCTGGGTATAGTGGCTAACAAGTACTAAGTTTTCGTTATCTGAAAAGCCTGCATCACGAAGGTATTGCTCGCTAGAATAACCATTAATTGTGCCTACTCTGTACTCTTTAGCTTGCTCTAAATTGTCTACTTTACCTTTAAAGGTATCTAAGCTTATTAAATAAGCGTCTGCAAAATATACCGCGCCAATCCAATCAAATAGTTCTAAACGCTTTGGGTTTTTTAATAATGACATCATGATAATGTCAGAATGTGTTTCGAATCGGTGGTATGCCCGTGCCATCGGCATAATTTCGAATGTTCCATCGAGCTGTGCTTTATTCAATACCGCTTTTGATAAATCAACCAATGCGCCAACAACTTCGCCTTGCTCATTTTTATAATGGTATGGGGGAAGATCTTCGGCCACAAATGTCAGTGCTAATGCAGGATTTTTAATACAATTTACGATAACGAAAACTGTGGCTATGAAGTACAAAACTTTATTCATGTAGAGGTGTTTACCTTAAACGAGTGAATGTGTAAAAAAGGCTAATGTTCGTTGCCAAGCAAGCTCAGCACTGTCTTTATCGTATCGGCTAGTAGAATCGTTATGAAAACCATGATGGGCGCCTTGGTACATGTGCATTTGATAGGGAACATTATGTACTTTTAAGTCCGTTTCGTATTCAGGCCAACTGGCATTTACACGCTTATCCAGTTCGCCAAGCTGAATCATTAAAGGGGCTTTGATATTTTTTCGCAATTCTTTCGTTGCGGGTGTGCCGTAAAATGGTACACCTGCGTTAAGAAGTGTTGAGTCAATACCAGCTAGGTAATTGACAATATAGCCACCAAAGCAAAAGCCAACAGCGCCAAGCTTGTTATTGCTGCGAGGGTGAGATTTTAAAAACTTTGCAGCAGCTAAAAAATCATTTTGAATTTTTTCTCTGTCCATCGAGCGTTGCATTGCACGACCTTCGTCGTCATTACCGGGATATCCACCAAGTGGGTAGAGTGCATCAGGTGCAAATGCGATAAAACCAGCTTTTGCTAAGCGCCGTGCGACATCTTTAATATAAGGGTTTAAACCACGATTTTCGTGAATAACCAGTATAACGGGGCGCCTGCCAGCTATATTCGCCGGTTCAACGAAATAACCTTGCCCTTTACCATGGCCACTCGGTGAACTAAAAGTTTGATAGGTTGCTTTTATATCATCATCGTTAAACGAAACTTGCTCAGCTAGCACATAATTAGGCAGTAAGGCTGTGGTGAGTGTCGCCATTGAATAGCCTAAGACTGCTAGCGAGCCTAGTTTTTTCATAAAGGTGCGCCTATCCATCATGCCGTGAGCATATTCATCATACCAATCGAATGCTTCTTGAGGGATATGATCAGAGGCAGGCTTATTCATAGATATCTCTACAATTAACAATATTTACACTAATTTAACGTAGCTATACGCAAATGTATATCAATCTATAGTCAATAACCGAACAGGTTTAATTTAATTCACTTCGACACCTTGATGTTGGGAGGCTAAATCATCTAACTCTGAACAGGTATAATCAAACCCAGTACCATCAAATTGATAGCTAACTTTGACATCAAAGCCACCGTTAAGTAGCCTAGTTTTTACTTTCGCAATAGGCCAGTCTTTGAGCTCATTTAAAAAGCGATTGGCAATTTGTGGTGATTGAAAACGATAGCGTATTTCTGAGTTCATATTGGGCCTCTTGTTAGAAAAATTTTATTTGCAGTTTGTGTATTTAACTAAATTAGTCAAGTTTTTTGTAATTTTATCAATAGGGGATTACATATACGCACTAAGTGCGGTATAAGAGCGGTATGAAAACACCTAAACAAATCTTACCGCTTATCGAAGACGGTATTGTTGATGAAGTCATCAGCCAATTAATGAGTGGTAAAGAAGCCTCAGTCTATGTTGTACGCTGTGGGGAGGCTATTCGCTGCGCCAAAGTGTATAAAGATGTTCAACACAGAAGTTTTAAACAGGCTGCTAAATACCAAGAAGGTCGAAAGGTACGTAACAGCCGACGTGGCCGTGCCATGGAAAAAGGGTCTAAATTTGGTCGCAAAGAGCAAGAGAGTGTGTGGCAAAATGCTGAAGTCGATGCGTTATTCACATTATCTAAAGCGGGTGTCAAAGTGCCACAGCCATACGGGTGTTACGATGGCGTATTGATCATGGATTTAGTTACGGACGATGATGGTGATGTAGCACCACGTTTAAACGATGTTAGCATGACCGCAGAGCAAGCTATTGAAGATCATGCCACTATGGTTCATTACATTAGGTTGATGTTATGTGCAGGTATTGTGCATGGTGATTTGTCTGAATTTAATGTGCTGGTGGACAGCTATGGCCCGGTGATCATCGACTTACCGCAAGCGGTTAATGCATCTGCGAATAATAACGCACAAGCAATGTTTTTGCGCGATGTGCGTAATATGCGCCAATATTATGGCCAGTATGCGCCTGAGATTCTTGCAACACGGTTTGGCGAAGAAATGTGGGCGTTATACCAAGCGGGTGAACTTACCCCAGAGACAACGCTCTATGGTGATTTAGAAGAAGATAATAGCTCCGCTGATGTCGATTCTGTGCTTGATGAAATTAAAGCGGCATTTGAACAAATGCAAGAAAACCAAGAGCGAATCAAAGCGGCAGAGCGAGCTGACGACGAATAAGCTCATAATCTTCTGTAGATACAAGAAAAGGGGCTAACCAGCCCCTTTTTTAATTTTACCCATAAATTAGTTTATTTAGCTTGCGTAATTACGGTGTCTATTAAGTGTACTACGCCATTGCTGGTGTAGATATCAGTAGCCACAACATTGCTACCAGCCACTTGTAATGACGTCGCAGGTAAACTTACTTGCCACCAGTTATCACCCACACCTTGGCCATTCGCTTGGCCCGGTGCTTCATCACCTGAATAGGTATAAAGTGGGCGACCTAAATAAGCCACTTGCATGGTGCTATCTTGACGTTCAATAAGTGAAAGACCTGGAATATTCGCAATGCTTTGCTCTGTGCCAATAACCGGTGGCCATGTTTGAGCACAGGTGTCGTTACATACGCTCATTGACTGCTCTAAGTCGGCATTAAATACATACACAGTTGCTCCTGAATTACTTGAGCCCATGCCAGTAACAAGACGGCTGTTTGTGCTGTCATATGCAATGATGTCTGCTTGAGTGTTAGCTGTACTGGTAAAATCAACTATATTAACCGATAAGTTATTGCCCGCTAGAGTCTCAACCATCATACCATTTGCAGCGAATGCATCCGTTGAGCTTACTTGTGCGCCTAAAACATGCTGAGTTAGCACTTGAGTTAAGGCATCATTATCAGCTAACAGCGAATTTAATGTTTCTGATGGAATTTTCTTGAATGCGTCATTAGTCGGTGCAAATACAGTGAACATTTTCGATGTATCGTTAAAAGTATCTACTAAGTTGGCTGCTTGCAACGCAGTTACTAATGTTGAAAGTGATTCAGTTTCGGTTGCAACTGTTGCGATAGTTTTAGTCGGTGTGCCCATGTCTTTTGGTGGCATAATAACTTTGTTTAAAACATGAATTACACCATTGTCAGCAGTAACATTTGCTGTAGTGACTGCGGCATCATTAATAAACAACGCACTATCAACATACGATAAAGCAGCCATGTCGCCGTTCGCCATTGTTGTTTTATTGCTTTCACTGGTAGCGACGCTTACTGCCGCATCTTGAAGTACTTTAGCATCTGCAATTAAGTGGTACTGTAAAATGTTTTTAAGTTTATCAGTATCCGCAAGGAGCGCATCAATTGTGTTTTGGCCCAGAGCTGCAAATGCAGCATCGGTAGGTGCAAAAACAGTAAAAGTATTTGTTGGATCAGCGACAAGCGTATCTAAGCCTGTTGCATTGAGTGCTGCAAGTAATGTTGTGAAATTGCCGTTACTCGTAGCAACATCTGCCAATGTGCCATAGCTTTGTGGTAGTTCGATGTCACCTACAACCACAGCATCAATTACGTGGATAAAACCATTTGTTGTGTTGATGTTAGTTGTTGTTATGTTTGCGCCACCAAATGTCAGGGTGTCTGTCTCACTGTTTATTGCAATTGCTTGTTGGTTACCTTGAACGGTTTCAGCGCTCTTGCCGTTGAGTGACATGGCTGTTACAGAATCAACTTTTGCCGCTAGAACATGCTGCTTTAGGATGCTGGCAAGAACATCTGGGTTTGCCAATAAAGTGTTTAGCATTTTTTCGCCAATGGCTTCAAAAGCAGCATCTGTAGGAGCAAATACTGTGAACTCAGAAGATGTATCAGACAATACTGAGGTTAGGTTTGTCGCCTCGAGGGCGGCTAGTAAGGTTGTAAAGTTACCAGCTTGCTGAGCAGTTTCAACGATATTGCTAGTCGGTGCAGGTTGGTTTTCTTCGCTTGGCATTAAAACGGCGTCAACGATGTGAATAATGCCATTGTCAGCCGCAATATCTGTATTGGTAACAGAACTTGTATTAACAAGTAAGGTTTCGCCACTCAACGACAACGCAATTTCTTGACCGTTTACCGTTGTAACCGTTGTACCAGCTAAGCCAATGGCAGCTTCAGCGTCAACCGAACCTTCCACAACGTGGTAAGTCAGTATTTTGCTCAATTTGTCAGTATCATCGAGCAATGCATTGATGGTGTCTTCGCCAAGCAGGGCAAAAGCATCATCAGTGGGTGCAAATACTGTATATGATTTACTGGTGTCTGCAAGAGTGTCGTCCAAGCCAGTAGCTTGTAACGCTGCAACAAGGGTAGTGAAGTTTCCTGCGTTCACTGCAACATCAACAATTGTTGATTGAGATTCTATTGGGGGGGTTACACCATTTTCTTTGTCATCATCGTCATCATTACACCCTTGTATAAACGTAAGGGTTAAAATAATAAGTAAGAGCTTAACGAACTTATCCATCTTGTAATCCTTTTAACAATTTAATTAACAATCGAATAACCTTTACGCAGTAATTATGTAAAGTGATCATATTTAATTTTTGTTATTAAAATTGGGTACGGTGGTAAATTCCATTTTAAAAAAAAGTCGGCTTTTTAATATCTATATAACTTAATACTTAACGATTACTCCCGCGTGATTTGTCAGCCTACATGCTTAGATTTCAATGCGAATACACTCAGCCATTTTTACACATTAGAGTAGCGACTTTACATTTTTAGCATGTTGTGACGCTATTGTAATTTAAGTGGTGATACTGAAAAGTCAATAATAATCAATAGGTTGTTTTTTATCTGAGTGCTGGCACCTGTATTGCAATTAGTTAAAACAATAACCGCTCTTACAGAAAATTTTTGAGCTTGACATATCAATTAACTGAGAGGTGAAAGTAATGAGGTCGATTAAACAAATAGGACGTAAGCATTCAACGCATGGTCTAAAGCAGGTAGCTAAACATGGATCTGTACTGTTAAGTTGTCTAGCTGGGTTTTATACATCTACTTTATTAGCAAACATCTCAAATGAAATACCTAACAAAATGGCAAATCAACAAGCCAGTGACGTGTCAAAAAGTATCTATATAGATCCTAAATCAACACAGCAAATTGAGAGGATGCAAAACGTAATCGCCTGGCATCAGGAGATTGTTAATCGAGGAGGCTGGCAACAGCTAAACCTCGATGATGTATTAGCGCTAGGAAGTGAAGGTCCTTTTGTAGCCGAGCTGGTTAATAGGCTGGTACTTGGCGGAGATTTAACTGAAGATACCTGCAAAGTTCATATATTTACCAATCCTATAAAAGATATATCGCCGTGTGTGTTTGATATACGCGTTGAAGATGCAGTAAAGCGATTTCAACAACGCCATGGATTATTGGTAGATGGGGTAGTTGGGAAAAAAACTCTCAAGCATTTAAATGTACCCGCTAAAATACGCTATGCGCAGTTGAAGTTAAATTTTCAACGTATGACCGAGTTTCCCGGGCGTACTGATGAAGAATATGTATTAGTAAACATTCCTGAATTTAAATTACGCTACATCAACAAAGGCGACGTGGTTTTAAAAAATCGCGTGGTCGTTGGCAAGCCAAGCTGGAAAACCCCAGCGTTCAGCGATGAAATTGAAAAGTTTGTTGTTAATCCCACATGGCGTATTCCACTGTCAATCGCCACTAGAGAGATTGCTCCTAAAGTAGCGAACGACCCAGACTATTTAGAAAAGAAAAATATTGAAATTAGGGAGCACAGTTACCTAGATAAAAACCTGATAGATCCAGACAAAATTGTATGGGATGAGATTGAACCTTATGATTTTGAACACTTCTTAGTTAAACGTGCAGGAAAAGATAATCCCTTAGGTGAAATCAAATATTTATTTCCTAACGTGAATGCTATTTATATCCATGATACTAAAGCTAAAAACTGGTTTAAAAAACCAAAGCGTGCTGCCTCGCATGGTTGTATTCGTATGGAGCGCCCGTTTTCTTTAGCAAAAGCAATCATTAAACAACATCAACTTGATGGAATTACCCCTAATATTGAGAATGTTAGAACGACAGACAAAACCCGTACATTTCACTTACAAAAACCAGTGCCTATCCATTTGGTTTACTGGACAGCATGGGTAGATGAAAATAATACCGTTAATTTTAGAACTGATATTTATAATCAGGATAAGAATCTTCATTTATTACATTCGACTGAACCAATGATTGCTGCTAATCATTCATTAAATAATATGAACACAGCGCCTTAATAGAAGGAGTATTCGTAATGCAATTTGCATATATTTTTACACTGTTAATTACCACAATTTTATTATCTGCGCAGACGTTTGCAGAATCAAAGGTGACTCATCAGGCCGTGGTAATAAAAAATACAGCAGCACTTCCTGATGCGGAATTTAGCTTGAAAATAGATGACATAGTGGTTCCGTATTCCATCTTTTCTGTGTTTGTATTACCTAATGAGAAAATTGAATTTGAGGTTCTTTATTCGCAATCAGATAGCGGCTATGTTTTAAAAGATATTGATAAAGAGTTTAAGGCAAAGTCTAAAAATCGCTGGCTGTGGCGTGCTCCTCAAGAACCCGGTGCCTATAAACTAATGATTGAATCGGCGAATGGTGATGAGAAAATGCAAATTAACGCATTTGTAAAAGTCCCTTCCGAGCGAGTTGAAGGCGGCAAGCTTAAGTACTTTCACATAGGTCATTATCCCAATGAAGCAGAATTAGAGGGTAAAGAGCACTATATTGTGCCTGATGGGTATATAGAAGTAACCGAAAAAAATAAGAATATGCAAGTGTCTCCTCATTTTAAATTGAAAGAATTTATCAGCAAACAACGCAGTAAGTTTCCTAAATATGTTTACTTAAAGGGTCAGCTATTACTTAAATTAGAAAAAATTCGTAAAGAAATGACCTTAGAAGGTTACCCGGTCTCTAATATGGTGGTGATGAGTGGGTATCGCACACCTTATTACAACAAATCAATTGGCAATGTTAAATTTAGCCGTCATGTATTTGGTGATGCAGCTGACGTTTTTATTGATAATAATGGTAACTACCGCATGGATGATTTGAATAACGATGGTAAATTCACCATTGCGGATGCTGATGTAATGGCGGATGTTGTTGAGTCACTTAGTAAGCGAGATTCATTTAAAGGGTTAATGGGTGGTCTTGGTGTATATGGCCCGAAGTCTCATCGTGGTGCATTTATTCACATTGACACGCGGGGTTTTAAGGCTCGTTGGAGAAAACCTTAAGTTATTACTTAAATACGATTTAACAAGGAAATGTATGTCTATTGGGAAGAGTTTAAAAAAGCAAACACGTAAGTTTATTGACTCTAAACATATGCTCAGCGGGATCACGGTTGCGTCATTCCTAGAATCGACCATTGTGCCGATTCCACTTGAGGCGGTCATGGTGCCACTGATGCAAGCTCGTCGAGATAAGTTGTGGGTAATTGCTTTGATGGCAACAATTGGCTGTATCGCTGGCGCTTTGGTGGGTTACGCGCTGGGCTATTACTTATTTGATTTCATTGGTGATTGGGTTATTAATACATTTTCAAGTCCAGAACAGTTCGAAAATGTTAAACAAAAAATGCAGGAACAAGGCTTTTGGTTTGTGCTGACCTTAGGGATTGTGCCAATTCCATTTCAAATAGCCATGTTAGCAGCTGGAGCGACTAAGTACTCGCTGATGCTGTTTTTGCTGGCGACAACTATCGCTCGCTCAATTCGGTACTTTGCTCTCGCGCTGGTGGTTTATTATGCCGGCGACCAAGCAGAAAAGGTGATTAAAAAACACAAGACGAAAGCTCTCATTTTTGTCACTGGGTTGGTTTTGATCGCATGGTGGTTAAGTACTCTATAAGTCTAGTGTTTATTTGGTAGTTGCTCGCTCATTAGTGTAAAACTAGATTGAATTGAGCGCTGCCAAATAGCTTTAATAGCTTTGTTAAACATGTATAAAAAAAGCAGTGGCATTAAAATGAGTTTCACAACTAACAAAGATAAAAGATTAATGAAGTCTACAAAGAGCGCCTCCACAGACGCAACCATTTCAGTAATCCCCGATGTCACCGCATCAGCTACTTTACTCACCATATTTCCTGTATTGCCTGTTAATTGGTCATTGTAGCGCTGAACCTGTTGTTTTAATTGCTCTGTTTTAGTGTGTAATGCCGCAAGCTGATTATTCAGTTTGGCTTGTTGTTGTTTTAAATCTTGTTGTTGCTTAATAAGTGGCTTAGCCTGCTCTAGTTGTGTCATTGTCAACTTTTGTGTCAGGCTACGATTAGCTTGAATTGCATCAATATCAGCCGTAAGTTGTTTTAATTGTTGTTGGTTATCTTTAACAGTTTTGTTTAATTGGCGTTGTTCAGTGCTGAGCAGTGTTAACTCATCTAATGTTGTTTGTTTTTGGCTAGTAATTTGCGAACGCATATTTGCAGATAATGCTGAGGTGGCATTTGCCTGATCTGTTAGTTTGTCGACCGTTTGACTTACTGCTTTACTTTGCGCATCAATGTCATCATCTAAAAATACTTGGCTTGCAAACCCTGTTGTAATTACCACCAGTGGAATTAAAAAACGCATTAATATGAAGCTTGTTAACACGTTCGTACTTAGTTTTTTTAAGTAACCAAAGTAATCACACATAACATAGCACGCAACGCTTAAGGTAAATAGAGCACTAAAAAGTTCTCCCGAGGCAATGCTAAATAAAATACGCTGTATAAATAAAGAGCCTAGTGCTAAGCGCATCGCATCTGACATGTATTCAGCTAAATCATTAACAGGGTCGAGCAATTGTGCTGGTTGAATACTAGCAATGCCTATGCCTACTTCAGCGGATTGTAATAGCGAGATAATGGCATTTACAGAGCGCGATGAGGCATACAGAATACCTGACTGTAATAATGCTTGATCAATGAAGTCCAGAATAAAGCTCTGGAAATGAGGTAACCAAGCTAGTAAAACTAAACTACTTAGTAGTATGTACTTAATGACTTGGTGTGAAGTAAAAGGCAAGCGAACCTCTAATAATCAAATAGGTGTTATTCACTATAAAGTGAACAACACCTATTGCCAATTATTTATCACCAATGAGTTGTTGCGGAATGTCCCAACTTTGCTGGAGTAATTCATTTTGCCACGTTTGAATAGTGACCCAAAGCTTGTCATTTTGACCAATAGTGACAGGTGCAATTGCATGAGCGTGCTGGCCGTGATCCGTGCCATGCATTATACCTTCGTCACTTTTAGCAAACTCACTCAATGGGAGTGGTGCAGGGCCTATATTCAAGTATGCCTGACGGATATTATTAATTTCACCTTGGTTAAACGCTAGATAAAAATCTTTAACATACTCGTTGTGGTGAGAATATGGCTGTTCCATGTTAAGTGGCATGGGGGCTATTTTAAACCCACCAATGGTTTGTTCTTGCCATAGGTCAGGAAAGGTTGGGTTTAAAGCTTGGTAAATAAATATACAGGGTAAAATCAAAACCAAAGCATTGAGTAAGTATTTTTTTTGTTGCCACCAAGTACTTTGTAAACGCGCCATTAGTTTGCCTCCGCAGTATTGCTGATAATTGCTGAGCTTGTTTTTTTAGCTTTAACTAGTTTTTTTGAGTACATCATAAAGCCTGTAATTGACATGCCACTTAGAATAACACCAAAAATAAACCAAATTACCTTGGTCCAGATACCGCCAAATGTGCCGTAATGCAGAGGGTCTGCAATGTGAGATAATGTTTGTAAGGTGGTCATTGTTTCAGGGCTTTTGCTCGTGGCTATTTCACCTGACCATGGATTCACAGAGGTCGAATATGAGTAACCATCGTAAAAAATTGTATCACCCGCACCCATGATGTTGTACATACCGCGATTGTGTTCAGGCAGCATGATATAAGTAGGAGTAAAATCGCCAAATTTATTTTTAGTCAAGGCAACAGCACTATCTAAACTAATAGGTTGAGTGTTTTTAGAGTTGGGTAATTGAACTTCGCTTACTAAAGGCGCATGCTCTTCAATATCAATTTCGTTATGCCACATAATTGATTGAGCCAAGTACCAAAGCCCAGTTAAACTCATGATGGCCATAAACCAAATTGACCACACACCACTGACCGTGTGCAAATCTTTTAGTAGAGTTTTACGACCTTGGTTGAAGCGAATTTTAGGTTGGACAAAGGCGCGCCAAAAGCTTTTGTAAATAATTAAGCCGGTGATTAATGCCCCTAGAATAACGATTGCCATAGCACTGACTAGGTAATAACCAACACTATAGCCTTCTTGCCAAGGGAAAAATAACCAGCCATGTAACGTCCGCATAAACTCAACGAAGGAAATTGTTTGATTGATAGCCTGCACTTCACCAGTATATTGGTTTACATAAGCAACAGCGTAAGGTTTGTCTGTGTCGGTAAAAATTATCGCGTTAACCAGGTAAGGTTCATAGCTAAGAATGCTCATGACATCGGCGCTAGGATGCTGACTTTTTAAGCTTGCAATCAGTGTGTCTTTTGATTTTTCTGGTAAATTATCTGGGTTTGTGGCTCTTGCAGCAGAGTTTGTCAACCATGTTAACTCGTGGCTAATTACCGATACGGTTCCAGTGACACAAATAAAACAAAATAAAACCCAGATTGGTAGCGAGCACCAACCATGCAACTGAAACCAAAACCGTTGGCTTACCTTTGCCATGTTAACCTCTGTATTGTAAATAGTAAGTATTATCAATTCTTTTTGCGATTGTACTACTAAAGCTTAGAGGAACTCAATTAGCTTTGCTAAATGTTCTTCTTACAGGGGGGAAGTTAGGGTCTGTTGACCTTTGCGGATTGAAATTTGTTCAAAGGAGGGGCGAATTAATCGCGGCGCAAGGTTTGTAACCAAGTGGGTTAAGTCAAAACCGAGCAAAGCTTCCGTGTCCTGCTCACGCCCCTTAGCACCATTTAGGCAACAAAGCGTATATCGCCCTAGATAGAACCCGAAGGGCAGCGCCTGTTTGGTATTGATGCTGCGTTATCGCCTATTTATAGGGAATAACCACACCACATAGACGCTGCCTTGCCTAAATACCAAACAGACTGCTGCAAATTTAACCTTGAGAGAACAACTGACCTAGGGTCTGTTGACCTTTGCGGATTAAAATTTGTTCAAAGAGGGGCGAATTAATCGCGGCGCAAGGTTTGTAACCAAGTGGGTTAAGTCAAAACCGAGCAAAGCTTCCGCGTCCTGCTCACGCCCCTTAGCACCATTTAGGCAACAAAGCGTATATCGCCTTAGATAGAACCCGAAGGGCAGCGCCTGTTTGGTATTGATGCTGCGTTATCGCCTATTTATGGGGAATAACCACACCACATAGGCGCTGCCTTGCCTAAATACCAAACAGACTTCTAAGATTTAACCTAAAAAATCAACAGACTAGTGTTTTGCTATTCTTTATTAAGCGTAACCACTCGTTGCGGAAAGGGTATTTCAATATCAGCGCCTTGAATAGCACTATAAACACCGCCGTTAACAGCAAGTTTTGTTTCAATAATTTTGGTCGTTGGAACCCAATAACGGTAACTGATAGTAACGCCACTTTCGGCAAAGGCTTCTATGCCAACCTGTGAATGTGGGTTATCAGCCACTAAATCATGTTGGTCTAGCACGTTTTCTATTAGGCTAATTGCTTGGTCTGCACTGGCATCATAGGCAATGTCAATTTCGCCTTTTACAAGTGAATAGTTAAATGAGTTATGAAGAATTTCACCGACAATATGTTTATTAGGAATAGTGATCTCTACTTTTTCTTCATTAATAAGCACAGTATGGCCCAGCTCAATGGTTTTAACTTGCCCACTAACATTTTTGACTTCGATTGTGTCGCCAACGATAAAAGGTCTTGTAGCAATAATTGCAAGACCAGCCCCATAATTTGACAGCATGCCTTGCAGTGCTAAACCTGCACCGAGCGATGCAGCACCAATTGCCGCAACAAAAGGGGTAACACTAATACCTATTTTGCCAAGCGCTATAATGATAAACATAATTATCAATAATACTTTAACCACATTACTGACAAAGTTAGTTAAGGTAATATCAATATTGTTACGAGTCATAATGCCCGCAACTACTTTAGACAGTTTTTGCGCTATCCATAATCCAAAAATGAGTATGAGTACCGCACCCACTAACTGCATGCTGTATTTGACCAAATACTCACTGATCATTGTGTAGTATTTTTCAACTTGCTCTATTTCTGTACTGATCATGAAAAGCCTATAAGTAAATAAAATTCAATTAAGTGAGGGAAGTTATCATAGCAGAAGTTGGCTGAGATAAGGATAAAGCCAAGGTACTATAATTGCCGTCAGTAGTGCACTTAATGCCATAGCAACAGACGAAAAAGCACCAATTTGCGGGTGTTTATTCAGTGCAGCAGCTGTTCCAATTGCATGGCACGCAGTTCCGATTGCAACGCCTTGGGCTTGATGATTTAACACGCCACTCCATTGCAAAATAATAAATCCAAAAAGCGCGCCTAGCAAACCAATAAAAATAACCATTGCAGCAGCTAAAGAAGCAATTCCTCCAAGGGAGTCCGTAACCACTAAAGTGATAGGTGTTGTTACTGACAAAGCGGCAACAGAGTGTGCCAGTTCCTTAGGGACAGCAAATACGATACTTAATAGAAAACCGACAACGGTTGCGTTAACAATGCCAACAACACTACTGATGAGAATAAGCAAAGCACTTTTTCGAACATGTAAAAATTGCTTATATAACGGGAGTGCGAGGGCGACAATGGCGGGTTCTAACAACCAGCTCAAAAACTGGGTGTGATAACTAAAAGTTTCATAAGGTATATTAAATAAGATCAGTATTAAGGCTGAAAAAACAATTGCTAAAAATACAGGGTTGGTTAGCGCAATAAAGGTTGTAGACTGGCTCAGTTTATTTAAATGTTTAAGTAACATAAACCCTGTAACCACAGCGGGTATACACAACCACCACAAACTAATCATGCTGCGCTCGCCCTTTGAAGACGGCTATTAGATGGCTAATTAATAGCAGGCTAGTTAAAGGAACTAAAATTAGGCAGGCAACGATAAACTGCCAGTGTAATGAAATTAAGTTTAAATGTTCAATAAAGCCAACACCTGCGGGAATAAAAAATAAAGGCATATAATTCAACAAGGAAGATGCGCTAGGAGTAACATGGTGTTCTTTAATTAAACCAGTGAGCAAAAGCCCTAATAATAAAAGCATACCGAGCAAAGGTGCTGGAAAGCTGCCTTGAGTGAATTGCATGATTACTTTTGCAACTGCGAGGCAGCCTAGAATGATTGCTATACTGAGCAAAAGCTGGGCACTTGCTTTTAGTGAAAGAGTAAAGGCAGACATATCAATGCTCTAAAATATTGGTTTTACTTAAGGAAATAAAACTTAATCATGTTTTGAATTTTTTCACTATGCGACTTTATAGCTAAGCATAGTGAAAGTGTTACCAACGTTTGCTGTTTTGATACTCAATGTTATCGTCACCTTTTGCTTTGGCGATTGCACGTTTGGTATTTTTATTGACCAACAGTCTAATCTGGCTAAATGTTTCTTTGGCGAGTATATGTCGTCGGGGAGTTGCATAGCTTTGCTGAGTAACTCGTTTTATCGCTGCCAGCGTATCGGGAGAACGGCTTGATAAAGTAGTGATCATATTTAGGCACTCTTGCAAAGGGTCATCACAAACTTTAGTGACTAAACCAAGTTGATGTGCTTTTTCTGCATCAATTGGGTTGGCGTGGCTGGCTAACCAAAGCGCCTGGTCACGCTGTAACAAACTTGGCAAAATAACATTTGCACCCATATCAGGACAAAGCCCCCAGCGTGCTTCCATAACGGCTAATTTAGCATTGCTATGAACAAGTCGATAATCAGCGCCTAAGGCTATTTGTAAGCCGCCACCAAAGCAGTTACCTTGAATAATAGCAAAAACGGGTACGCTCAACGATTGCCAACCTAACACAACCTTTTGCGCTAAATTACAATTTCCAGGTAACCATTTAAATAGCAATTGGAGGATATTCATTGGATTTTTCATCACAGAGCTGATATCAAGACCTGCGCAAAAATGCTCCCCTTCACCTTGAATAATGACAGCGCGAACTGATTTATTTTTTTTTATTTTTTTAATAATCTCGTTGAGCTGTTTAAACATAATGAAACTAAGTGCATTTTGTTTTTGCTCTCTAGCAAGTGTTACAAAAGCGGCGTGCTGTTGAATTTCTAATTTAACCATGTCAACTCCTCTGACCTGTTTGGTTAGCTTACGAGTTAATTAGGATGATGTAAAGTCTAGGATATTTGCTGATAAATAAAGCGTATTAAGTGCTTAAATTGTTAACCTAACCTACAAAAAGTAACAAAGTGGTGTATATTTTTAATTGAACAAATTGCTATCTTATCCATCAATATTAGCCGACAAACGTGTAAAGCGTTTACCTGTATTAAAAATAATCATAAACCGTAGTTTAGCTTTAAACTACAAGGAGAATAAAAACATGTTTAAACGCTTAATGCCAAGTATGTTGAGCACATATATGCTGTTGGCTATTAAAGGCACCTTAGCCATTACATTAATTGCGTCGCTAGCTGGTTGCTCTGATGATAATTCAGCTAAACAGGCTGCACCAGCACCGGCTGTGTCAGTGTTTCACGTGATTACTCAAGAAGTGGGTAATTATCGTGAATTTGTTGCTCGTACAGAGGCACATCAAGAAGTTAAAATTCGAGCTCGCGTTGAAGGTGAGTTAATTGAACGCCATTTTGATGAGGGGTCTTATGTTGAAAAAGGCCAATTGTTATTAAAGATAGACCCTTCAGAGTATCAATCGAGTGTGGCACAAATTGAGGCCGATTTAAAAAGTAAAACAGCGGGTGCAAATGGCGCTGAACGTGACTTAAAACGAGGTAAAGAGGTTGCAGCCCAAGGTTTTATTTCTCAGTCAGACTTAGACAAACTCACCACCAACTTCGATCAAGCAACAGCAGCCGTGAAGTCAGCTGAAGCAAGCTTGGAAAAAGCAAAACTTAATCTGAGCTATACCGAAATTAGAGCGCCGTTTGCTGGGCGCATTGGTAAGGTAAATTATGATGTGGGCAACGTTGTTGGGCCTGGCTCAAACGAGCTTGCTGAACTGACCGATGTGGATCCAATCTATGTTAACTTTCAGGTAGAAGAGGCTGACTATATTAGCTATCGTCAAAAGCATCAAAACACAAACGACAACCCTAAAAATGTAGCAATAGACTTAGCGCTTCGTCTACCAAACAACACTAATTTTGAATCTAAAGGTCAACTTGATTTTGCTGACACAAAGATTGATCGCAGTACAGGGACGGTTGAGCTTCGTGCCACATTTGCGAATGAAAAAGCAATTGTTATGCCGGGTTTATTCGTAACACTAATTGTTGAAAGTAAAGATAAACAGGCACATTCACTTATACCGCAAGCTGCAGTGCAAGAAAACCAACAAGGTAAGTTTGTGTTAGTGGTAGGTGATGACAACAAAGTAGCAACACGTATAGTAACACTTGGCAGACGAATTAATGCTATGTGGGTTGTTGAGTCTGGCCTTGAAGAAGGTGAAAGGGTTATTGTTGAGGGTCTTCAAAAAGTGCGCCAAGGCGTTGAAGTTAAAGCTGTTGAGAAAGAAGTCGATCACACAACAGGTACTATTTCAAATAAATCAAACTCAGCGAGTTAAAGGGAGCGCTCATGATAAGTAAAACGTTTATCGCGCGGCCCAAATTTGCCTTAGTGATATCGATTGTGATTACACTGGCAGGTTTGATTTCTGTTGGCTTGTTGCCAGTTAATATGTACCCAGAAATTACGCCACCGCAAATACAGATCACCGCCGTTTATCCAGGCGCTAGCGCGCAAGTTGTTGAAGAGTCGGTTATTAGACCCATTGAAGAGCAAGTCAATGGTGTTGAGGACATGATGTATGTTGAGTCCAGCGCTAGTAATAATGGCACAGCAGTTATTACTGTATACTTTAAAGTGGGTACCGACACCGATATTGCTCAAGTTAATGTTCAAAATAGGGTGGCATTAGCCGAACCAGGATTACCTACTGAAGTGTCACGTCAAGGTGTTTCTGTAAAGAAAAAGTCGAGCGCAATGTTGCTTGGTATTAACCTTTATTCTGATAAAGAAAATATAGACGCAATATTCTTAAGTAATTACGCTACGAATTATTTAACCGAGCCTCTAGGGCGCATTAATGGTGTTGCATCAGCAGAAGTAATGGGTGAGCAAACTTACTCTATGCGCTTATGGTTGCGACCCGATAAAATGGCTTCTCTTGGATTAACAGTAACAGAGATTAAAGCAGCACTACAGGAACAAAACACCATCGTCGCAGCCGGTAAACTGGGCGCTGCGCCATCACTGCCCAGTCAGCAATTCGAATATTCAATTCAAGCAAAAGGCCGCTTAAAAACACCTGAAGAGTTTGGTCAAACGATTATACGAGCAAATCAAAACGGGAACTTTGTTCGGTTAAATGATGTTGCCCGTATTGAACTTGGCTCGGCCAGTTACGGTACAACGGCAAAATTGAACCAACAAGACACCGCTTTTTTGGTTATTTATCAACTATCAGATGCCAATGCGACACAGGTAGCTAAAGATGTTAAGACGACGATGGCTGAACTTGCTAAGCAGTTACCAGACGGCGTCAAATATTCTATTCCTTATGATACAACTGAATTTATCAATCGCTCTATTGAAGAAGTTGTTGTTACTTTATTTCAAGCCGTTGGTTTGGTTGTGCTTGTGGTGTTTTTGTTTTTACAAAATTGGCGCGCGACATTAATTCCAACAATTGCTATCCCAGTGTCATTAGTGGGTACTTTTGCATTTATGATGGCGATGGACTACTCAATCAATTTAATTACTTTATTTGGCTTAGTTTTAGCGATTGGTATTGTGGTAGACGATGCAATTATTGTTATTGAAAACGTAGAGCGAATTTTAAAGGAAGAAAAGCTGCCAATTAAAGAAGCTGTTACAAAGGCAATGGCGCAAGTGACAGGGCCTATTATTGCCACTACCTTAGTACTACTCGCTGTGTTTGTTCCTGTAGGATTTATGCCAGGGATAACGGGTGAGCTATATAAACAGTTTTCTGTAACAATCTCATTTGCGGTCATAATTTCTTCTGTGAATGCACTGACCTTGAGTCCAGCATTGTGCACTTTATTGCTTAATGAAAAAGCGATGCAACCAATAAAGTGGTTAGCACCTGTTGAGCATAGCATCACAAAATCAACTTCCGCTTACAGTAAGGTTATTCACTTTATTCTCAAGCGCGTAGGGCGTATGAGTTTGTTTGCTATTGTTATATTTGTTGCCGCTGCATGGCTCGCTAAAAGTGTGCCGACAGGCTTTGTACCAGCAGAAGATCAGGGCTTTGTATTTGTTGATGTTCAATTACCAGATGCCGCTGCTTCAGGGCGTACAGAAGAGGTGATGAAGAAGATTGGCGAAGTAATTAAAAATGAACCCACTGCAACCGATTTTATTGCGGTATCAGGCTTTTCATTAATTGGTGGAGCTGGCTCGAACAATGCACTTGGTATTGTAATTTTAAAAGACTGGGAGGAGAGAACGACACCAGAACTTGGTTTAAAAGCAACGATTGGCCGTTTGATGGGGCAATTATGGGCGATGCCAGATGCCCAAATAATGGTATTTAACCCGCCACCAATTCCAGGGCTTGGCAATAGTTCAGGTTTTGAATTCCGTCTACAAGATAGTGAAGGACGTGACCCTAACGAATTAGCACAAGTGCTTAATGGTCTAATTTATGAGGCTAATCAACACCCTAGCTTATCAAATGTATACAGTACGTTCCGTGCAAATGTGCCACAATACTTCTTAGAGGTTGATAGAAATAAAGCGAAGGCACAGGGCGTTGCACTGAGTGATATATTTATTACCTTACAGGCTCAATTAGGGTCACTGTATATTAATGATTTTAATCAGTTTAGCCGAACTTACAAAGTAATCATGCAGGCTGAAAGTGAGTTTAGGAAAAACCCCAGTGATCTACAGCATTACTTCGTCCGCAACGATCAAGGTGATATGGTTCCGCTGACTACGTTGGCTAAATTAGAGCCTATCCTTGGTCCTACCACATTGAACCATTTTAACTTGTACAGAAGTGCCAGTATTAGTGGCCAAGCAGCAACTGGGTTTTCCAGTGGTGATGCCATTGCGGCTATGGAAGAGCTTGCAGCGCAATTACCAAATGGTTATATATTTGAATGGGCAGGACAGTCAAAGCAAGAGATTGAAGCGGGGAATATGGCGCCAATTTTATTTGGTTTAGCGGTTATTTTTGTCTACTTGTTTCTCGTGGCACAGTATGAAAGTTGGACTATTCCGTTTTCGGTTATCGCTGCTATACCGCTGGCTATGTTTGGTGCAATGCTTGCGTTATATGTACTGGGGATGGAAAACAATATTTATGCCCAAGTTGGCTTAGTGCTCTTAATTGGTATGTCGACCAAGACAGCCATTTTAATTGTGGAATTTGCGATGGAAGAGCGCCTCGCTGGCAAGAGTATTTTTGAGGCTGCGCTAAGTGCGGCAACAATGCGATTTAGAGCTGTATTGATGACGGCATTTTCATTTGTATTGGGTGTATTGCCACTGGTTTTCGCAACGGGGGCTGGCGCAGGTAGTCGAGTATCGTTGGGTATTACTGTTTTAGCAGGCATGTTAGCTGCCACGATATTTGGTACATTATTAGTCCCGCTGTTTTATAGTTTGGTACAAACCATGCGAGAGAAAGTCAAAGGCACTGCTAATACTTAAAACTTAAAAAGACGCTATTTAAAAAAGTCAGGGAAACCTGGCTTTTTTTTGGCAAAAATTTTTTTAGGTTTGATACTATAAGGCAATTGATAATGTTGAAGGGTCCACTGTAATGACTGGTCCACGTTTATACAGCGAAGAAGAAGTAACACATCAAGCATATGATATCTTTTTAGAGTTAGCACCAGATAACTTAAGCGAACAAGATATTGAAGATTTTAATATGCACCGTGAAGAGCTTGGCTTTATTGAAGAAGGTGAGCCAGATGAGCAATGGCAAGATTTTGTTGCGCTTGAGATTGAACCGGAGCACTTTTTACAGGTATTAGTCGGTTTGGAGTTTGAGAACCAAGATATTCTATTTGCCAAAATTTTAATTAGTCGCGATAAAGATGCCCCTTTTTGCCACATTTTATGGAAGGATAGCGAATAATCAGATGATCAATTTAGTACACCAAATAGTTAATTTCCTTACCATGTTAGTGGGTAAATAGTGAATCGTTTTATTCTGTTACTCTGCGTATTCGTCAGTTTAAAAAGCTGGGCAGTCGATCCATTTGAAGACTTCCATGAGTATGGACAACTATCAGAAGAGGAAATACATAAAATTCACCAAGGTGAATTACTTTATGGTGATACTGAATTTGGTTTTATTGTCAGCAGTGGTAATACAAATTCGACCAGCTTTAAACTTAAAGGCAATTTATATCAAGACCTCGAAAATTGGCGCAATCAATTTAAAATAGACACGCTTTATAAACGTGATGAAAATGAGGCAACAGGTGAGAATGAAGTTTCTGCTAATCGTATCTTTATATCTGCTCAGGGAAACTACAAGGTAGGTGTCAAAGATGCATCATTCTTTATTTATGGCGATTATGAAAACGATGAGTTTAGTGGCCTTGCATTTAAAAGCACATTAGCAACAGGTTACGGTAATCGTTTATATGAGGGTGAAAAAAACCAAGTCGATTTTGATATTGGGCCGGGCTTATATCGCTCAGTTGCAGATAGCGAGACCGAGCTTGAAGAGGGGGAAGATGCCACGAAAACAGGTTATCTTTTACGTCTAGCCCTTCAGTGGGAACGCACGGTATCTAAACGCACACGCTTTAACCAGGATGTAAGTATTGAGCAGTCTTTATCCGGGCTCAATTCACGTTTAAAATCTGAAACATCATTGATCAGTCAGCTTATGGGTGACATGTCTTTAAAGTTTACTTACTTATATCGCTATAACTCAAAACCTGAAGACGATAAACTCAAATACGATTCAGAGCTTAGCGCGACTTTGGTTTATAGTTTTTAACTCCTATTGAGATTTTTATGTATAAAAATAAGCAGTATGCATTATTCATTTTTGCGGTCCTTGCTTGGATTGGCAGTTTTGTTGGACTTGCTTGGTATTTAATTGGCGCAGATATGCCTTTAATGGTGTTTGCTGGCATATTAATTCTGGTTGGTTATGTATTCCATGGCTTGACCATTAAAGTGGATCACACATCTATTAGCTGGGGTTTTGGTCCTGGTCTATTTGGAGATACTTTATTGTTGCAGGATATTGTGGAAGCGAAAGCTGTGGAAAATTCATTTCGCCATGGTATAGGCTTACGCATAACTCATGACGGTTGGATTTATACTGTGTCAGGGTTTAGTGCGGTGCAGTTAACAATGAAAGACGGTAGTCAGTACAGGTTAGGTACAAATGACCAAGCGGGATTACTTGCTGCATTAGATGGTAAGATTTGTCCGTTAGAAGCAACTGAGGCTGCTTAAAACTGCCCAAAAAAAGCGCCTTAGGCGCTTTTTTTGTAACGACCTAAACTCAAGTTATTTAGTGCTCGTGGCCACAGCCGCCTTCACCATGAACATGGCCGTGAGCAAGCTCATCAGCGCTAGCATCACGGACTTCAAGAACTTCTACATCAAATTTCAAAGTAACGCCAGCAAGCGGGTTATTTCCATCAACAATCACTTCATCTTCTTGGATATCAATAATCATAACTGATTGATCACCATCATCAGTCGTTGCTCTGAACTGCATGCCAACTTCAATTTCCATGCCTTCAAACATAGACTTAGGCACAGCTTGCATTAATTCATCATGGCGCTCACCATAACCATTTTCAGGTTCAACAGTTACGCTTAATGTATCGCCTGCCTGCTTGCCTTGCAGCGCATCTTCTAGACCTGGAATCAAATAACCAGTTCCAATGATAAACACGAGTGGCTCGCCATCAAAAGAATTATCGATAGAGTTATTGTCATTATCCGTCACGGAGTAATGCATTTTTACCACTTTATTTTCTGCAATGATCATAGTCATTCCTATTTATTCGTCTTCAAGAGAGTAAGGCAGGACTTGAATGTTCAGCCCTACTTGTGGAGCATGTTTTACACGCAGTGATTGACTAGGTTCACTGTCGTTTGGCAACACAACAAGGCCATAAAAAGTACCTGATTCTTTATTGTATGCTTGCGCTATGATTTTTCCAGCTCGACGCCAGTTTTCGCCGATTTGGGTTTCTACATCTAATTCTTCAAATATGCCATCGCTTTTACCTGATACGATAAACATAGCGCGTTTATTTTTGCCTAAATACTTCATGCGAGCGACAGTTTCTTGACCTGTGTAGCAGCCTTTACGAAAGCTAATGCCACCAATCGCTTGTAAGTTAACCATTTGTGGTACATATTCACCTATAGCTTCATTGTTTAGCTGCGGCTCGCCAGTTAAAATTGAATGCTGTTGCCATAGTGCATCGTCCTCTAAACGGGTAACCGTCTCAGGTAATTTAAAGCCATCATTGAGCATAAGTAATAAGCGGTTTTCTGCTAGCTTAAGTGCTTTTCCTCCAGCAAAATCACAGGCAGTGATTTGCTCTGAAAAATCAAGCCCTAATTGCTCCTCTACTGAGCTTAAATCTTCTGCGATTAAACCGACCAATTGGTTTGCAGATAACTCAATATCTACCTTTGAAAAGACAGCATATTTCTTAAGTTCACCTAATGATTGTTCAATTTCTGGTTCAGAGGCAACAAGAAAGTAACTATCTTTAAATGCAAATAATTTAGCGACACTCCACAGTTTGCCTTTTGCATTACAGTGACCGGCCCAAAGAAAGTTATCTTGCTTAAGTATATTTATATCTTGGGTGATTTGGCCATGGAGATAGGCGAGTTTATCTATACCACTTATGCTGATCAGCTTGTGTGATAATGGGCATGCATATACAGTCGACATAAAAACCTGCTTTGCGAGAAATTTAGGTACTTATAATAACGTAGATGCTTCGATGGGTATATACTCAGGCCGCCTCAAGATGCGAGTTTCAGTTGGAATTAAAAGCGATTTAGGCAAGGCATTGATTGCAGGTAATAGTGGTTCTATTGTTAATATCAATAACGCAGAATAAATCGCTTTTAAACCAACCCTTTGGGGGGTTAATAGACACTTACTTTCATCGTTGTTACTTCTTAAAAGGGACTGCTATTGTTGCAAAGTAACGCCTTGATGTTAAGCCCCTATGAAATGCTGAATTCTGTATCTTTAGGTGGTTTGGGTGTAGATGCACTAAATGATAAATCAATACATTAGAAATTATTTCACGCAAAGATATGAAGTATTATTTAAAGCTGTTTATTCATAGGCATTTTGTTAAACTCAGTAACAACTAAGTACGAGGTAAAAAATGACTGAAATTCATAGTAAAGCACGTATTCGTTGGGCTTGTCGTCGCGGGATGTTAGAGCTTGATGTATTGTTTATGCCATTTGTTGAAGAAGCGTTTGATTCATTGTCAGCAAAGCAACAAGCAGTGTTTCAACGTTTATTAGAAGCGGATGATCCCGACTTATTTGCTTGGTTCATGGGCCATCAACCTTGCAAAGACGCTGAACTAAACGAGATGGTGCAGCTTATTTTAAATCGAGTTCGTGTATAGATTTTGTGTTACAAATAATAAAGCAGATCATAAAGCATTTGTGGTCTGTTTTGGTTTATTTGCGTGTTGTTTCAGTGCCTTTTTAACCACACTGTTTGCTCAAGTTTTGACTTTATGTTTGAGTTTACTAGTTGGGTTGTTTTGTTGGCGATGGTATACGCATCAACATCCGATAAAAGGTACGTTGATTATTGATTCTCCACACTGTCACTTTGTGAATTCAGAAAAAGAAATCACGGGTAAGATAGGCTGCAAAAGTAGAGCGTATCAGCATAGTGTTTGGTTGAACATTATTGGACTAAGTCGCACCCATTGGCTAATTATTAATGCTAATGGGTGCGATGAGCAAAGTTTTACCCGCCTAAAGCGAGCTGTATTGATTAGTTCTGCTGATGTGTCGGTGTCAAAATAGTTGGTTTAGGGTTGTTATCTTTATCTGGGTAATCAATGGTGTAGTGAAGGCCTCGACTTTCTTTTCGCTGCATTGCACTGCGAATAATAAGCTCCGCTACTTGCACTAAGTTACGTAATTCCAGTAAGTTATTAGAAACTCTAAAGTTTGCATAATACTCAAGAATTTCTTGTTGTAATAACTCAACACGATGAAGAGCTCGCTCTAAACGTTTTGTTGAGCGCACAATACCAACATAATCCCACATAAAAAGTCGTAACTCATGCCAGTTATGTGTAATTACGACCTCTTCATCCGAATTAGACACTCTGCTTTCATCCCATACTGGCAATGCTTGTTGTTCAGGGCTTTGATTAATTTTTGCTAGTATATCTTTGGCTGCTGCATGGGCAAAAACAATGCATTCAAGCAGTGAGTTGCTCGCCATGCGATTTGCACCGTGCAAACCAGTATAAGCGACTTCACCAATAGCATATAAGTTATCCAGATCTGTTTTGCCATTAAAGTCAGTCATCACGCCACCGCATGTGTAATGTGCTGCAGGTACAACCGGTATTGGTTCTTTCGTAATGTCTAAACCTACACTTAAGCATTTTGCATATATAGTGGGAAAGTGCTCAATGATAAAGTCTTTTTCTTTATGGCTAATGTCTAAGTAAACACAGTTAGCACCTAAGCGTTTCATTTCAAAGTCTATTGCGCGAGCAACGATGTCGCGCGGTGCAAGTTCTTCTCTTTCATCAAAGTCTTTCATAAAACGTGTACCATCGGGGCGCTTTAAATATGCCCCTTCTCCACGCATTGCTTCAGTAATTAAGAAGTTTTGTAGTTCTGGATGATACAGGCTTGTTGGGTGAAATTGGTTAAACTCCATATTTGCTACACGGCATCCTGCGCGCCAAGCCATAGCGATGCCATCACCACTTGATACATCAGGATTTGATGTGTACAAGTACACTTTACTTGCGCCACCAGTGGCTAATGCAACAAATTTTGCAGCAACTGTCTCTACACGTTTTGCTTGGCGGTTCCACATATATATACCGTGGATATGTTGCCCTTGTCGGCCTAATTTTTTGTCACCAATTAAATCTATTGCATTGTATTGTTCTAAAATTGTTATATTGGGGTGGGCTTGGACTTGGCTAATAAGAGTTGTTTGTACAGCACGGCCTGTAGCATCTGCGGCATGTAAAATACGTCGATGGCTATGTCCACCTTCACGGGTTAAGTGAAAACGTTCTTTGCCTTGACTATCAAACTCCATATCAAATGGAACACCTTGTTCAATTAACCATTGTAGGCAATCTTGTGCATTACTTGCTGTGTAATGCACCACTTCGCGCTCACATAAGCCGCCACCTGCATCTAATGTATCTTGAACGTGTGATTCAATGCTGTCATTTTTTTTATCAAAAACGGCGGCAATACCCCCTTGGGCATAAAGGGTTGAACCTTCCTTTAATTCACCCTTACTAATAACGATAACGTTGCAGTGATTAGCTAGCGATAAAGCTAATGAAAGTCCAGCCGCGCCGCTTCCAATAATAGCAACATCTGTGGTGTGGTGTTTATTTTGGTTCATGTCCGTGGTCTTTGCGGTTACAATGCCCGAGATACTAATTTATGAAATTGGTACGAGCAATCAATATTATTGTATATGCGTATATGTATCATATTTTAGGGCGACACAATTAGTCATTTTAAGCCCTCGTCTACATATTTATGAGCTATTTTATAAAAAAATAATATTAAATGAACTTTTTATTCACCCCCCAGTCAGAGTATTTGTGAACAATGACTAAGATATGAATAACAAGTAATAATTAGATATAGGAGTACCGGCTCGAATGAGCGAGCAGGATTTGGATTTAGCGCTGGTAAAAAGAGTTCAGCAAGGCGATAAGAATGCCTTCAACTTATTAGTAAAGAAGTATCAGAATAAAATAGCCGGATTGATATCACGTTATGTATCTAATCATGGTGACATTGCTGATGTTGCACAAGAAGCGTTTATTAAAGCTTATCGTGCACTTCCGAACTTTCGTGGAGACAGTGCTTTTTATACTTGGTTATACCGTATCGCAGTTAATTGTGCTAAAAATTATTTAGTGGCTCAAGGCCGCAAACCGCCAGCAAATGATGTTGATGCTGAGGATGCAGAATTTTATGAAGGTGCTGATGCGTTACGCTCAAATGCATCTCCAGAAAATTTGTTACTCAGTGACGAAGTTCGTGCTGTAATTTTTAACACAATTGATAGTTTGCCTGAAGATCTTAAAACCGCGATCACCTTACGAGAAATCGAAGGGATGAGCTATGAAGAAATAGCCGTGGTTATGGATTGCCCTGTAGGTACGGTGCGTTCGCGCATATTTCGTGCCCGAGAGGCAATTGATAACAAAATAAACCCATTAATAGGCGAGTCTTAAATATGACAAAAGCACACGTTAACAAGTTGGATGATCAAGACCTATCCGCGTTACTTGACGGCGAAGAGTTTTTAACCGATCAGGAAATTGCTGCTAAAGAGTCTGCAACACTAGGGCGTTATGCTTTGATTGGCGATGTTATGCGTGCTGAGTCTGAAGATGACTTTGTTTTAGATATTAGTGATAGCGTTGCCAAGGCACTTGAAAGCGAACCCGTATATGCTGATTTCAGCCAAAAACAAAACACTGAGCAAACAACCCAGGCCAGCGATAATGTCGTTGCTTTTAACTGGCGTAGACCTGTTGCACAGTTAGCAATTGCTGCAAGTGTTGCAATGTTTGCTATTGTAGGGGTTCAGACATTGCCACAAGGTGATGATTCACCAATGAATGAAATACCGATGTTGCAAAGCACGCCTCTAACAGGAGTTGCGTCGCCAGTGAGTTACTCGTCGGAGCCTGCACTTGAAAATGCAGAAAAAGGATTTCGTGAGTTACAGCAACAACGTATTGGAGCTCTTGTATTAGAGCATCAGCGTCAAGCACGCGTTGCATATTCATTAGAAAAGGCTCAAACTAAGGCGCAAGCCGAAGAGGAAAAAAAATAAGTAGATGAAATTCATTACCTTTATTTTATCGCTGGCATTAATAGCTCCTGCCTATTCTAGTGATGAAAAATCAGCAAAAGAGCTTTTGCTCAATATGGCTGAAGCCGTTCATAACCGCAACTTTGATGCATCATTTGTTGTTGTTAAGGGCAAATCTATGGAGCCCTATCGTTGGCTCCATGCAAAACAAGGTGAAACCGAGTTAGAGCACTTAAGTTTACTAAACGGTGCTGGCCTTGAAATAATTAGAATTGATGATCAGGTAACCTATTTCGAACCCCAATCAGCTCCTTATTCTATTGCCACAGATTCAATTGCAGGGCCAATACCTGAGGTTCTTTTTAAAAACATAGAGCGTTTAAATCAAGAATATGATTTTGTATTAGGTGGTAAAGGGCGCATTGCAGGCAGACCAGCACAACTCGTACGTATTGAGTCAAAAGATGAGTATAAATTTAACTATTGGCTTTGGATAGATGCGGAGTCATCGCTGATTCTAAAGTCAGCCTATGTGAATCACAATGGTGACATGCTCGAGCAACTACAGCTAACACATATTAGTGTGACAGAAGAGCCAGCACCTTTGTTACTTGAAATGCTTAACAAAGAGTTTCCAACACCGCTACCTAGTGATGCAATAGCACAAAAAACTGACAATTTAGCGAGTAACAATTGGCAAATAGGCTGGTTGCCCGACGGCTTTAGCTTATTAAAATCAGACAGGCATAAGCTTGATTTAAATAATGAGTTAACCGATTACTATCTGTATTCCGATGGTTTTGTAGAAGTGTCTGTATTTGTGCAGCGTCCGTTGCCAGGACGCAGACCAAGCGGTGCGTTATCATCAGGCGCTACAACTATTTATGTTCACAATGCTGGCAGTTTCGATGTGTCGGTGGTGGGTAATATCCCAGCGTCAACAGCCAAAACTATCGCAGAGTCTGTGGCAAGGCCCCTATAATTCAACATGATTGAACAAACCCTTACAGTGGTGTCTATTAAAGGCACCACTGCTAATTTAGAAGCTCAACAAAAAAAAGCATGTGAAGGATGCAATGGGCGCTGTGGTTCTCAAGTATTTGGTAAGCTTTTCGGCACTGCTAAAAAAACATTCCCATATAAGTTTGATACGCCCGTTGAGGTTGGTCAAAAAGTAACCTTAGCATTAGATGACAGCCATATGGTTAAGCATGCTTTTGCTGTTTACATGCTGCCTTTACTTTTAAGCCTTATATTTGCACTTGTTGCTAGTGAAATATTCGATGTTGCTGAGTGGATACAAATATTAGCCGCTGTTGTAGGTGGTTTTACAGGCTTTAGAATTGCTAAAAGTCGTGTTAAAAGCCTTAAGCACGATATAAAAGTAATAAAAATTCACCCAATTAGCCTTCCTTTAACTCAAATAGATGGTGATTGAGGCCAATTAAATGTAAAATTGCGCCTTTATACACTTATTCCATTAAAATAGAAGTTTAGAATCCAGTTTATGAAGCATATCCGTAACTTTTCGATCATCGCCCATATTGACCACGGTAAATCGACCCTTTCTGATCGTTTAATCCAAGTTTGTGGCGGTTTAACCGACCGTGAAATGCAAAAGCAAGTATTGGATTCGATGGACATTGAGCGTGAGCGTGGTATTACCATTAAAGCGCAAAGTGTAACGCTAAATTATACAGCCAATGATGGCGAAACATACCAATTAAACTTTATCGATACCCCAGGACACGTTGACTTTACTTATGAAGTATCACGCTCATTAGCAGCATGTGAAGGTGCTTTGTTAGTTGTAGATGCTGGTCAAGGTGTAGAAGCGCAAACATTGGCGAACTGTTACACCGCAATTGAAATGGATTTAGAAGTAATTCCAGTTTTAAATAAAATTGATTTACCGCAAGCTGATCCGTTACGTGTCGCAGAAGAAATCGAAGATATTATCGGTATTGACGCCTTAGATGCCGTGCAATGTAGTGCTAAAACCGGCGTAGGTATTGCCGAAGTATTAGAAATGATCGTGAAGGATGTTCCGCCACCGGTTGGTGATAAAGATGAACCTCTACAAGCACTGATCATCGATTCATGGTTTGACCCATATCAAGGCGTTGTATCACTTGTTCGCATCAAGCATGGTGAGCTGCGCGCTGGCGACAAAATAAAAATCATGTCGAATGAGCAAGTTCATATTGCTGATCATGTGGGTATATTTACGCCAAAACAAACCAATACTGGCGTTTTAAGAACCGGCGAAGTTGGGTTTGTGATTGCGGGTATTAAAGAGATTCACGGCGCACCGGTTGGTGACACTATTACGCATCAAAAAAATGCGGCACCTGAACGTTTACCTGGTTTTCAAAAAATAAAACCGCAGGTTTATGCAGGGATGTTCCCAATTGCATCTGATGAGTACGAATCTTTCCGTGATGCACTTAACAAATTAAGTCTAAATGACGCATCGTTATTCTTCGAGCCGGAAAACTCAACGGCACTTGGCTTTGGTTTCCGCTGTGGCTTTTTAGGCATGCTACACATGGAGATCATTCAAGAGCGTTTAGAGCGCGAATACGATATTGATTTGATCACCACCGCACCAACAGTAATTTATGAAGTAGTGACTAAAGAAGGTACTACGCAAATAGATAACCCATCAGACTTACCACCAGTGAATGATATCATAGAGATTCGTGAGCCTGTAGTGGAAGCCAATATACTTGTACCACAAGAATATTTAGGTAGTGTTATTACTTTGTGTGTCGACAAGCGTGGCATGCAAACGAAAATGAGCTATCACGGTAAACAAGTTGCAGTCACTTACGAACTGCCAATGGCTGAAGTGGTCATGGACTTTTTCGATAAGTTAAAATCTACTAGTCGTGGTTTTGCATCACTTGATTATAACTTCAAGCACTTCCAAGTTTCAGACATGGTTAGAGTTGATATCTTAATCAATGGTGATCGTGTTGATGCGTTGGCTATAATTGTACACAGAGAGAGTGCGCAATCACGTGGCCGTCAATTAGCTGATGCGCTTAAAGAGCTTATTCCTCGTCAGATGTTTGATATTGCAATTCAAGCAGCAATTGGTCAGCATGTAATAGCGCGTACCACCGTTAAGCAGTTACGTAAAAATGTAATCGCAAAATGTTATGGTGGTGACGTGAGCCGTAAGAAGAAACTTCTTCAGAAACAAAAAGACGGTAAAAAGCGAATGAAGCAACTAGGTAATGTTGAAGTACCGCAAGATGCTTTCTTAGCTATTCTTAAAGTTGGTAAATAAGTTTCGTAGATAAAGGGATTAATGCATGGCCGGTTACTTTTCAATATTTTTAGTGCTTTTAACTTTAGGTTCAGGCTTAATTTGGTTAATTGACCACTTTATTTTTGCACCCAAAAGGCAAGAGCGTATCGCCTTAGCGAGTAACTCTGCAGGTGGGGAATTAGATGAAGATACTGTTGCATTAATCGCGCCGGAGCCGGCAATAATAGAAACTGCAAAATCAATCTTCCCGATGATTGCAGCAATCACGATATTTAGATCGTTTTTGTTCGAACCATTTCAAATTCCATCGGGTTCAATGATGCCAACATTACTTGTTGGCGATTTTATACTAGTGCAAAAGTATTCATATGGGGTAAAAGACCCTGTTTGGCGTACTCAATTAGTTGATGTTAGTGAGCCTGAGCGTGGTGATATCGTGGTATTCAAATACCCACTCGATGAACGGGTTGATTACATTAAACGCGCAATTGGTTTGCCAGGTGATAAAATTGTATATCGAAATAAACGTTTATATATTCAGCCTAATTGTGAACAAGGACAAACACAAAAGGGTGATTTAATGTGTAATGAGTTTAATAAAATTGACATGGAAATCATCAATCGTGACGAATTTAAGCAAGGCTCAATGGATTTAGTGCGTATTAATGAAAATTTAACCACATTAGAGCATGATATTTTAATAAACCCAGAAGCGCTTGAAATGAAAGGGCGTTACTATCAACAACCGGGTACACGTTCAGATGAATGGGTAGTACCGGCAGATCATTATTTTATGATGGGTGATAATCGCGACAATAGCCAAGATAGTCGTGTATGGGGCTTTGTACCAAAAGAAAACTTGGTGGGTAAAGCTGTCTTTATATGGATGAGTTTTGAATTTGATAATGGCCCAGGTGACATTTTACCAGGCTGGGTTCCAACTGGAGTTCGTTTTGAACGCCTAGGTAACATTCAGTAACAATGAAAAAAAACGTAACAGAGTTATATAACAAAATAGGGTATACATTTACTGATCAAGGACTACTTGAACAGGCGATGACCCATCGTAGTCACAAAGGGCAGCATAATGAACGCTTAGAGTTTTTAGGAGATTCTATTCTAAGCTTTGTCATTGCCAATGCGCTTTATGGCAAGTTTCCAAAAGCCCGTGAAGGTGATTTAAGCCGTATGCGCTCTACTTTAGTGCGTGGTCAAACTCTCGCTGAGTTTGGTCTTGAATTTGGTTTAGGTGACTATTTACGTTTAGGCCCAGGTGAACTTAAAAGTGGTGGTTTTAGACGTGAATCTACACTTGCTGATGCTGTTGAAGCGATTATTGGTGCAGTATTCTTAGATTCAGGCATTGATGCATGTGGTGATTTAATTTTGCAGTGGTATGAGCCAAGACTCGATGCAATATCACCTGGATTAAACCAAAAAGATCCTAAAACATTGCTGCAAGAATACTTACAAGCACGCAAATTGTCTTTGCCAGGTTACACAGTCGTTGATACCAAAGGCCAAGCTCACAATCAAACATTCACGGTTGAATGTATTGTTGAAGGTATGGATAGCATAATCTCAGTAGGTAGCTCTCGTCGTAAAGCTGAGCAAAAAGCCGCTGAAAAAGCATTGAAGATACTTAAAAATGAATCTTGATACACTTATCCAACCTCATGAAGGTGAGCTAGACACTTATTGTGGCATGATAGCAATTGTCGGTCGTCCTAACGTTGGTAAATCAACCTTACTTAATGAAATCATTGAGCAAAAAGTAAGTATTACATCACGTAAACCACAAACTACACGTCACCGTATTATGGGTATTCATACAGAAGGTCAGCATCAAGCTGTTTATGTTGATACACCTGGGTTGCACGTTGAAGAAAAACGCGCCATTAACCGTTTAATGAACCGCGCAGCATCAAGTTCAATCGGTGATGTTGAATTAATCATTTTTGTGGTTGAAGGCACTCATTGGAATGCTGATGATGAAATGGTACTCAATAAGGTAAGCCAAAGTGGTAAGCCAGTTTTATTAGTTATTAATAAGATTGACCAAGTTAAAGATCGTGATCTTGTATTACCGCACATGAAGTTTTTAGGCGATAAGTTTGACTTTATAGGTATTATGCCTGTGTCAGCGACACAAGGTAAAAATATTAACTTGATTAAAGATGAAGTAACGAAGCGCCTTCCTCTGTGTGAATTTTACTTCCCAGATGACTATGTAACTGACCGCTCAATGCGCTTCATGGCAGCTGAAGTTATTCGTGAAAAGCTAATGCGATTCATGGGTGAAGAGCTTCCTTATTCAGTAACTGTTGAAATCGAGCAGTTTAAATGGCAAGACAACGGTGTTTGGCACATCAACGGCCTGATTTTAGTTGAGCGTGAAACACAAAAGCGCATGGTTATTGGTAATAAAGGTGAAAAGCTAAAAGTTATTGGCCGTGAAGCACGTAAAGATCTTGAAGAAATGCTTGATAATAAAGTGTTCTTAGAGCTTTGGGTAAAAGTAAAATCGGGTTGGGCTGACGATGAAAGAGCCCTGCGTAGTTTAGGCTATGGTGAAGATTAACTTCAGCCTAAATTAACCTATGGATAGCGACTTCTACACAGCATACTTATTACACCGGCGTCCTTATAGCGACTCACAAGTAATGCTTGATATGCTAGTAGAAGGCGTTGGCCAATTGCGAATGTTAGCCCGTATCAGTGGCCGACAAGCAACAAAGCATAAAGCACAGTTACAACCCTTCCAAACCTTACTAGTAAATTACACTGGTAAACATGATTTAAAATATATCCAACGCTTTGAATTACATGGTGGACAATCGCCACTTGTAGGTGATCAGCTTTACTGTGGCTTTTATTTAAATGAACTCACTAACCGCATTGTGCCAATTAATGAGCCAATTGATTATGCTTATCAGCTTTATAAAACTCACCTAACGCAACTAAACCAGCATCCAAACTTACAAGCCGTGTTGCGCTCTTATGAGTTTCAGTTACTAGAGTTGCTCGGTTATGGTGTTGATTTTACGTTTGATGCGGCGGGCGATCCAATTGATGCGGCGCACACGTATAGTTACTTTGCTGAATATGGCTTTGTGATTCAGGATTTAAAAGGCAGTGGATTTACTGGTGCACAACTAAATGCAATTGCAGATCATGACTTTAGTGCACCTGATGTGCTATATATGGCGAAACAATTAAGTCGTCATTTAATGAAGCCATTACTTGGGAAAAAACCATTAAAAAGCCGCGAGCTTTTTATTAAATAATTAATATAGGTAAAAAATGAAAGACATTCTGTTAGGTATAAACGTTGATCATATCGCAACCTTACGTCAAGCACGCGGAACAAATTATCCTGATCCGGCTCATGCAGCCAGTGTAGCTGAACATGCTGGCGCTGATGGTATTACAATTCATTTGCGTGAAGATCGTCGTCATATTCAAGACCGCGATGTTTATGTTATGGCTAAAACCATTCAAACACGCATGAATTTAGAGATTGCCGTGACAGATGAAATGCTCGATATCGCATTAGATGTTAAGCCTGAGTATGTATGCCTAGTACCAGAAAAGCGTGAAGAGCTAACAACTGAAGGCGGCTTAGATGTTGTAGGTAACCTTGAAAAAATTAAAGCAGCTACAGCAAAATTGACTGCTGCGGGGATAAAAGTATCACTATTCATAGATGCTGATAAAGCACAACTCGATGCTGCTAAAGCATGTAATGCTCCGTTTGTTGAAATCCATACAGGTGCATACGCAGATGCTGAAAATGATATTGATATGAATAAAGAACTTGAGCACATTCGCCAGGGTGTTGAATATGCGGCTAGTTTAGGTATGACGGTAAACGCAGGACATGGTTTGCACTACCACAACGTTAAACCTATTGCTGCAATGAAAGATATTTATGAACTAAATATTGGCCATGCGATTATCGCCCGTGCAGCCATTGATGGCCTCGATAAAGCCGTTCGCGATATGAAACGCTTAATGTTGGAAGCAAGAGCATAAACTTAACCAATAAAAAACGACTCTAATGAGTCGTTTTTTATATTATGCTTGGATTAGCAGTTAGTTTCTTCGGCGTTTACGCCTTCTTTAACTTCTTCACATGCATCTTCTACTTTGTTTTGAACGTCTGTTACAGCTTCATCAATGCGTTCACCGGCTTCTTCAGCGTGGTTGTCTTCACAACCCATAATAAAGAAACTTGCAAATAGTGCGATAACGGCAGTTTTTACTGTTGTTGATTTCATAATGTAATTCCTTGTAAATAATAAATAAATTAGTATGTATGTGTTTCGACTAAGGTGTTTTGCCTCGTAGCGCACCTGAAACTAGCGAAATAACTAATAATACTAAAAAGATAAAAAATATAATTTTGGCAATTCCTGCTGCGGCACCTGCGATACCACCAAAACCTAACACTGCAGCAATAAGTGCAATAACTAAAAATGTAATTGTCCAGCGTAACATTGTCGTCTCCTTGGTTTGTTAATTTGTACAAACTAGATTAAGCGAGTAACGTGCCATAAATTTAACTGTTATTTTTCAAAGGTTTAAATTGTATTGGAGAGCGGCTGAAAAGTTTGTAAGTAATATTTACTTTGTTACGTGTAACTTATGCTTGCTGTTGTATATTCTTTAATTAAACACTTTCTTTTTGGTAAGACCAATTTAACTTTATTTTTATTTGACTCTTAAACCAGTTAGTTTTACGAGCTTGAAATTAAAAACAGTCATGTTGGTTAAGCTGGAGCATAACTTTTAGCTATATTCACTATTTTTGTAATCTATATAACGTCAAATAGTACCAATATAGAGAGTGTTAACTTAAGTGTGGTTATGTTATTTTAATATTAATTGGTTTTACCAATTTACAAAGGTTGGATAGGGTTGATATCTTTGTTATGATTGTTGAATATTTATTTATATAAACTGGTTTATTATCCATTTGTGATAAATGGGTTCAAATTTTGTATTAAGGGAGTCTGCATGGATATTGGTCAATCACTTGCAACAGCTGCAAATTTAATGGTTACTGGCATGGTGGGGGTTTTCATTTTTTTATCATTGCTAATCTCAGCAATTACGCTTATGTCTAAGTTAATGAGCCGGTTTGAAGAGCCTGTGGCTGAAGCTGCTCGCACTCCATCGCTTAAAGCTCAAGGTGTGCCTAGTGGCCATATCGCTGCAATCAGTGCCGCGATTGCTCAATACAAAAATAATCAAAAACAATAAGGGGTGTTCTATGGCTAAATTAAAACTTACTGAGTTGGTACTCAGAGATGCACATCAGTCTTTGCTAGCAACACGCATGCGATTAGATGACATGCTGCCTATTGCTGAAAAATTAGATAACGCGGGTTATTGGTCTATAGAATCTTGGGGCGGGGCTACATTTGATTCTTGCATTCGTTATTTAGGCGAAGATCCATGGGAGCGTATCAGAGCACTTAAAAAAGCCATGCCAAATACTAAGCAGCAAATGCTGCTGCGTGGTCAAAACCTTTTAGGGTATCGTCATTACGCTGATGATGTAGTCGAAAAGTTTGTTGAGCGCGCCCACAAAAATGGGGTTGATGTATTCCGTATTTTTGATGCGATGAATGATGTACGCAACCTTGAAACGGCGATTAAAGCTGCTATAAAAGTAGGTGCACACGCACAAGGTACTATTTCATATACAGTTAGCCCAGTGCATACACTTGATATGTGGCTAACCTTAGCTAAGCAGCTAGAAGATTTAGGTTGTCACTCAATTTGTATTAAGGATATGGCTGGTCTACTTAAACCTTATGACTGTGAGCAGTTGATCAAAGGGTTAAAAGAGACGGTTTCAATTCCTATCGCAATGCAATGTCATGCAACTACAGGCTTAAGCACCGCGACTTATCAAAAAGCAATTGATGCAGGCATTGATATGCTTGATACCGCTATTTCATCTATGAGTATGACTTACGGTCACAGTGCAACTGAAACGATTGTTTCAATTGTTGAAGGAACTGAACGCGACACCGACTTGGATCTCAATCAGCTTGAAGAGATTGCTGCCTATTTCCGTGATGTTCGTAAAAAGTATGCGGCATTTGAAGGTAGCTTAAAAGGGGTGGATGGTAGAATTTTATTAGCGCAAGTGCCAGGCGGTATGTTGACTAATATGGAAAACCAGTTAAAAGAGCAAGGTGCAGCTGATAAGCTAGACCAGGTACTTCTTGAAATACCACGTGTACGCGAAGACTTAGGCTTTTTGCCATTAGTAACACCTACATCGCAAATTGTGGGCACACAAGCTGTATTAAATGTACTAACTGGCGAACGTTACAAAACCATCACAAAAGAAACGGCGGGCGTGCTTAAAGGTGAGTATGGTTCAACGCCAGCACCGATGAACAAAGAACTTCAAGAGCGCGTACTCGATGGCGGCGAAGCTATTACGTGTCGCCCAGCTGATGTACTTCAGCCTGAGCTTGAAACACTTCACACAGAGTTATTAAAAGAAGCGCAAGAGCAAGGGTTAGCGCTTGCCGATGAGCAAATCGATGACGTTCTAACATACGCACTGTTTCCTCAAATTGGATTGAAATTCCTTAAAAACCGTAACAACCCTGATGCATTTGAAGCAGTACCAAGTGCTGACTCTGCTAAGCAAGAGAAACCTTCTAGTAACAAGCCTAATAACAACACCGTTAAAGCTGAGCAATACAGCGTTAAAGTGGATGGCAAAGTATATGATGTTGTTGTAGCCCAAGGCGGTGAATTAAAAGAAGTAACCCTTAAAGATAGTGAGCTAATTCCTCAATCTGCATCGGTTGCATCTGGTGAAACATTAAATGCTCCACTTGCTGGTAACATTTTTAAAATCAAAGTTAAAGCTGGTCAAGCAGTGAACGCGGGTGATGTTGTGATGATCATGGAAGCGATGAAAATGGAAACTGAGATCCGCGCAACACACAGTGGAACGATTGCAGAAGTTCTCGTTGCTGAGGGTGACTCTGTCACAACTGGTGACGCCATGATTGCAATGGCTTAGGAGTGTAGAGGATGGAAGCATTACTAAATCTTTGGCAGGCAACGGGTATAGCAAACTTCACGTTTCCTGCATTAATAATGATTGCAGTAGGGTGTTTATTATTGTACCTCGCGATTTCGCGTAACTTTGAACCATTATTATTGGTGCCAATTGGCTTTGGCGCAATATTAACTAATATCCCTGTTGCTGGTTTATCAGATCCAGGTGGTTTGTTGTACTACGTTTACCATATTGGTATTGATACCGGAGTCTTTCCGTTATTAATCTTTATGGGGGTTGGGGCGCTTACTGATTTTAGTGCCCTGATAGCAAATCCGCGCATGATGTTGCTGGGTGCTGCTGCTCAGTTTGGTATTTTTGCGACATTATTTGGTGCAATTTTACTTAACTATGTACCAGGATTTGAGTTCTCATTACAAGATGCATCGGCGATTGCAATTATCGGTGGTGCTGATGGCCCAACAGCTATCTTTTTAGCATCAAAGTTAGCGCCTGACTTGCTCGGTGCTATTGCTGTAGCTGCATATTCTTATATGGCACTTGTGCCTATTATTCAGCCGCCTATTATGCGCGCACTTACAACGCCAGAAGAGCGCAAAATTCAAATGCCACAATTACGTACAGTGTCTAAGAAGGAAAAAATCATTTTCCCTCTAATGGTATTGGGCTTAACTATGTTGTTTTTACCCGCCGCAACACCGCTTGTTGGTATGTTTTGTTTAGGTAACTTAATGCGAGAGTCAGGTGTGGTTGATCGCTTAAGCAACAGTGCACAAAATGAGATTATCAATATCACAACGATTTTCTTAGGACTCGCTGTAGGGTCTAAATTAGCCGCAGATAAATTCTTAACTGTCGAAACACTGGGTATTTTAGCGCTAGGTGCATTAGCATTTTCTATCGGTACAGCCTCAGGTGTGTTTATGGCAAAAGGTTTAAACAAGTTATCTAAATCACCAATAAACCCCTTAGTGGGGGCGGCGGGTGTTTCTGCCGTACCAATGGCTGCACGAGTAGTTAACAAAGTAGGCCTTGAAAATAACCCGCATAACTTCTTATTGATGCATGCAATGGGGCCAAACGTAGCAGGTGTACTAGGTAGTGCCGTTGCCGCGGGTATTTTGTTAGCACTTGTTGGTTAAAAAACCGCGGTGCTCATTCATCTTGAGGTGGTTTGAGTATATTTAAGTAAACTTTTACTTCCAACCGACTGGCGCAGTTTAAACTGCGCTTTTTTTTGGGCGCTTTTTGGGTATACTCAACGTTAGTTTTACAAATTTAAAGGAGTGGTATGAATATTTTTGTGATTTTAATATCTTTGGTTGTCGCTCTTGTCATTCTTGTGCCATTACTTGAAAAGTACCAATCAAAAATGGGTTTAGATGGTGCAACTAAATATGCTAAGTATATTTGGCCATTGGTCATGATTTCATTGGTTATACAATTGATTTATGTATTGGTGCGATAGAGCATAGCCGTCAACCGTCAAAATTGGATGCGTACGTAGACTTGCGCATCACGAAACGAAACCCAACGAATAATATTCTTTCAGTCTTTATTAAAGCACAGCATTATCACGTGTTTTAATTATTCAGTTTACTCTGAGTCGTGGGAAAATAATTTTAAATATTTATTTAAAACCAGTGGCTTAGATTTCCATGTGAAATTATAGAAATACCATCGTTTCTTTAGGTTTATCCTGTGCAATTAAGGTGCAGGATTTGAATTTCACACAATGCCTTAAACTTATATTGTCACACCATAATAGTTTCTTTTAATACATATTAGCGAAAATAGATCATGTTGCTTAGGGAAGTGCTCAGGAGATAAATCGCTTTTCTATACTCGTTTTGCAATATGGCTAAGCTGTTCCTTTTTTAAATCCCTAGCTACTTATTTACATTACATAGCTCAGTGATTACCATGCAAATAATAATAATTACCATTTCTATTGGTTTGGATTTCTAGTGTCAAAAATAAAAGTTTTATTAATTGAAGACGATAATACGTTAAATCATTATCTCACCGATTTATTGGTTAAATCAGGTTACTGTGTTGAACAGTGCTTTGATGGTTTAACAGGGTTAGAAATAGCTCAGCGTCGGCAGCACCACCTTATTTTACTTGATAAAATGCTCCCTAAGTTAGACGGTGTATCACTTTTAAAAACACTGCGAGAGACCAGCCAGCAGCCTGTTATTATGGTTTCAGCCAAAGGTGCAGAAGAAGAGCGTATTTTAGGCTTGAGCCATGGCGCAGATGATTATGTTGCCAAGCCATTTAATACCCAAGAGCTGTTACTCAGAATTGAGAGCCTATTAAGACGAAGCCAAGCAAGCGTCAAACCAAGCAGTCATGTAGAAATAAATATTGATGGCCTCATGCTCAACGTTCTCAAACAGGTTATTTATGTAAATGGTGAAGAGCTTGAGTTCACACCAATTCAGTTTAAATTACTTTGGGAGCTGGTTTCGCAACAAAATCAAATAGTCAGTAAATCAGATTTATACCAAGCAGTGCTTAATAAAAAGTTAGGCGCTTATGATCGTAGTATTGATATGCATCTTAGTCGAGTAAGAAGAAAACTAACAGACGCTAACTGGCTTGGGGAGCGCTTACAAACGGTGCATGGTAAAGGATACTGTTTTAAATGAAGCGAAAGTTACTTTGGAAATTATGCCTAATTTTGGCTACAGGTTTAGTTTCATTTTTTTATTTATTACACATATTTACCTTAAAAACAGAAGAGAGCATGAGTTTTATTGCAGAGCAAGATCGCATGCAATTACAAGCGTGGGGAGCACATGCTGAAAAGCTCTATACCACTGGAAAAATAGACCAATTAAATGCGTGGTTGGCACAGTTAAAAACTCAAGAAAACACTTGGGTATCCATAGCTGGTTTTACGGTAAGCCACATAGCTGGTGAATCATTTGATCAAAATATTGTTGGTGGTTATCACTTTGGGCGCAGCATTGAATGGAAAATTCATCTCTACTTTGAGCAAAATCCCATAATGGAAATTCCTTTCATTCATACTAATGGCAGCTTATTAATAAAATTACCTGAGCGTATGCGCCCAGGTAACTACTGGACAACAACTAAGTTTATGTTGCAAATAATAATGCCAATGCTGGTTTTAGTCGTGTTATCGATTATTTTATATCGCCATATTATTACGCCTCTACAGCAATTAGAAAAAGCGACTGCAGAATTTAGCCGTGGTAACTTTTCAGTTAGGGTGGCGAAATATTTAGGAGGGCGTAAAGATGAACTTGCCCAGCTTGCATTTACCTTTGATAAAATGGCTAGTCGTATTGGTGAGCTCATTAACAATCAAAGACAATTAATTTCAGACCTATCCCATGAATTACGCACACCACTTACGCGTTTAGATATAGCAGTTGAAAACTTTGATGAGCACGAAAGTAAACAGCACCTTGAGCGAATCACTCGCGAGTCAAAACATATTCGCAAACTCGTTGAAGATAGTTTAACCCTTGCATGGCTTGAAAATGAAAAGCCGATAATTAAACAAGAGCCCGTTGATCTGGTAGACCTGCTTGATGTGTTAATTGAGGATGCTCGTTATGAATTTCCTGATCGAAAGCTGGTTGTTCATGCTCCAGCAACCGCAGTGATTGAAAATAGCTGCCATCGTGCATTATGTCCACCCATCGAAAACGTGATTAGAAATGCGCTGCGTTATACACCGGTCAATGAGCAAGTTACTATTAGCATATCGTTGGAGTCTAGTTTTTACAAATTACAGATATGCGATCAAGGTCCTGGTATCCCTGAGCAATTTTTAAAGAAAGTATTTGAGCCATTTTTTAGAGTCGACGACGCACGAATAAGTGAAGGAGATAGCTTTGGTTTAGGTTTGGCCTTGGCTAAACGCCATTTAGCCAGTGTTAGGGCAAAGATCTACGCACAAAATGAGTTAGGTGGAGGGTTGGTAGTGGTGATAATGATTCCTATTTCTTAAATGTAACAATTGTAAAAGTCATATCATTAGTGACCTTAAATGGTAATAATTCTTAATTAAGTATTTAACACTTATTTTGAGATTTAATTCATGCCATCTGTATTAATAAATAAACCGTTTGTAAAAACCAGTATTGCCTGCGCTGTAATTGCGCTTTGTTTTAACGCCAATGCGGCTACTCAAGAAGAGACTAAACAAGAACAGAAGATAGAAAAAATCACAGTCGTTGGTGCTACAACAAATTCAGAAATCACACCACTTGAGCTTGAAAACTACCAGGCGAACGATTTAGATGATATTTTTCGTCATACACCATCGGTTACTGTAGGTGGATCATTAGGCATAGCACAAAAGATATTTGTACGTGGTATGGAAGACTCAATGGTGAACGTAACAGTTGATGGTGCGCCGCAAACCAGCACGCTGTTTCATCATATTGGCCGTGTTGCAATTGAACCTGAACTATTACAAAGTATAGAAGTTCAAGCCGGTGCGGGTGAAGCAACAGCGGGTACAGGCGCTGTGGGCGGAGCAATTCGTTTTAAAACAAAAAGTGCTGATAATTTACTCCGCGATAACGAGCAGTTTGGTGGTATTGCCAAAGCGAGTTATTTTAGTAATGACGGCCACAAAGAAAGCCTATCATTATACGGCAAGTTAACTGATGAAATAGGGGTGTTAGCGTCCTATGTTAATGTTAGTCGCAATGACATGGATGACGGTGATGGCAGAAATCTAGAAGGGACAGCAGCCGATCAAACCCTTGCATTCATAAAAGTAAACGCCGAGCTTACTGAAAACCAAAATCTTACGCTAAGCTATGAAAATCGCCAAGAAGAAGGTGAGTTTGGTAAACAAACTAACTGGGCCCAAATTGCTGGAGCACCATTGTTTGAATCATGGGGAGAGCGCGAAACCATTGTATTAAATCATGCCTGGTACTTAAATAGTTTCGTAAACCTTGAAACGACTATTTACCAAACAGAGTCTTCATTTAAACGCGAACTTTATACCTGGTATGCTGCAATCGAAACAACGGGTTTTGATATCCGAAATACCAGTGATTTAGGCAATCATACTCTGACTTACGGTGTAGAACAAAAAGTAGATAAAGTTCATGCTGCTTCGTATGAAAACTTTGGTGGTATTTTTGATGAAGAAGGCACGGTGACGGGTGTATATATTCAAGATCACTGGCAATTTAGCGATGCTTTATTACTTAGCTTTGGTGCGCGTTATGATGCTTATGAACTTGATCACAGCGGTGTTGAAGTTAACTGGGTTAAAGTTGATGGTGTCTGGGTCATTGAAACCGACGCAAGTGGTACGCCAGTGACTTCGTCGGATGAGTTTTCAACTAAAAAACAAGATGGCATTAGTGGCAATATTGGTTTTGAGTATAGTTTTACCGAGTCATTAAAGTTGTCTGCTGGTTATGCACAAGCGCTTAGAGGTAGGCAAGTTGCAGATGCTTTCACTGTAGGTGAGTTGACATATAATCAAAACTTATCACCTGAAGAAGTCGATAATACTGAGCTTGGCTTAGTGTATAACGATGGCACTTGGTTGTTTGAAGCATCATTGTACCTAAGTGTAATAAACGACGTGGTGTTTGATAAGTTCAAAGGCCGTGAAGGTGTATTTAACGAAAATATCGGTGATTTAGAAACCAAAGGTATTGAACTTGTATCGGGTTATCAAGGCGATAATTTTGATGTTATCGTAAGTTATAGCCATAACGATGTTGAACTAAATAATGCCTCATTTGTGTGGCCAGACGCTAATGATGCCACTGGTTATAGCACTGTTATTATCGATGGTATTGATATGGCAGCCTATGAATATGGCGGTTTAGGTAATGCAATTGGCGATTCTATCAATCTTAACTTTAACTACCACGTGAATGAGAAAATTAAGTTTGGTCTAAACTATAACCATGTTGCTAGCCTCAATGATATTGAAGTATTCCACCGTTCGATTGAACTTGGTTGGTTGAATGAGCTCGAAACAATCAATAAGCCAGGCTACGATTTATTTGATGCCTATGTAACCTATGAGCCACTCACCAATCTAAGGTTTGATTTATCAGTGCAAAACTTACTAGACGAATCTTATTTAAGCCACGGTAGTGTTGCTGACTACGGACATATTACGGGTTATGAAGGTGTTGTAGGTATTAAAGAGCCAGGGCGTGATATACGTCTTAGTGTGTCGTATACATTTTAACTCCTGAATTAGTTAGGTGCTTTAAGAAAGCACCTAACGGGCTTATTGATGAATATCACAAAAAAACACCTCTCAGTATTTCATGTAACTACTCGTGTGCTTATTGCTTTAATTGGCGGTTATTTTGTGGCAATGCATGGTGCTATCTTGATTGGCAATCATTTATTAAGTGATAAGACTAACAGTATTATCACAGGATTAATGTCTAGCTTTATCATTTACCTCATCACAGTGCTATTTATATTTGCTACTAAAACAACGTTACGCGCTTTTGCCGTTGTATTGGTTTCATGTATTTTACTTTACTTTTTGAATTACTATTTGCAGGGGCCGCAATAGTATGAGACCTCGATTTAGACAATCTATGAGCTGGCTACATACGTGGTCTGGCTTTGTATTTGCTTGGCTACTGTTTTTTATTTTTATTACAGGCACTGCAGGCTATTTTGAAAATGAAATAGACCGCTGGATGAAACCAGAAATAGCCATAGTAAATGAACCCATCGATGACTTAGCAATACTTGATATTGCTCAGCAACAACTCACAGACAATGCAGAAGATGCAACTCAGTGGTACATTAGTTATCCATCAGCACGTAATCCTTATATTGATATTTCATGGTTGCAGCCAGCAAATAAAGAGACTGGGGCACGTAGGCAGTGGTATGAAAAAAACCTTGCGCCTGATACCAGCGAGCTTATAACAACCAGAGAAACCAGTGGTGGCGAAGCGTTATACCGACTGCACTATAGTTTACATTATGTACCGATTGTTGTTGGCTATTTGGTCACTAGTTTAGCCACGATGCTGATGCTGATTGGTTTAGTCACTGGGGTGATTATTCATAAAAAAATATTCATTGAGTTTTTTACTTTTCGTGCCAATAAAGGGCTGCGTAGTTGGCTCGATATACATAACATTTTTAGTGTGTTGCCACTGCCTTTTCATTTAATGATCACATACAGCGGACTTATTTTATTAATGGGTATTTCATTTGCCCCTGTGGTGGATGCAACCTATGGCGAAGGACAAAAAATGCATCGCCAGTTATACAATGAAACGCAAGCCGAAAACATTACAAAGCAATTTATAGCGTTACCCGCTGAAAACTTATCACTTGAATCAGCATTAAATGATGCGAAGTCGCGTTTTAAAGATCAAGCAGTAAGTTATTTAGGCTTAATAGACCGAAATACTGAGCAGCCAGGGTTTGAAGTGTGGTTCGATGCACAAGAGGGCATCGAGTTTGCAAAGCTTATTACTTATCGCGCTGTCGGTGGACAAGTTCAAATAGAACAAGCCACAGGAAAAAAATACAGTGCGGCAGAGGTTTATGATGTGCTGGAGCATTTACACGAAGGATTGTTTGCTGATACTTATTTAAGGTGGTTGTACTTTCTATCTGGCTTGCTAGGGGCTGGAATGATAGCAACGGGAATGATTATTTGGGTGCAAAAACGTAAAAAGCAGCAATCTAGGTTTATCAATGTTATCGATAAGCTTAATGCAGCTGTGGTCGTTGGCTTACCCATAGGCATCGCGGCTTATTTTTGGGCAAACCGTTTATTACCTGTTGAAATGGCCAGTCGTGCACAGTGGGAAATGCATAGTTTATTTATTGTATTTGCATTGTGTAGCTGTTTTTGTATTACGCGAGCAGCAGAAAAAGCTTGGCAAAATATGCTGTGGTTAGCAGCTGTAGCCTATGCCTTGATACCACTTGTTAATATGCTCACAACAAAGCACAGTATATTATCGAGCTTACAGAATAATGATTGGTTAATGCTGGGGTTTGATTTAAGTATGCTGGTTTTTGCTGGGGGCTTTGCTGTTACGGCGATTGTGTTGCAAAGGCGAAGTGTTATTGGCTCTGCAAACGCACATATAAAGCAAACAGTAAAAGGTATTTAAATATGTTGATATTACTACAAATAATGCTGCAATTAGTGGGCTTTACACTGCTGAGTTTGTCATTACAACGCTATTATAACCATGTATTTAGTCAAGCACTGGGCTTAAAAAAAAGCACCTGTATATTGTGTAGATGTGCAGGCTTTGCATTACTTATTGTTGCAGCAATTCATGCAATCAGTCTGTGGGGCAATTCACTTGGCTTAGTCTATGTTTTTGCAACCGCAACACTAATAACGACTTTATTAGCTGTTTTATTAGCTTATATTACTTACAAGAGCAAAGATAATCGCCAAATAAATTAGCATAACAGTAACACTCATCACGGTTGTGATTTATCAGTAATTATTAAATACGGTTGAGTCATTATACCGTTAATTGGTAGAGCACATTTGGTAATATTATTCTTTACTGTTAGTTTAAAGTCTTACTTCAATTGCAAAAAAGTCGATCACAAACGCAACGATTGACTTTGTTTAGACATTAAAAAACCGTTGCTATGTGAATAGCAACGGTTTTATTTTCTGACGGCTGACCGCTCTTATTTAAGCGCTAGCTGTAACTCTCTGTTGCGCTCTAACTGTGCTAAGAATGTATCTGCAATCGGCTTAAACTTCGCAAGCTCTGCGCGAGGTAATGGCTCAGATTTAGGTAGTTTAACTGTTTTAGGATTACGGTGAACGCCGTTCACTAAAAACTCATAGTGTAGGTGAGCGCCAGTTACGCGGCCTGTAGCACCGACAGTACCAATTTTTTGGCCTTGCTTAACTTTTTGGCCTTTTTTAACCGCGCGTTTGTTCAAGTGCAAATATTTAGTAACGTACTGCGTGCCGTGACTAATAAATACATAATTACCATTATATTTGCTGTAGCCTGATTTAATAACTTTACCGTTACCCGATGCAACAACGGGAGTACCTGTGCGAGCTGCATAATCAATACCACGGTGTGCTTTTACTCGTCCTGTAACAGGGTGTAAGCGCCGTGGATTAAAACTAGAACTTATATATTTAAAATTAACGGGTGCCCGTAAGAACGCTTTTTTCATACTGCGGCCTTCCGGTGTATAGAAGTTATCATCACTGTGGCGAATTGCGGCGTAGCGTTCGCCTTGATTAATAAATTCAGCGGCAATAATTTTACCAGTGCCTATAAATTCACCATCAACATAATGTGATTCGTAAATTAAACCAAACTGATCACCTTTACGAATGTCATTAGCGAAATCCACGTCCCAGCCAAAAATATCAGCAAAGTTCATAATTTGGCGTTCGCTTAAACCCGCTGCAATACCAGAAGTCCAAAAGCTATTACTGATTTCACCGCCGGTAGATTTAGTTAAGGTTTCGATTTCTTTGCTATCGATTGAAGTATCGTAGTTACCGTCTTCGTTTAATGTAACAAATAAAGTGTCTGTTTTTGAAATCACATAACGTAACTGCGCTAAAGAGCCGTCTTCAGCTGTCGCAAAACTGAGTATTTCACCTGGGTGAATTTTAGTTAGCTTACGTGTTTCTGCATTGGTGTTAAGTAATTTATGAACGGTTTGCGCATTAAAACCAGCGCGCTTAAAGATAAGTGCTAAATTGTCACCGTTCTTTACTTCAAAATCGACTAGGTCATATTCTGGTAATTTTGCTGCGTCTTCTTGCGAATTTAATTCAGTTAATTGTTCAGCGTCATCAACTTTAATTTGTAATTCGTAGCGTTTGCCGATTTCCAGTGCTCCCGCACTGTTATCTTTTGAGGCGGTTGCTTTTTCTGAAGGAATAAGGGTTAGGGCAGCAATAGCAGAAACAAAACCTAGAATAAGCAATTTGTGTTTTTTTGGGAGTTTGTGCACAACGTGAACCATAACGTGCCTTTTTCTGCTGTCAAGATAATTAATCATTAATATTGCAGGATATACTTAATAAAGCGTTAATACCAGTGTTTTGTGGATTTAAACTGTGGCTAATTTACGCTAGAATCCCTAGGTTGACTGAATTTTTTGGAGTAATACAAGTGGATTTACAAACCGCTCTAGCAGAGATTAAACGCGGTGCAGAAGAAATATTAATTGAAGACGAATTAGTCGAGAAGCTAAAGTCTGGTAAAAAGCTGAAGATCAAGGCGGGTTTTGATCCAACTGCACCTGACTTACACTTAGGCCATACCGTATTAATTAATAAAATGAAAACCTTCCAAGACTTAGGTCACGAAGTGATTTTCTTAATTGGTGATTTCACCGGTATGATTGGTGATCCAACTGGCAAAAATGTAACACGTAAGCCACTTACTCGTGATGATGTATTAGCAAATGCTGAAACGTATAAAGAGCAAGTATTTAAGATTCTAGATCCATCCAAAACAACAGTTGCGTTTAACTCATCGTGGATGGAGAATTTAGGCGCTGCTGGCATGATCAAATTAGCTGCACGCCAAACTGTTGCACGTATGCTTGAGCGTGATGACTTTAAAAAGCGTTATGCAAATGGTCAATCCATTGCAATTCATGAGTTTCTATACCCTTTAGTACAAGGTTGGGATTCAGTTGCATTAGAAGCAGATGTTGAATTAGGTGGTACCGATCAACGTTTTAATTTGCTTATGGGCAGAGAGCTACAAAAAGATGAAGGCCAAAAGCCGCAAACGGTACTAATGATGCCTTTATTAGAAGGTACCGACGGCGTGCAAAAAATGTCTAAGTCGCTAGGGAACTACATTGGTATTACAGACGCGCCGAATGACATGTTTGGTAAAGTAATGTCAATCAGCGATGAACTAATGTGGCGTTATTATGATTTGCTAAGTAGCTTATCGATTGAAGAAATTGCTGCGTTAAAAGAAAAAGTTGCACAGGGTACTAACCCACGCGATATCAAAATCGATTTAGCCAAAGAAATGATTGCTCGTTTTCATAGTGACGAAGCAGCACAAGGCGCACATGAGGATTTCATTAAACGTTTTCAAAAGAACGCATTACCTGATGAAATCCCAGATGTAACTGTGACAATTGACGAAGACACTGTATTTGTAACGAACATGCTTAAAGAAGCAGGGCTCGTCGCTAGTACTTCAGAAGCTATGCGTATGATCAAGCAAGGTGCGGTAAAAATTAACGGTGAAGAGAAAGTAACAGACTCTAAACTGGAAATCGCAAAAGGTAGCACGGCTATTTACCAAGTAGGTAAACGTAAATTTGCCAATATTACGGTTGCTTAATTAGCTCTATAGCTAAGAATGAAAATTCAGTAATAATATAGCCAAACTAGCTAAGAGGTTTGGTTATCCAAAAACCAGCTTCTGCTGGTTTTTTTATATCGTTTTTATAATCTCAATACCAAAAATCACCAATAACCAAAACCCGCGAGCCTGATTTAAACGACTTACCAGCACCGCTATGTCTTCAGCTTTTGGTAGCCTCTCAGTACCTATACGCATTTTGTTAAAGCGCTGCGCCTGATACATAGCAGGTCCGCCAAGCTGCACACCCACTGAAGCTGAGCATGCACTCAATAACCAACCTGAATTACTTTGATAAAAGTGTCTTCCATAATGTTTTATGTAATGAATGCTTTGCTTGGTCGCTTTACTGAGAGCAACAGTTATAGTAAGCAAACGGATTGGCAGCCACTCGAGAATAAATAATAGCCCTGAAATAGGTCTTAAAAAAGCATTGTTAGGAGGAAGGTCGCTGCGCCAGGCTTGATGCATTAAGCTCAATAAGTGATAACTTAACGTTGCCATGGCGCCAAAAACCAAATATATAAAAATAACGGCAAAATAATGGCGGGCAACTCTTAGCGCGAAAGTTTCCATGGTCGCTTTACAAATACCTGCATTTGAAAGCTTACTTACATCACGAGCAACTAATGGCTTGAGTAATTCTCGCGCGGTTGCCTTTTGGTTTTGCCTTAGCAGACGAGCTATACGAAGCGCTTTTTTTTGTGGTGTTTGCCATTGCAGACATATATACAAAATTAACCCAGCGAGTAACTCAGGGTAATAAGCAAACTCTAGCAGTAGTACTGCAATAGTTATTATTACTAGTATAACTAAACTAAAACACAATATTGAGGACAAATATTGGTAACTATTAGGTTCTTTGTCGCGATAAACGCGTTTACCCAAAGCACGATAGATTACAGATAAAAATGTATCAGGGTGATACCAACTACTCAAAGGTAAAAAGCGCTCAACAAGGAGCGCTAATAAAAACACAATAAAGTCCAAATGCTGTTGAACTAGATTGGGTAACACCTTATAAACTAACCGATGTTAGTTTTTCAAGCAAAGCAACAACCATCTTCGAAGAGTTGATTGATGCCGTTTCTAAGTATTCTTCGAATGATTGCGGCGATTCTTTACCTGCAATATCTGACATAGAACGAATAACCACAAAAGGGGTTTCTAAGCTATGACATACTTGAGCAATAGCAGCGCCTTCCATTTCTACTGCAAGCATAGTTGGAAAGTCAGCACGTGCCTTATCGATTCGTACAGGGTCACACATAAATGAATCGCCAGTACAAATTAAGCCAATCAATGTCTTAACGTCACTGATTTGAGCAATACTTTGCTCAGCAGCTTCAATCAATTTAGGGTGTGCAGCAAAACCTGCTGGCATTTGTGGAACTTGGCCAATTTCATAACCAAACGCAGTTACATCAACATCATGATGGCGTACTTGTGATGAAATAACCACATCGCCTACGCTAAGTGATGGATCAAAGCCACCGGCAGAACCTGTATTGATCACGCAATCAGGATTAAAATTATCAATCAATAATGTTGTTGCTATGGCTGATGCTACTTTACCAATACCTGATTGAACCAAAGTAACCGTGTTGCCAGCTAATTCACCCGTATAAAAAGTAAAGCCTGCTTTAGTTAAAATTTGTGGGTTTTGCATTGCCTCACGCAAAATTTTAACTTCTGGCTCCATTGCGCCAATAATACCAACATTCATAATTTTTGATTCCTCGAATTAGATGCCGTGATTATACTGCAAAAATGAGAGTAGGGTAAAACCAAACAAAAAAATGCGAGATTAATCTCGCATTTTTATAGTTTCAAACTTTAAATTTCGGCTAATGCTGTTGAATGCGCTTTTGCCTGAGAAGGGGAAAGTACTGCTGGCTTAGTCACTCTGTTACGGCTTGGTCTAACACTCGGAGCCGCTGGTTTTCCAAGCTTAAACATAATGGCATTACGAACTTCACTTGGTCGATAACCTGATTTAACTTTCATGCGAATGTGAGGGATCCCTGCTGATTCTAATGCACCATTAACAAACCAATCGCGCTGCGCTTTGTGGCCGTCTTTGTTAGCGTTATTAACTAAATCGACAGCTGCAACAATCGTCATTTTTTCTTTGTCGATCAAGACAAAATCTAGCTGTTTATTCTTTGCTTTGGTAATTGCCGCGCGTTTAGCCTTAGGCGACAAGCCCTTTTTACAATCAATAACATCTATCAGTTTAACTCGGCTGACAATCTTATATTGATCGCCAACAGCGCGCTCAAGTAAGTTTAAAAAAGCACTTTCTACTTGTGTAAATACACTCTCTTTGCGGGTGAAAGGATAAGGATTGCCGCCATCATCGGTAAATTTTGATGCAACAACAGATGCCCCTACAACTAATACTAATATTGATAATAAAGCGAATTCCATATGGTAACTCCACAACAACAAATTGACACTGTAAATTAATAGCAATTAACGTGCCTAGTTGTAGTGAAGTCACTTTTTAATTAAGGCTGGTAGCCGTCTTCTAAGCCTTTGACTGCAATAGCAACAGCATCATGTGCGTGTAAAGATTCATAATGATTTATTCTTAACCAATAATCGGTGTACTGTGCGTCTTCTAATCGCGATTTGATTTTACGTGCAGCATCCTCACAGAACATTAAATTTTGACCATTTAGACGGGCAAACTCTTGCTCATCTTCGCGCTTAACAGCCGCTTGTACTGGGGTCTTTAGCTCATTTTCTAGCGTATCTATTAAGTTAACAACATCAAACTCTGTGATTTGTTCATCTAGCTTAACTTTTACATTCGCAATAGAGCGCTGAGAGTGCGGAGTAGCAACAATTCCCTCTGTACTGCCCAACCAATTAAGAACCTCTTGATGGTTAAGCGCATGTTTATCAAATTTTTCAACAAACGCATTTTGTATAAGTTGGCGTGCTAAAGCCGCTGAGCAAGGACATGTTGAAGAATAAGTAACATCGACACTCAGTTCAAAACTTAGCTGCCCGCGGTCAATTTTTGCCTCTAACACTAGTGGGTAGCTTTTCCAGCCAGCTTTGCCACTGAGTAATGATTTTCTACGCAGTGGAAGTTCAAATTTAAACTCTACTTTAGCTTGGTTACTCAAATCTTCGTGGCTAGATATAAATTTATCAAGCGCTTGAGCGATGGTTTTAGGATTAACTTGCTGTTCGGTAGATAAGGTATCTAGCGCTAAAAACAGGCGCGACATGTGGATACCTTTGGCATCTTCTTTATGAAGGTTTACAAAAGCGCTTGCTTTGGAATTAACGTTAACAGGTGTAAGGCCACGAGATTCAAAAATAAATGGCAGTTCAATTTCTGACATACCCACCCAGTTTAATTTACCTGTTTGAAGGGCTGGAGCCGTATCCGCTATATCGGGCATAGTACTTTGCATGAAAAATCTCGTTATTGGCAAGTTTAAAAGGCGGTATTTTACACGAAATAATTTAAAAAAACGTGGTAGATGAAAATTTTATGTTTTCGTCGCGGAACATGAAAATTGTTAAAGTAAAAATGCTAAAATACTTCAATAGAGAGATAAGTTTTAGTTCATCTAGCCAGATCATTATTGCTTGGTTTTGATGAGAAGGCATATCAGTAATGGCTGGTATATGTTTCTAAGTTGTTCTATTAACTCAAATCATTAAGTTACTTTTGTATCAATTTGAATTTGAGAATACTTATTTTCAGCCATAGTGATGGTATTTACTCTCTATCTTTTATAGCTTTACTTAAATTGTAGGCCTTCGGATAGTATAATTAGCAATCTATCTGCGTATTGAGCCACTTATTCAACGCTATCACTGCGCTAATTGCTTTTACAATGATATCAAGCGCATAGCCACGAGACAGATTTAAATATGATAGATTCTCCTTTGAGCCCTTGGGTTCGAATGCTTTCCAGTTTGATTACACGTTTTGGTGAATTTAAAGCAGCCGCTATTTGCTATGCCCTATTATTAGTTGTTTCGCTGATATTGGCCTGCATGTTCTATTACGTTGCTATTGGGCAAGTGGTTATTGTAGATGTACTTGCGATGCTGTTTTTTACTGCAGTTGTATCGCCTATTATAATTAGTGTGTTGATTAACTCAATTCGCCAACTCGACGCAACATACGCCTACCTTGATAGTGCAACTAAGCAAGAAAAGCTTCTTAACCAAACGCTTAAAGATAATATCAAGCGTTTAAATGTTGAGATTGATGAACGTAAAATGGCTTTTCAAGCTAAGCATAGTGCGATTGAAGAGTTACGTAGAGAGATTGCAGAGCGTAAAAAAACGCAACAGGAACTTGCACAACAGGGCATGTTACTTCGTTCTATTGTCGACTCCTCTCCAGATCTATTTTATTACCGTGATAATAATGGTGTATTTGCCGGGTGTAATAAAATGTTTGAAAAGGTGATAGGTAAACCTGTTAGTGAGCTAATTGGGAAAACAGCCGAACAAATATACCCTGAATCCTACTTGCCAGAGGTACTCACAACAGATAATAAAGTAGAAGAAACACACCAAGCTCTTACGCTCGATGTCGAGTATCCAGTAGATAATGAAAATCGTTGGTTTGAAATGCGTAAGTTGCCTTTTATTAATGATGAGGGCGAATATATTGGTTTACTGGCGTTTGGTCGTGATATAACCAGCCGAAAAGAAGCAGCGCAAGCACTTGAAACTGCCTATAAAGACAAAGGGAAATTTATTGCCACACTGAGCCATGAATTGAGAACGCCATTAAATGGCATTGTTGGTTTAACGCGTATGCTGTTAGATACTGAGCTCGATAAGCAGCAACGTAGTTGGTGTAATACTGTATTCTCAAGCGCTGAAACCCTGGGTAATATCTTTAATGACATTATCGATTTAGACAAAATAGATCGAGAACAGCTAGATATAGTTACCGCACCAATTAACGTATCAGACTTTATCAATGACGTGGTTAACTTTGCAGGACTAATTGCCGAACAAAAAGGGCTCGAATTCGATATAGAACGAAAAGGTATGCTTGATGTATACGCTGCTTTAGATCCTACACGATTACGCCAAGTTGTATGGAACCTGATAAACAATGCAGTCAAATTTACACAGCAAGGCAAGGTGCAATTATCGTGTTTACGCGAGAATCGCGCAGATGGTACATGGCTAGTTATAAATGTGACTGATACTGGGCAGGGCATACCTCAAGAACAACTTCAGCGTATCTTCGATATGTACTATAAAGCCCCAGATATAAACGGCACAAATGCAATTGGCTCAGGGATTGGACTGGCAGTAACAAAAGCGTTAGTTACCGCAATGAGTGGCCATATCCGTGTGAGCAGCACTGAAGGAGAAGGGAGTAGTTTTGTGGTAGAAATACCACTTTCACTGTGTGTTGCTCCCGCTGAGCAGAATTATGTAGGTAGAAGCTTAAATATTTTACTTGTGGAAGATGTGCCACTAAACGCAGAGATCGCTACAAACTTGCTTGAGCAGCGAGGGCATGAGGTGATTTGGGCTGAAACAGGTGAAGATGCACTTTCATTCGTAGAAACTGAAGATGACTTAGATCTTGTCCTCCTTGATATGCAATTGCCTGATATTAATGGTGATGAGGTTGCCAGACAAATTCGTTCAGACAGTTTCTTTGATAAATTACCTATTGTTGCCTTAACAGCGAATGTAAGAAGTGCAGAAGAGGAGCTAGAAGGTATTTCTATTCAAGGAGCATTAGCAAAGCCTATTAATACAACAAAGCTTGATAGAATGCTGGCGGACTTATTTGACATCAAACTTACACAATCATGTGATGAAAATCGCCTTACGGTAGTCAATAAAGACTGTACTGATATAAAAGTTGAGTTACTCGATGTGGAAACAATTGAAGACTTTGTAAACTCAATGGGAATTGAAATATTCAAACGAAGCAGTAGCTTATTTGAAAAGTTAAACCCGCAATATCAACAGGAATTAGCTACGTCATTAAAACAAGATGATAGAGAAGAATATAAATCAGTTGCACACAAGCTAAAAGGAGCAGCAGGCTCTGTAGGTTTAAACGATGTACAGTTACATGCTAAAAAAATGGAGCATGGGGCGCTTGATGAAGATATCGACCTGTTACAAACATGGTTGGTTGAACTTGGAGATAAAATAAATGAAGGACAACATGCCCTTCATTTATTCTTACAGCAACTAGAGAAGTAGTTGCTGAGGCGGAATTAACGTAGTTTAGGCGTCAATTTTACCGATAAAGCGATAGCCTTCACCATGGATGGTGCTAATCAACTCTGATGTACTGTTATCGCTTTCAAAGTGCTTACGAATGCGACGGATTGTTACATCAACAGTGCGGTCATTTGCACGTAGCTCACGACCAGTCATATGTTTGATTAGTTGTTCACGGCTGAAAATGCGACCTGGTGAATCTAACATTAAGCGTAACGCTCTGTACTCACCTTTAGGAAGGCGTTTAGCGTCACCATTTGGTGATGTTAAACAGCGACTATTTTCATCAAGTTCCCAGCCATTAAACGTAATAACACCATTTGTTTCGAGACTAGACTCTTCACCACCAAGGGCTGTGCGAGAAATTAAGTTACGAGCACGAATAGTTAATTCACGTGGATTGAATGGCTTAGTGATATAGTCGTCTGCACCAATTTCAAGGCCTAAGATACGGTCAACATCATTGTCGCGACCGGTTAGGAAAATAAGTCCAACGTTACGCTTTTGACGTAATTCACGTGCTAAAATAAGCCCGTTTTTACCTGGTAGGTTGATATCCATAACTACAAGATTCACATCATCATTATTTGTAAGCTTGTCATGCATGTCATCGCCATCAATGGCTTCAATAACTTTGTAACCTTCAGCTTCAAATAAACTAACGAGGTTTAGTCGAGTTACGTCTTCATCCTCTACAATCAGAATGACTGGCGTTTGCATTATTAATTAACCTTTTCGGAATATTTTATTTACAATTAATTCGGTATTGTATTATAAAACCGAATACAGAGATTATAGGAGTATATCCATTTGTTAACAAGTAAAATCAATTTGGATGAAACTTAGAAACAGCTAATAACCGAGACTGAACTTTAAAGTTACTGCCCATCAGTTGCTGCTTATTGATATACAGTCGGATTCTATTCCCTTCTTGGACCAAAGCGGCGATACCACCTTTTTCTAAAAAACTGATACTCTCACCCACTGTTAAGGTGTCTGATGAAGTGGTATCGATCCAAAACGGAATTATATCATCTTCCAACGTTTCATCAATGTATGTGATATCACAAAAGCTATAAAGTTCCGAAGTTTGTTGGTTTTTATTAATTAAAACGACTTCAATCGGCTTTTCATTTATTGTTAGTGACGAATTACTCTTTAAAACGCCCCCTATACCTTGTTCTAAGTTATAAAAACAAAACCTAACAGCTTGATTCTTTGACTCAGGATTAAACTCTACAAACTTACTCATTTGAAACAAAAAAGCGGCTTTGACCTGCTCTGGCGATTTCGCCAATACAGAGTTGGATGATATACATATTAATAAGATTAATAATGCTCTCATCCTCATTTCATTTTCGCTTCATCAGTTGGTAGAGTAATAATAAAGCTGGTTCCACGGTCATCCTTCTCGTCGTAAAAAACGTTTCCACCAAGGGCTTGTGTAACTAAGTTGTAAACTAAATGCATACCTAGGCCACTGCCACCTTCACCTCGTTTTGTGGTAACAAACGGGTCAAAAATACGTTTCTTGATTGTCTTGTCAACACCAACACCATTGTCTCGATAATTAATAATTAAACTGCTCTCATTACGTTCAATGGTGAATTCAATTTCATTACCGATATTATCTTTAAAGCCATGAATTACTGAATTGCTAATTAATTGCTGTAAAACTTGTTGTAATGGACCGACTTTCGTTTCGAAGATTAGTTCGCTTGGGCAATGAACCTTTACTTCAGGTTCTTTGGGTTGCATGTCTGCACGCATTGATAAAAGCACATCTGAAATTAGGTTGTAAACATTAACAGCAGACTTAATTTCACCGTCTTGGGTTACTGCAACCTTTTTAAAGCTCGATACTAACTCAGCCGCTCGATTCAAATTTCGATAGATAAGATCTAGATTCTCAATGCCGTCATCAATAAAGCGTTTTAACTGGGTTGAGGTGAGGGTTTTCTTTTCGAATCCATTGTTGATTTCGCTAAGTTTATCTCTAAGTAGAGTAGAGCCTGTAATACCAAGCCCGATAGGTGTATTTACTTCATGAGCAACACCAGCAACCATTTGACCTAAAGAAGCCATCTTTTCACTTTCAACAATTTGATTTTGATACTGATGCATTCTTTCTAATGTGTTCAATAGCTCTTGGTTCGCTTCACGTAGGGCAATCGTGCGTTGATTAACTTTTTCTTCAAGGCTTTGGTTTAATTGTTTTATTTCAAGTTTATCATTCTTGTGGCGCTCAATTTGGTTTTGAGTGCGAGTAAGCATTATGTTGAGGCTACTAGCGAGCATATTTATTTCGCTGATATTTGTTTTTGGTGCGCGAACATTATAATTATGATTTTTTGACACATCTTGCAATAGTAAGCTGAGATCATCAATTGGGTTGGCGATCCGTTTTTGAATACGTTTTGCGACAAAAAACACCAGCACTAAAACAAATAAAGTGAGGAGAATATCAATGATTATTTTTTTGTTTATATAATCATTTAACCTTTCTAAGCCGCCCCGTATGTATACATAACCCTTAACTTCACCCTCATACATTATGGGCTTAATTAGCTCAACCTGGTTGTCCGTTATCCTTGCTTCTTTGAGTTCATCAATACTATCTACACGCAATGGAACAGGCGGGGTTTTCTTTGCATTAAAGCTAGTAAAAAACTCAGGTTTGTTGGAAATTTCATTTATAGAATAGATATGAATATTTTTTACAAGAGGAATGCTCTCAAATGACTTAAGTCGTTGCTGCTCAGTTTTATTATCATCAAATAAAACGGTGATTTGTGCATTAAAAGATATTATTTCGGCAAGAATGTTAAGTTTACTAATAATTAATTGTTTTTGCTCTTTAACATCAAGATATGTAGATATTGAAATCGATAACGATAAGCATAATGCTGTAACCAGCATAACAGCGCTGATAAGAGCTTTTCGTATACTGGTTTGTGGTAGAGGTTTAGGCATTTTTTAGATGAAGCCCGAATGCTGTCGTTATTGTAAGTTTTTTAAGTCTAGCAAAAGCAAAGGAAAGAGACTAAAAAATATCAAAAAAATTATTGAGTTGTTTAATGTCTGTTGGCCTTTGTGGATTAAAACTCGTTCAAACTAGGGGCGATTTAATCGCGGCGCGAGGTTTGCAACTTAGTGAGCTAAGTAAAAACCGAGCAAATTTTCCGCATCCTACTCACACTCTTTACCTACACCCATTTAGGTATTAAGAGTTAACCGCCCATAAATGGGGAATAACCACGGCACATAGGTGCAGCCTTACGCAGCGATAAAAATTTTTACTATGTACTTAAATTAGCTTGAATACACGGCAAACTTATTATTTTTATGAACAGTTTGATATTCACCAAATTGGGTTTCTAAAATAGGCGGGTATTTTAAAAAGCAGTTTGCAACTATGGTTAGCTTGCCTGATTTTGTTAAATGTTGTTTGGCATTACTCAAAAATTGCTCTGCAATTGTATAGTCCGTTGCAATACCTGTGTGAAAGGGCGGGTTAGAAATTATTAAATCAAACTTACCTTTGACATTAGCAAGGCCATCACTAAGGATGGCTTCACCATTAATGTTATTCAGCGCTAAAGTTTGTGTTGTGGCATAGGCAGCAAGTGCACTTACATCAGAACAAACAAATGATAGTGAGGCGTTTTTAAGCCCTAAAAAGGTTGCGATTAAACCCGCACCACAGCCAAAATCGAGCACTTGGCCATGTTTAATGTTCGGTGCGTTTTCTAGTAACATCTTAGTGCCGGCATCAAGTTCGCCGTGATTAAATACCCCAGGGATACTTATTGCAGCAAATTGTGCCTCAGCTACATCAACAGTAAACTGTTTATGGTAACGACTAATGTTAAATTCAGCTGACTGTGTAATGCCTGAAAATAAATACAAGGCACAATGACGAGCGCTATCAATTTTACGGCTGAACTCACAGTTAGCGCTAAATTGTTTTTCTATTGATTTAACGCCGCTTTTATTTTCGCCAACAACAAGTAAATCCGCATCTGCATTAATTACTGCTCGAATGTTATCCAGAGTCATCAATGCCTCTGGCTTGGCTTTGGGGTAATAGTAAATCACTAAATCAAATTGCTTGTTGGCAATTTCATGGCTCACGGATACATCTATACCACTCATATTTTTAGCAAACTCACCATTTGCATGGTTATAGCTAAAGGCTGTGATGTTACTTTTAGGATTTAAACTTTTAAGTTGAGATAAAAAGCCATCTTGCACAAAGTTAACCACCAAAATAGACTCAGCATTGAGTGACTCGCTATTTCGCAGTAATAATGAACTTGGGTTGGTTAATGCGCTCATAAATGGCTTTACCTTAAGTTTATTTAATTAAATTGGTTGTTGCTTAGCTAATGCGTTCGAACATTAAATCCCATACACCATGACCTAAGCGATGACCACGTTGTTCAAACTTAGTAAGTGGGCGTAAATCAGGACGAGGTACATAATCATTGGTATCTGATTGATTTTTATAGTGCTCAGCAGCTTGCATTACTTCAAGCATATGCTCTGCGTAGTTTTCCCAATCTGTTGCCATGTGAAAAACACCACCAAGCTTTAATTTACTACGTAAGCTTTCAACAAATGCAGGTTGTACAATACGACGTTTATGATGACGTTTTTTATGCCATGGATCAGGGAAAAACAACTGCAGTTTACTAAGAGCGCCATCAGCTATACAGTCTCTTAGGACTTCAACAGCATCATGCTCAAAAACACGTAAGTTGGTTACACCAGCTTCATCTGCGTCCATTAAACATGCACCAACACCTGGGCGGTGTACTTCGATACCAATAAAGTTTAAATGTGGTGCGTTTTTAGCCATTTCAACTAATGACTTACCCATACCAAAGCCAATCTCTAAAACAACATCATTGTCATTGCCAAAAACTTGAGCTAAATCAAGCATGCCGTTTTGATGCTCAAGGCCCATCGTCGGCCAGCACTTTTCAATTGCTGCTGCTTGTCCTTTGGTTAAACGACCTTCGCGTTTAACAAAGCTACGAATTGTACGGATATATTTACCTTCTTGCTTTGCTTGCTCAAGGTTATCGTTACTTGAATCACTCATATATTTTGGCCTGATGAAAACAACATGTTTAAAATGGTGGCGTATTATCCCCGACCGTGAGCTTGATCACAAGGTTTTATCCTTTAGTATGTTTAGAACTTGATATTTTAACTCACTGCAATAGACTGCCCGCTATCAAGGGTAGAGTTATAAAAGTAGTTATTTTGAAGTTAAACAACACTGACGCAAGCTGGTTTTCACAGCAAGTAGTTGATTGGTATCAGTTACATGGGCGTAAAACCTTACCATGGCAATTGAATAAAACACCCTATAAAGTTTGGGTGTCTGAGGTAATGCTACAGCAAACTCAAGTTGTTACAGTTATTCCTTATTTTGAAAAGTTTATGGCAAGCTTCCCCGATATTATTGCTTTGGCGGATGCAGATGAAGATGTTGTGCTGCATCATTGGACTGGGCTAGGTTATTACGCCAGAGCACGCAACTTACATAAAACCGCTAAAATAGTGCGTGACCAATACGGTGGTGTATTCCCAACCAGCATAAACGAAGTGATAGCGTTACCAGGAATAGGGCGCTCAACAGCCGGCGCTGTTTTATCATTATCTCTTGGCCAACATCATCCAATATTAGATGGTAACGTTAAGCGCGTGTTGGCTCGTTATTTTATGGTTGAAGGCTGGTATGGGGTTAAAAAGGTTGAAAACCTACTATGGCAATTAACAGAACAACTGACCCCAAAAGATAACGTTACTGAGTTTAATCAGGCAATGATGGATTTAGGTGCAAGCTTATGTTCACGAAGTAAGTTTGACTGTGAACCATGCCCACTTAACAGCCGTTGTAAGGCATTTAACAACTCGGTCGTTAAGCAGTTCCCTCATTCAAAACCAAAAAAAGCAGTGCCTAAAAAAGCCTGTCATCAATTAATTATCCAATGTGATGACCAAGTATTAATGGAAAAAAGACCTAACTCTGGTATTTGGGGTGGCTTGTTTAGCTTTTTTGAATTTGAACAAAAAAGCCAGTTGGATGCTTTTTTAGTGCAACAGGGACTTGAGTTAATTACCAAAGAAGTTGAGCCGTTTACTCATGTGTTCTCGCATTTTGAATTAACGATTAACCCCCATGTGCTTAAAGTTAATAAAATGCCTGATGTAGTTAATGAACGTCAACTCGTTTGGTATCCACTTGATCAATCAATTGAGGTTGGTTTAGCTGCGCCAACTAAAAAGCTAGTTAAACAAATCGCTACAATAGTTTAAACTAGGTGTAATTAAATTTAAGCGTATAAGAGGTCTATCATGGCACGCACAGTATTTTGTCAAAAGTTACAAAAAGAAGCGGATGGTCTTGGCTACCAGCTTTACCCTGGTGAGCTGGGTGAAAAGATTTTTAACAATATTTCAAAAGAAGCATGGGGACAGTGGCAACACAAGCAAACGATGCTGATTAATGAAAAACACCTAAACATGATGGACCCTGAACATCGTACATTTTTAGAAGAGCAGATGGTTGGCTTTTTGTTTGAGAATAAAGATGTTGAGATAGAAGGTTATCGACCACCTGAAAAGTAACTTTTAGCTTTGTTAAAATAAAAGGGCTGTCAGCCCTTTTATTTGTTTTGTTCAAAAATTAAATGTCTTCGTCAGCATTTTTTATCTGTTCTTTTAAAAACTGAGCAACCCGCGAATACTCAATCTCTAAGTTATCCCTAAGCTCAATTAGCTCATCACTCGTTAAATCTTGTTGATTACAATGTGTTTCAAAATCTATGGCTAGTTTTGCAATACTTTCTGCACCAATAGTTGTCGAGATTGATTTTAATTGATGGCAAGCTTGAGCTATGCTTTGCGTGTCATTAATAATCACTGCGCTATTAATGTCCTTAACTAGCACGCTACTTTGCTCAATGTACATTTTGAAAAAGCGAATCTGTTTTGCTTCGTCGTTATTAACGTATTGAGAAAGTTTGTCCATATCAATTGGTGCCGAAGGGCCTTTCATTTCCTCGACGGCCGGCAAAGCGGAGTCTTCTTGGTTTTTATCTCGCCAATTGTTAAGTAGCTTTTCCAGAGCATTCAGTTCAACGGGTTTAGTTATATAATCGTTCATACCCGCATTTAAACAGCGTTCTTTTTCGCCTTTAAGTGCATTTGCCGTTATTGCAATAATATACGGTTGTGCGTTTATGTCGTCTAACTCAGATGCCTCTTCTCGGATCTTTTCAACCATATCGTAGCCAGACATTTTTGGCATATGTAAGTCAGTTAAAATAAGCATGTGGCGTTCTTTGCGCCAAATTTTAAGCCCTTCCTCACCATTGTCAGCAACTTCTACACCAAACCCTAATAAGTGAAGTTGATCTGTTAATACTTGCTGGTTCAAAAGATTATCTTCAACTAATAAAACCAAATTATTCTCGCTTCTTGCTTGCTCTATATTCAAGAAGTTATTGAGGGTTTTTACCTGTTTTATTTTTTTGGGGGTATGTAGTCCAGCCGCTACAAGTACTGAGATCATAAAACTTGACTTACATAACGGAGTGGCATTGAGATAAAAGATATTTTTATGATTAATCGCAGCTTCATCAAGTTTACTTAAAACCACAACTTGCTGGTTATAATCTTCTAACGTATAGACTAATCGGCGTAATAGTGAGTTTGTTTTATCAATAGACTCGATACCATCAAGAACCCATATCAACTCACTGTGTTCTTGAATTTCTTCTATTTCAGAAATTGATTGTGCGTAATGTGTATTGGCTCCCATAAATGATAAGTAACGGCTTAATGTTTGTCTTCTTGATGAGTCGTTGGTTACAAGAGCGACATGCTTGCCTTTTAATGTGTTCTTATGGGCATAATTAATGGTGCTTTCAGTACTAAAAGGTAGTTCAACGATAAACTCACTGCCAATACCAACATCACTAGACACAGATATAGTGCCCAGCATTAACTCAGTCAGGCTTTTACAAATAGATAATCCTAACCCTGTTCCACCGTACTCACGCGTAATAGAGTTTTCAGCTTGAATGAACGGGCTAAATATTTCTCTTAACTGAGTTTGGCTCATTCCCTTACCGTTATCACTCACGGTAAACCTTAGGGTAAAATGGTCTGTCGTATTTTGCGCAACCTCAACACCAATGCGAACATGGCCGCGGCGCGACTCATCAGTACTCGTGAACTTTATAGCATTGCTGCATAAATTATAAAGTACCTGACGCACTCGAATGGTATCACCTATTAAATTTGTAGGGATATCCGGTGCAATGGATAGCTCAAGATCTAGTTGGCGTTTTTTAGCAATAGAAGAAAGAACACGAGCAACTTCTTCTATGGTATCTGTAACAGAGAAAGGGGTTGTATCGATGTTTAATTTACCCGCCTCAATTTTAGAGAAATCTAGAATATCATCTAAAATGCCAAGCAAAGAGAACGCTGAGTCACGGATTATTGTGCTCAATCTATGCTGAGCACCGTCAAGCTCGGTTTGCCTTAATAAATCAATGGTACCAATAACACCATTCATAGGAGTGCGAATCTCATGACTCATGGTTGCTAAGAAAGTTGTTTTTGCTTCACTAGCTTGTTCAGCGCTGTGTGTCGCTTTTTCAAGTGCTAGCGTTCTATTATGAACTTCGGTTTCTAGGCTACTTTGTAATTTTTCTAGATCTGATTGAGCTACTCGGTTATTACTTATGGCTGTTTGTACTTGGCCTAGCAACAAATTGACGTTTTGAGCAACATTATCTAAACCAACGTCGAGTCCTTCATCTACGGTTTTATTGTAATCTGATGATTCTGTTATTGATTGTAATTCAAGAGCCAACGTATTGGTTGATTTACGAATTCTTACATTAATATAAGCATTTATGAATAGAGAAAAAATAATTAAACACACAAGTGCAGACAGAGCTAGAATTAACGATAGTGAGGAAGACTCAGAAGTAATTACAGAGTCTTTGGGTATTACTCTTTTGATAATTAACTCACCAACAGGCTGGTCATTTAACTTTAATTGCTTGTAAACCGTATTTTTATTAGGCGTGTGTAAATCAAGCATCAATGGCTCAATCGCTGGTTTAGTCGTTGAATAAACTAACTCTGTTGGTGAATTTACACCATATCTATATAAGTGATATTCAAACTCAGAGCCAAACGCAGCGCTTACATTAAGTAATTTAGCGGCTCTATTTTGCCCAGGCTCTGTCAGTGCAGTAACCAGAGGTGAGGCGAGCTTTTCAGATAAATCAACTAAGCTAACAGGTTCTTTAGGTGCAAGCTTACTGGTTTGCTCAGAGGGATAGAAAGCGAAAGCAGCTAGTGCGATTGTAGTTACAACAAGGTTTATGACTATTATAAGTGGCAACAAGCCTTTCACCGGAGAAGAAAATTTACTTTGCATTTATTTTCCAATTATTATCATTATTAACTGCGGCCAAATAGCGGCTTTGTACTGAAAATTAATCCTATCATTTACCAGAAATAATTCACTGGTTAATGTTCATTAAAATGAAATTTACATGATATTTCGTTAAAAAAGCGCTTTAATACATTTAAACCTTTAAAAGCGCTCTAAAAAGCAACATTTCTTGTGTTAATTAATCACATTGGTGTAAAACTGTTCAAACAGTTTGACTCTACAAAAAAAAAGTTGACTTGCAAGGGCAAAACCAGTTTAATACGCCGCACGCCCAAACAGCTCAGTCAGAAGAATGCTTGGGAAGTGTTCTAAAAATCCATGTGGTTTTTAGTTAAATCTGAAGCTGCCTCGATAGCTCAGTTGGTAGAGCAGAGGATTGAAAATCCTCGTGTCCCTGGTTCGATTCCGGGTCGAGGCACCATTATTTAGTAATAGTGTTTAAATGAAAATATAGACGTTATTACGCGTGCCAAAGCACACGATTTAGTGTGCCGACTTAGCTCAGCTGGTAGAGCAACTGACTTGTAATCAGTAGGTCAACCGTTCGACTCGGTTAGTCGGCACCATTTATTTCGATAATTTGAACAGAGCAACTGACTTGTAATCAGTAATTCATTTAAGTTATCCGTTCGACTCGGTTAGTCGGCACCATTTATTTAGTTATCTGTTCAATTGAACATTTAACAAGCACTGTTTAAGTGCCTCGATAGCTCAGTTGGTAGAGCAGAGGATTGAAAATCCTCGTGTCCCTGGTTCGATTCCGGGTCGAGGCACCATTTATTAAGTTGTCAATCTTTAAAATTGACACGTGCCATAGCACACAGTTTAGTGTGCCGACTTAGCTCAGCTGGTAGAGCAACTGACTTGTAATCAGTAGGTCAACCGTTCGACTCGGTTAGTCGGCACCATTTATTTCGATAATTTGAACAGAGCAACTGACTTGTAATCAGTAATTCATTTAAGTTATCCGTTCGACTCAGTTAGTCGGCACCATTTATTTCGTTATTTGTTTAATTGAACATTTAACAAGCACTGTTTAAGTGCCTCGATAGCTCAGTTGGTAGAGCAGAGGATTGAAAATCCTCGTGTCCCTGGTTCGATTCCGGGTCGAGGCACCATTTAATTAAAAGCTTCGCAATAGCGAGGCTTTTTTAATTAAAAAAGTTAATCAATCTTCAAAATTGATATGTGCCATAGCACACAGTTTAGTGTGCCGACTTAGCTCAGCTGGTAGAGCAACTGACTTGTAATCAGTAGGTCAACCGTTCGACTCGGTTAGTCGGCACCATTTATTTCGATAATTTGAACAGAGCAACTGACTTGTAATCAGTAATTCATTTAAGTTATCCGTTCGACTCGGTTAGTCGGCACCATTTATTTCGATAATTTGAACAGAGCAACTGACTTGTAATCAGTAATTCATTTAAGTTATCCGCTCGGCTCAGTTAGTCGGCACCATTTATTTAGGTTTATTGATAGTCATATCATTAAATCAGCACTGTTTAAGTGCCTCGATAGCTCAGTTGGTAGAGCAGAGGATTGAAAATCCTCGTGTCCCTGGTTCGATTCCGGGTCGAGGCACCATTTATATTAAAGCCCTGCATCCGCAGGGCTTTTTTGTTTATTATTTTGTCTTGTCCTGAAATGTGTTTACACATTTAGGACTTATTTATGAAGACCACCGAAACTAAAGGCACTAAGCGTACTCAACGAGATTATACATTGGGCTTTAAACT
>NZ_PYHV01000037.1:0-4084 GCF_004766475.1 Pseudoalteromonas sp. KS88
TGAGCCAAAGGGTCATTTTTAGCATTTTGTTGTTGACTGTTAATATCCATAGGTGAGTTATTACCTACTGAGAACTTACCACCAACATCAGCACCATTTATTGATTCAACTTGGTAAGAGTTGTCATCGTTTGTGTTAACAACCATATTACCATTTTTGGTGACTTGAATACTTTCAACGTCATCCATCTTTATATTGCCGATATCACATACGCCACTATCATTACATTCGGCGGTATAACCTGTAGGGTCAGTGCCACTGAGCGGGTTATTCATTATGTAAGAATAAGGGTTAATACTCTGGCTATTCGTTGGGCTTTGAATAACAGGGTCTACAGACATAAACCGCCCAAGATTATAATCGTACACCCGCCCGTTCATATGGATCAGCTCTACATTATCTAAATGCTCGTGGTCAGTAAAGCCTCTTCTTGTTTTGGCATCCTCTAAATCATCAAGCTTTGAATTGCCATACGCCTTTAAGTCGCCACTTGCCAGCCTAGGTTTTCCAAATGGGTCAAAATTACGCTGTGCTATGGCATAACCGTTGTGGTCGGTAAATACCCGTGCGCTGCCTAGGCGGTCACGGTGTGTATAACGAATTGTGGCCCCTTCACCTGTGGTTTGGCTTATTACCGCTAAATAAACTAGACAGCCACTTTAATTGAGCAAATATAACAGTGCTATTAAGTTTACCATTTTGGGCTAAAACTTATCTCTTTTTCTATTATCACTCGCTCATCGTTCATTAAGCGAGTGTTTATCACTGTTAAACCTAAATTACACGCACGAAAACAACTGCATGAATGCAGTTTTAATTCTTTATCGAAGACTTTTAAACTTTATGCCAGTAGCTTTTCGCTGTTGCTAACGTTGCTACGCCGTTTTCTGTTCAAGTTTTCACAGTAACTCTCTTGTGAGGTCCTCCTACCTACTGCGCCATGAAATACGCGCGTAAATTGCGTGGTCAGTTTTAACCAGTTTTCTGAGGATATATTCACTCTTTCTAGTAAAGGTAAATGTGTGCTTTCAATATACCCGCGTTTGCCTTCTCGTATACAACGCCCTGTTAATTCAACTAGTTCAAGGTAGGATTTAAGTTCAAACGGTAACCCTTTTGGCATGATTTGACGTGGCATGCCAGCAAAACGCAATAGTTTTTTTGGTTGCTTGCTTTTTGTTGCGCTTTCAATGCGTTTTTGAATACTCGTATGTGATGACTCTTCTGGCGTGTTTGCCATTTTTGCCCTGATAGGATTTAAATCAACGTATGCCATACAGGCTGCCAATGCTGCTTCATCAAGAAGCGCTTGTGACTTGAACCGTCCTTCCCAGAACCTGCCTGTACAGTTATCTTCTTTATTCGCTTTACGCGCTATATGTTCATTTAGCAACCGCATAAACCAGCTAATACTTGATAAGCGTTCGCGATACTGTTTGACCGTTTGATTAAAAAAGATAAGTTCAGCTTTACTTAGCTTCTCACCTTGTAAATATCTTTGCGTAAGTATGGTGCCTTTACACAGCTTGTGCCAGCGAATAACAATCGCTTTATCATTTAGCCGCTCCGCTTTTTTATCATCAACATACAGCACTAAATGAGTGTGGTTACTCATGACTGCATAAGCACACACATCAATGCAAAATACCTTGCCTAACTCTAACAGTTTATCTTCAACCCAGCCTCTGCGATGCTCAAAAGACTGACCTGTAAAACGATCTTCACCGCACAAAAAAGCACGTCGAACACAACGTGAAATACAGTGATAATACTTTGTATCAACCAAACTTACTTGACGCTTTCTTGCAATTGCCATGTATCACCCTGTTTGTTTTTTGCACTAATTGAAAGTTAGTTGAAAATATAAAAAATACAAACATTAGGATGGGTGTCTTCTTTATTTTGGTTTCTACGTCGAACACAACGTGAAATACAGTGATAATACTTTGTATCAACCAAACTTACTTGACGCTTTCTTGCAATTGCCATGTATCACCCTGTTTGTTTTTTGCACTAATTGAAAGTTAGTTGAAAATATAAAAAATACAAACTTTAGGGTGGGTGTCTTTTTATTTACTTTCAAGATTATCAACAAAATCCTGACAAGAAATTAAATCCGCATTTATCTCGTTTACTTAAACGAATGAGATATCTTTCTCGTAAATATTAGCTTTATTGAGCATATAAAATCAGCACAGCCTTCATGTTATCTCAGTAAGCAGTGTCACTTAAAAACAGCAGAGCTAGCTATTTGAGCCAGCCCCACTAAATTAGTGGCACTTACACTGATTGCACAGTCTGCTGTTAGCAAGTGCGCAGTTCTACTGGGATAAGCCGCGCACTTGATAGCCTTTACACGGTAATTGAACCTGCTCTATTACACAAGCGAGGCCATCCTTTTAGCTTGTTTACAATTAGTCACTATTAGACCAAGTTAAGATACCCTTCATCTCATTTTCACAACTTATAGGATTACTCTCCGTGCTCTTTATAATTACGTATACCCATGACTCAATTGAATCTTCTAGCTTTGTAGTATCAACTGAAATTCCGTTTGTTTCAGGGTTATTTTGCAATAGCTTATCTATAGACATTGCCAACTTTGTACTAACTGATTCTGAGTTTTTAAAAAGCTGACTTAATTTATATTCTAGAGAAGATTCAAAATCATAAGGGTCGCAATCAAAATTGAAAGGAACAAAATACCCTTCCATTTCAGAATGAAAGCAAGCTGTCCCTCCAGTCTGGTTAAAGTAGAGGCAATTAGATTTAGCCTGAATAATTAAACCTGCGCCTACCATGTCCCATAAACATATCTTCATTACTTTATTTTCCCTTTCTAAAACGAGTGAGGGCTATGAATATATGAATCAAGCACAACCCCTTGATTTGCAGCAGCCCTAACAAACCTCTGGTCTGAAGAAACTTTAGGGTGGGTGTCCTTTTTATTTTCTTCTGTAATCTTCTAAGTTGCTGATATTACTCATCTGGCTCTCCATAACTTTCGAGATTATAGTCGAAAGTAGGAAAGATTTATACGGATGGCTTGATGATGGAGGTTGCTAGCAATGCTGAGGTTGGTACGAAGCTGTGATGATGGGTAGTGGCTTTTATCACTACCCATCAACACTCACCTTAAAGTGGGATATCTTCTATCTCATATTTCTCGAACTTGCATTCTGCAACGACAACACCCAGCAATTCAATGATTGCAACGCCTTCGCTTAAAAAGTCCTCGCCGAGCATTTCGGGTGAAATAATTGTTAGCAGTCCAGAGCCGGACTGCCCTTTAAGTATCACGCTAGGACTTAAAGCTGACAGCATTCCAATACTGCTCCTATCTTTGAATCGCACTGTAAACCTCGTATCATCAACTAGCTTGTATGTATTTTCGCCGCTGTCATAGCTTAAGTGGCTCACCTTAACTTCCGCTGTCATTTTCTTTATTGATTGCTGCATTACCTTAGCTCCTGAATTCCGCCGTATCTTTTAGCGCTAGTATTAACTTGGTTTAACTGAGATGGTGATGATGCAGTCAAATACAAAAACGACCTACCATTTATTGCATCTGTATTTGGGTATAGTCTAGCTGCAACTCTAGTAGATATGCGTGCTGAGAATATACTGTATTTCGAATTGCTCCCCTCTAGTACTGGAAGTACTTTTTGAAATGCGGCTGCGTCAGTGTAATTAAGTGTAAACTGTTTCGGGAATCCGCTAGGGCCGTATCTGAACACGGTTGATGAGCGTATGTCGGCAGACTCCGTAGGGGATGCACTTCTAAATATGGTAATAAAGTCCTCATTCCTAGCGTGGGCCTCGCTAATAGCCATCCCTAGCTGCCTCCCCATTTCTTTTGAGTGCGCTTCTTGTTCTGCAAGCATACTGGGAGGAAGCGTCCCGTCCGCAAGCTCAGGTGAGTAAGTTAGAAGTCCCAGACCAAGACCTAACGCTCTGCCAACTATAGCACCCAGTGATGTTCGTGTCGTCGCACCTTCCGCTGTTGCTGCTGCGGCACTCATGGGTAATGCTACGGTCGTTGCTGAGGCGTTCTGGTCTACATTGGTACTAGGCAAATCAATAA